>NZ_JBHIMZ010000029.1:0-6671 GCF_042194555.1 Bartonella sp. CR127HXZ | reverse complement strand
GCCTCATGATCGATTTCGCCATCAAAATAGCTAATCGGGCGCGCCGTGCCTAAAATGCCATGCACATCTTGGTTGGAAGGAGACCAAAAAACACCGCCCCTTTGCTTATCACGTTTGATAAACATGGCGGCAGCAAAAGGACTTGCCGGTTTAACACTCCAACCCCCATCACCATTTGCCACCCGTACAAAGGGGTCAATCAAATAACAAAAGCGTGAGGAAAAATCTGCACGATAGGCAAGGCTTTCTTCCGTGTTTTTACCACCCGTATCAAACACGGCAATCGCTTGTAGCTTTTCTGCCACTTGTTCTAAAGCATCTGCCACGGGGTTTTTGCCATTATCAATCCGCCCTGCACTATAAGCTGGTGCCAGTAAAATGCCAGGTTCCACCCCTAAATGCCCTCTAGCGTGTTTTAGCGCATGCACACCGGTCAGGTGAGCGTTTGATCCCACCATCTCAGTTTGTGTCTCAGCAATGGTTGATTTTTCTTCCACACGCACAAGGATAATTTGTGCCTCAATCCCTTGCGCACACACAGCGTTAATGACATCAAGAGCCGTGCCTCTTGCCCCAAGCTTTTGGATTTTCTCACCCTCATGCGTAAAGATAAGGATAGGCTCGTTGAGGGGAAAAACTTGGTTGTCAGCATCAGGGGCTGTGACAACCGCCCCAATGGCGGTCTGATCAAATGTTGCTAAAGGACGGGAATCCTCACCAGCCTCTACAATGCGAATCCCATGATTAAATTCTGTTGCCATTTTGCTCTCCAAATCAATGAAGAGACTATAACAAGCATCACCATGCTCCATAAGCCTGACACTGTCAGTCAAAAAGCCCTTTAAAAGGGCTTTGAAAGAGCGATAAAAGGACTTAAAAACATATAAGCCTGCTTATAGAACAGCTATCCATTTGACTTCTGTCATATCTTGGTTACTTGTGCATCCATTTATTCTTTCCATAATCTTATAAGAACGGCACCATCAGCACCAGCACCACTTGAAGAAGAATCAGAGTGAGCACCAGCACCACCACCACCAAAACCACGTCCTGCTTTTCCTGAACTATAGGATCCTTTGCCGACTCCTCCAGAGCCACCTCGTGATGTATCACCCCCAGCATCGCCTCCATTACCGCTTGTTTTACTCGTAATTCCACTCGTTCCAGCATAACCATTTCCGCCTTTGGCAATTCCTAGATGTTCGTCTGTTGCTAAACCAAAGTTTCCACCCGTACCTCCAGCACCGCCATCGCCTGAATAGTAGTAAGTAGTAGTACCAGCAAATCCGTGATCTCTAGAGGAGTAAGCACCCCCACCACCATGTCCTCCTGTAGCGGTAATAAAATTCTTTCCAACAGCTGTTGTTCCTCCAGAATTTCCTGTCGCACTGCGTGATGCAACAGAAGCGCCTCCTTTACCAATTGTGATATCTTGATGACCGTTTAAACTCGCTTTATAGCCATACCACACGCTACAACCACCTCCTCCGCCGCCTCCTCCTAATCTTGGTGTATCCGCTCCACCACCACTGCCGCCGCCACCCCATGCTTGGATTTCGACTTTTGTGTTATCCGTTACCCAGTCTGGCCATTGAATTTTTCCATCTTGCGTATACAGTAATTCAGCATCAGCAAGAGCCGGCCAATTCGTGATTTTATCGGTCAAATCTTTTTTAAGACTCTTTATCTGTGCCAAGATGGCTGCATCCACTTGTGATTTGGTATAAATAGCTTCACCATCAACTCTCAAAGGTCCTTTAAGCGAGCTTCCGGTTGTGCTTAGACTGCTAACGACTTTGTTGTTATGGATAAGGTTAAACGACGAATTACCCAACAGTTCTAAACTGCCACTTATAGTGACTTTGCTGGTAAATTTATTATAACTTTGCCATTCATTTGGGCTGGCTAAGCGACCATAGCTTGTGAGATCTTCATTGATCTTGGCTCTAAATTTATCGAGCCCCACAATATCTTCAATCTTATGTTGATGAGAGCCAAGCAAAGATACAGCACTTCCAAAAGTGAAGTTATTATTGCTTGATTTATAGAGAACATAATTGTTGGCAGCATCTTTTGCGCCTTCGATATCGCTTAAATCGGTCAACGTGAAGGTTTTATCCGCTGCCATCTTGGCCTTAAGGGTCGTTTCAAGATCGGCAACATCACTTATTGTATGCGTGTGTTTTGAAGGTGCTTTTCCCTCTACCTTTTCCTCAACTTCCATCATGGCTTGATCAATTTTGGTCAAGTTTTCCCGCAAGATTGGGAATTCAGAACTGATAAAACGTCCTTCTTTAGGCAAGTCCATGTCGAGTTTTTTGGTTTTTTCCATCTCTGTTCTCCCGTCACAATATGCCGGCGCCAAAATCACACACCATTGACCGCGCTGCTGGTCCACCGGTAAGGGTGAGTTTAAGGCGTGCTTGTTTGGCTGTTTTGTCGCTGCTTACAAATTTGCGCTCTGTCCAAAGCGGTTCAGTGAGTTGCTCTGTTTCGTCGAGTTTCAAAGGGGTGAAAGCACCATCATCCAGTTGCATCTCGAGTGTAAAGGTTGCACCGCCTGGTAAAAAGGTTTTGATATAACTGGTCAGCCTTGCCTTTTCTCCAAAGGAAAAAGCACGGGTGACATAAGTGGCTTCCTTATGGATCTTTCCTGCAATCAATTGAACAGGAGCAAACAAGACGGGTGAAAGCTTTTCGGTGCCTTTGAGAATAGCGCGAAGCTTTACCTTTTCACTGATATATTCAGTAAGGCTTAGCAATTGAAAGGGAAGGAGTTGATAAACCGTGCCATTGTTTCGTTCAATTTCAAAGATGACAGAACAATCGCTTGAAGGCAATTCAATGGCTGCGCGTATTTGCAAATCAGAACAATCAACAAGATCAAAAGTGCCAAGATCAATGGTTTTTTCTGTTTGTGTGTAGCGGGCTGCCAACACACGAAAGGCTAAAGCCTCATCTTGATGGGCGGTCCAGCTTTGTGCGTTAACTGAAGAAAAGCGTGGTCCCGTTACATAAGGGTGGCTTGAAACATATCTCTGATGTTCTGCATCAAAATCCCCAAGCTTTGCTAAAGAGACAGAATGATTACTATCATCTGTCTTAATAACAAAAGCTGTTAAGCGGTCATCCATCACAAGGAGTGGTACATCATAGCGTGCCTCTGCCCAACCTAGCTTTGCGCCCTTCATAGAATAAAAGCTTTGCGCTTGAATATCGGCGGTCGGATAGCCATTTTCAGTGGTGACCAAATCAATCACCAAATCATGGTTCTCATTACCGATTTTGCAAAGATGAAAGTCAATACCGGTGATTTGCCGTGTTTCATCGGGGGTAAAAACTTGCGCTTGTGGGTCTACTTGCGTCCATATCTTCACCGTTGTGGTGCGCCGCATGACTTTCACATCAATCACACCTTGACCGGTAAAAAGCCCCGTTGCAATTGTTCCACCTCTGCCTCGTGCCACAACATTTTTTGTGCCAGCAGTGATATTTTTAGGAATCTTAAAAGTGCCCTCAATGGCGCCATAAGAATCGGCAAAAAGGGGATAATTCGGTAAGACATTCACACCATCAAAAGTGAGGCTTTCTAATTGTTCCCACTTGCCAAGACCTTCAATTTTGAAGGAAAGGGTAATTTGTCTCAAAAAATCGATTTTCTCTTGGGTTGCACTCACCAAATCATCACTGATTTCTGTTTTACGAATGCTTCTCCCACGGTTCCATCCCATGTTCAGTTGATTGGTCACGCTTGAGAGCCAATCGGTGCGCTGTTCGTGCCAAAAGTCTGTCGCGGGGTCAAGGGTTACTGTACCAGGCAGGGGTGCAAAATTTTGATAGGGGTTGATTTTTTCGCAAGCCGTTGTCAACTCTTGCGCAATGATCACTTCATTTGTCCAGTCAAGCGTGACAGGCGCTTTTAAAGGAGCGGTATAGAATGTTGGGTCAATGGCAAGCTGCAAAATGCCGTTGCCTACCGCCCCCGTTTGTTGAAAGCCTTCATCTCTGTAAGAGTCATCAAGAAAGGGATCAGCAAACATACCTTTTTTGGCAATAGGTTCTTTAGAGTCCACATTGCTTTTAATGCGCTCTAATTGCATCAACCGGTCAAGCGAGAGCACCCGTTGAAAATAGCGCCACATCTCATCATAGGGGGCAACACGTGTGCCATCATTGGCAACAACCGGCGTTTCAAGCCAATTGTTGGTAATCGTTGCGAGCGACAACACATCATCAGGGACACTGGGTGCCATGGGGTGATCTGCCGAGATACCTTTGATGTAAACCACATTGCCCCCTGTGTTGAGACCTATACGGTCAATGCGGGGTAATTTGTAAGTGTAACTGACGATAATATCACCACCTTGCGCCCCACCTGAGACTGTGATTTCCTGCTCTGTTACTTTATCAGCCGTGATTTTTGCACGATAGCGATAAGTCACCTTATAGCTGCTGCCCAGTAAAGGTTCGTCTCCCACGGGTGCCCAATCAATGGTGTCTCCGGTTTTTTTAAAATCTGTGCCTTCTTTAAATTCCTTGTTTCCTTGAACGACTTTAATAAAAGAAGTGATGCTTTTATCAGGAACACCATCACGCCCAGCGGCAACGGCACCACGGGTGACGTTAACGGTTTTTTCTTTTGTCAACAAAAGAGACTGAATATCAGCAATAGGAAAATAATAGGGTTTAAAGGTAAAACTTGTTTTCCCTTTTGGAGGCGCAAAAATATGCGTTTCGCTTGGAACAACGCTTGTCGAAAAATCTTGCACCTCTTCATGGCGCAAAGCAGCTAAGCGTTTGCGTTTAAAGCCATTGATATTGGCTTCTCCTTCTTGAATACTAAACACTTGGCAACCATTATTTGCTCCCAATGCGCTTACACGACAGCCACTCACGATATAATGCCCATGGGCGCGGTCGTACGTCGCAATAGCTTGCATGGCGGGTTCAAGCAATGAGGGGGATTTTTGATCAATCAGAACACCATCTTGTAAAATATAAACGGGAAAGAAAGTGCCACTCTGCGCATCCTCTTTCAGTGCCCAAACAAGCTTTGCTGTTTCGCGGGCGGCACCGGGCTCTCCTTCTGCCAAAGTGCCAGGGACTTGCCCCAACAGCTCTGGATCATCTTCGTGTGTTATCCATTTTTTTTGTAGCTTCACACCAATTTCCAAGCGCCCAATCATGGCAACATTGTTGAGTACAGCAGGTGCAACGGGGAAAATATCGCCTGCGATATAAATCTTGCCATCCGTTAAAGTGACGGTCCTTGTCTCTTTGTTGACAAAAGCATCAGCTCGTTCAACGCGATCTCCTTCTTGTGCCACAAGGCGCCCCAAGCGGTCATGCCGTCCCCTTATAATGGTTTGAACCTCATTCAGTTCACCACTTTGAATAAACGGACGCGTGCCGTAAAAGACAACGCTTTGTTGTTCCTCTTTGCCGCGAGATCTGTCAATTGCAAACGGTAGACCACTTTCATGCTTCATATTAAAACCTCAATAAAATCTTGAATTGTTCGCGAACATCGGCACGCAAAGGAATATTAATGGGCGTTTTGAGTATCTCGACACCGCCATTGAGTTCATCAGGCTCCAACCAAAGCTTGCCAACCGCTATGTTTTCTGCGGGGGTAGCGTGAACGAGAATGGAAACAAAAGCTGCTTGTTTCCCGTCAACATCGTGAAAGTCTGTGCGGGCTGCAACAAGAAGCGCCGTGCCCCTCGGGGAGGGCTGATAGTGATTGCCTGAATGGTTGTAAACACCCTCTAAAACCTGTTCGACAGGCGCTACAGCATAGCATCTTCGAAACCCAATCACACCATCTTGGCTGTCTCTTAACACGAGATAAAGCGTGCGACCATGAAACCACTCTGCCATCAGTATATCGCGTTCATGTTTTTTGACCGAACACCACGGAAAATTTGCCATATCCCATGGATAATCGATTTGTTCAAAGCTTAACTCTTCATCCGCATCATCTATCCAATTACCAATAAGCCTGCCTTCTTCTCTTAAGAGAACGTGCTCTATCTCTGTTGTGCGCCCAAAGGAAAACAAAGTGCCCCCAGCTGTTAAGCGAACACCGCTTTCATACTCCAACATGCTGTCATCAAGGCGTGACATATTGCATTCAACAGCTTGCACATCATAACCATAGGTCCCTCGACGAAAATCAGAGCGCAAACTTTTGGAAAGGTCTGTGATTGCTTCAATGGCTTCAAGGCTTTTCCGTTCAGGCAACTGATCAAAATCAAGTTGAAAGGAATTCCACCATGCCCGCCCCGTCCATGCGGGTTGAAAGCGTGCCGAAATCTCTAACCATCTCAAACCCATCTCTATTGCCGCAAGAGAGCCGCGAATATTTTGCCATGCAAGACCCTGATCAATTAAATCATAAAGGCTAGAAAAATAAGGACTTAATTCTTGTAAGCCATATTCGTCTATTAAAAAGGGCAACCAAGAAGGCGGACGCGTGATAAATTTCGCGCGAGGTATTTCTTCGAGTGTAGTTTTAACGTGAGGGTCAAAAGCCATTGCTTCTGCAAAACAGCGTTCAAATAAGCTCGAATTCGGTGGCAAAAGTGAGGAAAGCATCAATAAGCACGCCCCCGTTCAGACAAAACAATATCCCCCAAAGCTACAGCTTCATCAGGTGCGACCAAAATATC
>NZ_JBHIMZ010000028.1:0-6840 GCF_042194555.1 Bartonella sp. CR127HXZ | reverse complement strand
TAACGAATATCAGCACCATAACCGTATTTGAGAGGTCCGCGTTCAGAAGATAAAGTTCCTGTGCTTCCATAGGTGTAAAGGAAGAAACCAGTTTGTTTTTCCTCTTCTTTTCCTAAGATGGATGTTCTGATATTGGCTAAGAGCGCGTTTTGTTTAGCCATATCTGTTAATCCACTATAGAAGAGAGCATTTGGCATGACCAAATAGCTTGCTGTTTGTGCTACAGGGGCGATCACATCTGAACCATTTCCAAGCAGTTCGGGTTGCAAACGGAAATCCCAGAAATTTTCATTCTTTTCATCAAACAGGTTTTGCGCAATATTGGCTTTGCCTTGGCTTGAATCTGGTCCATAGGCACGTAGTGTATACATATCTGGTAAACCACCTCTTGTGGTATAGCCATTTACAAGTTTGAAAGAGCTTTCTTCTGCTTTTCCAGAAACTTGAATGAGTGAAAGACCACGGATATTGGCAGCAGCAGAGGTATTTGCTTCGACATTGTCATCTTCTAAGCGTCCCGTAACATAAACTGATGTGTTGCCAGAGACATCCCCATTGATCAAAAGTCTATCGGTTTTTTGGTCATTTATTGCAGCACCATCACTCCATTTTGCGTTGAAGTAAATCTTTGCACCACCCGTTGCATTGTAGACTGCTTTTGTGTCTGGTTTACCAGAACCTATATGCAATGTTTGGTAATGCTCTTCTGTTGGTTCGCTAAAAACAATGGAGCTATTATCAAGACTAAGCGTGGAAATATCAGAACGAGATCTTTGAGCAATATCAAGCAGATTGCCATCATTATCTTTTTCGTTTTTGCTGATTTTCAACGTCCATGTTGTATCGTTTTTCAGATCAAAGTGTACATTTCTGTCTTGAGCAATATTCGCTCTGCCCTCTAGAGTAGACTGATCAGCGTTTAATGTGAAGGTGCCGTTGGAGATCGCTTTAACCTCTTTACCATCCCACAAATCTTTATCTTTCCATGACGTTTTGTCCCAAAAAATACCATCTCCTAATAATACGTCCGCATGAACTTCTGATTTTTTAAGATTGACTGTGCCGATTGATGGGGCTGCCGCATCTTCGATGCTTTTTTCAACAAAAGCTCCAACGAGAATACCAGTATCATTTTCAGCATGAATCTCTGCATTGGTCAGATTGATCTCATTGCTATGATATTTTTGTGGGTAATCTGGGCCATTTGGATCATTATCAGAGAAAGTTGCGAATTGTAAACCGGCAACTTCTGCTGTGGCAGAAACATCTGTCAGATCAATATGTCCGCCATTTATTACAACCAGTGCAGCTTTTTTTGCTTCTATTTTGTTTTTCTTCCCATTTGGAGGAGTGTCGGATTGGGTATCTAGACCTTCAGAATTAGTATCAATAGTGCCATTGCTCGTTTTAATTGTACTACCTTCAACAGCAAAAAGACCAGCATCAACATTTTGAATGGTTGTTTTGCCATTTAATTCAACTACACTATCGGGCTCCCAAATGTTTACACCAACGGTTGGTTCTGTGGATTTACCACCGGTTATTGTTAAATCTCCGCTAACGATTTTACCCCCACTATCAGCATAAAGACCTTCATCAACATTTTGAATGGTTGTTTTTCCCGTTAACTGAATTTCACTACCAGAGTCCCCTGTCCATACACCAGATCGTTTTTCATTGGGGTCTTGATCAATTATTTCACCACCGACTACGGTTAAATTTTCACTGGTAATTTTACCACCAAGGATTGCTCCAAGACCGTTCCAAGTATTGTTAATTGTTGTATCGCCATGCAATTCAATTCTGCTATCAGGACCAATGGCCTCTGCACCGGTTCCTTTGCCATCTGTTGTTAAAGCAACATTCGTGGCGTCAATCTGTCCGCCTTTTTCTGCAAATAATGCACTTCGCGCATCCCCTATTGTTGTTACTTTTCCTCCTGCCATTGTGATCTTAGATCCTGAACCATCTGCACGGAGTCCATTACCATTAGATGATGCGACTGTAACATTGTTGTTTAAAGTAATGGTGCTGCCTTCTTTAGCATATACCCCATCAGTTTTTCCATCGAATGATCCTCCAGAGACTGTTATTGTGGAGTGATCATTTGCAAATATGCCTGTGTTTGCTTGAGTGATGGTTACATTGTTTAAAGCCACAGTGCTTTTTTCGGCACTTATTCCCTTATCCATCAATGTGCCATCGTTACCGCTCGATATTGTTACATCTTCCAGCGTGTTTTTATTTTCATCACTTCCGCTAGCGTTGAAAAGAGCACCTATTTGAGAAGCAGAAATAGAACCACCGGTCATCTTGGCTGTCGCTCCATTTTGTACATCAAGGCCGTTTGCAACTTTTTCAATGGTTGTTTTGCCTTTTAATGTAATGACGCTGTTAGCGCCATCGGCTTTTGC
The DNA here is from genome assembly GCF_042194555.1 of Bartonella sp. CR127HXZ. Taxonomy (NCBI): domain Bacteria; kingdom Pseudomonadati; phylum Pseudomonadota; class Alphaproteobacteria; order Hyphomicrobiales; family Bartonellaceae; genus Bartonella; species Bartonella sp. CR127HXZ. The sequence goes on along the minus strand of NZ_JBHIMZ010000028.1, from coordinate 4,426 downwards.
GCCAGTTCCAGTGCCATCTGTTGTTGTTAAAGCAACATCTGTGACATCAATCTGTCCGCCTTTTTCTGCAAATAATGCATTTTGTTTCCCAGTTACAGCTCCTCCCGTCTTGGTGATTTTTGCTCCTGAACCTTCTGCATGAAGTCCAGAACCATCAGATGATGTAACCGCAGCTTTTTCGTCTAAATTAATGGTGCTGCCTTCTTTAGCATATACCCCATCATTTTTCCCATCGAATGATCCTCCAGAGACTGTTATTGTGGAGTGATCATTTGCAAATATGCCTGTTTTTGCTTGAGTGACGGTTACATTGTTTAAAGCCACAGTGCTTTTTTCGGCACTTATTCCCTTATCCATTAAGGCGCCATCGTTAGCGCTCGATATGTTTACATTTTCTAGCGTGGTTTCGTTGTTCTTACTACCGTTGAAAGAAGCACCAATTTCAGAAGCTGTAATGGAAGCGCCATCTATCTTGATTGCCGCTCCATTGTTCATTACAAGGCCATTTTTGAATTTTTCAATGATTGTTTTTCCATTTAACTCAATCTTGCTATTAGGTGTGTAGGCTCCTATACCAATACTTGTTCCTTTGGTTGCAGAACCAATGAGTGTTAAATCTTCACTAACGATTGCACCATTTACTGCCATAAGACCATGGTTTGTGGCGTTTTTAATGGTTGTTTTTCCCTTTAACTCAATCTTGCTATTAGAGTCTTGGACGGACACACCAACATTAGATTCTCCAGCTTCATTAAGGGTTATCGTTAAATCTTTGCTAGTAATTGCAGCACCGCCTACTGCCTGAAGCCCGTTAGTAACTTTTTTAATGGTTGTTTTGCCTTTTAATGTAATCATGCTGTCAGCGCCATCGGCTTTTGCACCAGTTCCGCTGCCGTCTGTTGTTGTTAAAGTAACGTCCGTGACATCAATCTGTCCGCCTTTTTCTGCAAATAATGCAGCTTGTTTCCCAGTTACGGTTTCTTTCTCCTTAGTGATCTTAGACCCTGAGCCTTCTGCATGGAGTCCATAACCATCAGTTGATGTAATTTTAGCATCGCCGGTTAAATTAATGGTGCTGCCTTCTTTAGCATATACCCCATCAGTTTTTCCATCGAATGATCCTCCAGAGACTGTTATTGTGGAGTGATCATTTGCAAATATGCCTGTGTTTGCTTGAGTGACGGTTACATTGTTTAAAGTCACAGTGCTTTTTTCGGCATTTATTCCCTTATCCATCAAGGCGCCATCGTTACCGCTCGATATGTTCACATTTTCTAGCGTGGTTTCGTTGTTCTTACTATCGTTGAAAGAAGCACCAATTTCAGAAGCTGTAATGGAAGCGCCATCTATCTTGATTGCCGCTCCATTGTTCATTACAAGGCCATTTTTGAATTTTTCAATGGTTGTTTTTCCATTTAACTCAATCTTGCTATTAGGTGAGTAGGCCCCTATACCAATACTTGTTCCTTGGGTTGCAGCACCAGTTAGTGTTAAATCTTTACTAACGATTGCACCATTTACTGCCATAAGACCATGGTTTGTGGCGTTTTTAATGGTTGTTTTTCCATTTAACTCAATCTTGCTATTAGCATCTTGGACGTACACACCAACATTAGATTCTCCAGCTTCATTAAGGGTTATCGTTAAAGCGTTGCTAGTAATTGCTGCACCGCCTACTGCCCGAAGCCCGTTAGTCATTTTTTCAATGGTTGTTGTACCCGTTAACTCAATCTTGCTACCAGAATCTTGGGCTACTAAACCAATATTGGTTCCATTTATTATTAAATTTTCGCTGGTGATTTTACCGCCTTTTTCTGCAGAAAGTCCGTCCTTAACTTTTTCAATGGTTGTTGTGCCCGTTAACGTAATTTCACTGCCCGAATCTTTCGACGCTACACCAGTGCTGAATTTTTCAGGATCAGGAGAGGTTACTATTAAATTTTCACCCTTGATTGCGCCACCATTTGTTGCTTCAATTGCATCATAGGAACTGCCTGAAGTGGCAGTCGTTATTGTACCTTTTGCATCATTTTTAAGAACATTGTTAGCAGCATATGCGTTGAAATGGGTGCCAAACAGCGTAACAGTCATAGCCGCTGTACAGAGTAACAGAGATTTTTTATACATTTAGATATTTTCCTTAACTTATAAGCCCCACGCATTCCGCCCCCGCTTATAAGAAGGATATCAAATGAATGGTTTTCTACTTTGAGACAAATAGATTATTTTTATTTTTGTGTAAAGTATAATTATAAATTTTATAATAAAATACGTAATGTTTTTACTGTAAATCTATTTTATTATTCATTATGAATAAAAATAAAACTAAATTATAAATAAAAATTATTTTATAATATTAAAAATTAAAATATTTAAATCACTAATTTATTAAAAATTTATAAAATAATATGAAGATATTAAAATTTATTTGTAATTTTTTATTGTATATCATAGTGTTATTATTGTGCATTATTTAGAGATAAACTTTATTGAATTATCACAAGAAAGAAAATAATGGAGAAGATATTAAAAAAGAAACCAGAAAAGAGGAAATGAGCAATAAAGAATAGCAGTATCTATGCTGCTGTGAATATACAAAAAAGAAAGCTTGTCGTTTGACAGGAGTTTTTTAAGTGGGAATAGGTGAGATTGGGTGGGAATTTATGATTTTTTTATGACTAATTTTCACCATTAAATGCACATTTTATCAAAATGGATTTTTACATCTAAAAATGAGAAAAATCTGTGATTCAATGGAAAAAATAGGAAAAGGCTTTGAGGATTAAAAAAACTCTGTGGAAGCCTAGAAAACCGCCTTTGAAGACCCTTTGAAAAAAATCTATAAATTGTGAAGTTCGCTCCCAAATCAGCCCAAAAAGCGAAAAAAGATATGATATTTTAAAAACAAATTGTTATTAAAAATCTTAATGTAAGGAGAAAGGCACCTTCATTTTCCATTTTTAATGATGGTTAGGTTGGATTTGTGTCGTTCTTGAGTGTTTTTTTAACCTCTATTTGATGTTTTAAATGCAATTTTAAAAAGAGGCAAGGTAAGCTCTATTTCTTCACTGTCGTTGATGTCTTGAATAAGCTCTTGTAACTTTTTATAAAGCTCCGCCGCGAGTTCCGCTATATCTTCAGGGGGAAATTTAATTGTTGCATTTTTGTTATTTGATTGATCCCTTTGTACGGGTGGCAAATGGTGATGGGGGTTGGAGTGTTAAACCCGCAAGTCCTTTTGCTGCCGCCATGTTTATCAAACGTGATAAGCAAAGGGGCGGTGTTTTTTGGTCTCCCTCCAACCAAGATGTGCATGGCATTTTAGGCACGGCGCGCCCGATTAGCTATTTTGATGGCGAAATCGATCATGAGGCAAATCGCCTCAACCAAGCCGATATTGCGACCTTTATTCCAGCACGGCTTAGCCAAAATGCGCATTTAAATAATTCTGGGGGACAAATAGCTGCCAATGGACGTATTTTATGGGGAAATCATACCACCTCCAGTGATCCATTCTGGCGTTTTGTCAATGTGGTGCGCACCCGTGCAGCGTTGAAAAAACTATCACTAACAGTTTTAGCCCTTGGGCTAATGACGAGAATCTGACTGCTCACTATGTCATTGCTATTACCCGCTCTCTCACGCAGTTTCTTGATGATCTTATTGCGCGGGGTGCACTGCTGGGGGGCGGGTTTGGTTTGATCGCGATTTAAATTCCAACAGTATTTTACAATTAGGACAGTTTCGGGTGGAGTTTGATGCAGAAGAAGTGCCACCTTTAGGAGATTTAAGGTTCAGTAGCCGGCGCAATAGCGCTTATTTTGATCGGTTGGCGCAAGATATCCAAAAGAAAATGACTTATCAATTTGGTGATACGCTTGAAACTTATCGCAAAGCAGCAAGGAGTTAGAGCATGACTTTACGCATTGTACGCGGTTTTACCCTGATTGTTGATGGTTTTATGGGCACCTATCACAAAATTGAGCGATTTTTTTAAATCTTTGCCTCATCGCATTAAGGGGTGGATTGGGTCCATTAATTTAAGAGAGTTTTTGCCAAGTTTTTTGGGAGGCACAACAGCCATTCAACCGATTGCACAATTTGCGGGGGCGGGGCATGCCAATTACTCTGTGAGAGAACAAAGAGGCAAAGAGCGCTCCCCCATCACCCACAATCAAAATGTCACGGTGCATGTCAATGGCGCCCGTGATCCTGTTGTCACTGGTCGTGCGGTTGCCCACGCCATTCAACGGGCACGCGCTAATGCGCTGCATGGCGGGACAGAATGAGGGGAGGGAGGCAATGAGGGGAGGGAACCTATGAGAGATCCTTTGATGATGTTAGGACCACATCAATTTTATGTGGACTGGCTGAATTTCCAATCCTTTGAAGAAGAGTTTTCTGCCTCATGGGTTTGTATGGAGCG
>NZ_JBHIMZ010000027.1:0-7237 GCF_042194555.1 Bartonella sp. CR127HXZ | reverse complement strand
GAGCGGTTTCTTTTGCTCTTTACGACTAGTTTATAGACAGAGGAAAAATCGAGATCTTTTGCTACGAAAATGTTGACCAGTTCGCCTTGAAATTTTTCTAAGGTAGGAGGGATATTGATTTGATTTTCAAGGGCAATACTGGCGGCCTCTTTTCCAGTGTTGTTTGCGCCTTCAAAACCGCCGCCTCCAGAGTTGTTTGAACCTTCTTTATTGGAATTGCCTACTATTTTATTTGTTAGGGCGGTTGTGGCACCATCAATAACGGTCAACAAAAGGGAAGAGCCAAAGCGTTCCCACCAATGGGTGTTGATGTTGCCATCAAAACCGGTTCTGCCTAAACTGTCGGTTGCGGGTGAGGCAAGGTCGATGATGACACCGGTTGGGGTTTTTGCTCTTGTCCAGAGCACAAAGAGGCGAGATTGACCTTGTTTTATCCCTCCGCGGTATTCGCCAATCACTTGGGTTCCTTTATCAAGCAAAACAACGCGCCCATTGTCAGAGAGGATATCACGGTTGATGATGCAGCTTGCAAAGCCTGGTTGCTCACTGTTTAATGCAGTTTCTAAGATACAGGGGATAGAGGTTCCCATGGCGATGATAAAGTTTCTATTGCCGATGAGTTTTGCTTTTGTTTCTTCTGTTTTGGTAGGCTTTAAGAGGGTCGCAAAATTTTGTGTGTCTTGAAGGGCAGGAGAATTTTGCGCATTTGCGAGATTTTCGAGGGCATGGAGTTTGTCAAAGGGGTTGAGAGTCGTGTTGACAATGTCTTTTAATTGAGATTTAGAACCTTTGGCAAAAGCTAAAACAGGGGCGCGTCTTGCGGCATCAAGTAATGGGTCATCTTTTTTGGGTTCTTGTGCGAGTGGTTGTGGGGGTGGTAAGGTTATTGGCGCTATGTTTGCACGCGGGTCAGAGGGCGCGAGCTCTAAAGGGGCGAGGGAATTGTGAAAGTTTTGTGCTTGTTTTTTATGAGCTTTTGCGGTGTCTTTTTGTTCTGTGGGGGTGGATAAGATGTTCCAGAGCACATAGCCGCAGATTCCTATACAGGCTATTGCGACAACTATTTTTTTGCCGGCGGTTTTGGCGCTATTGTTTTTGCCATCCCCAATAGATCCTCGATCTTCGATGATTGGTTTATCACTCATAAGTTGTCCCCTTCAATTCCCGCTTATTTAAAGATCTGATGCAATTTTACGTTCAACAGATGGTGAGGTTGTTCCGGTATTTGGATTTGTGCCTTTTGGTTGATAGGCTTCGTTAAAGACACATAGGACGTTTTTTCCCTGTCTTAGGGTGAAGCGCGCGCTAATGGCATGGACAATAACCATGTTGCCTCTTGTGGTTTTTGGAACCAGCGATTCTGTACCGTCATTGCTGACAATGTAAATGGCAGGGATTTCTTGGTTGTCGGGAAATGTAAATGTTGTTGTTTTGCCATTGTCATAAACGGAGGCGGGTTCGAGCGTGCTTGATCCTTGAGCGGTGTAAGCCCAATTGCGTGGTCCATAGGTTTCAGAAGCGTTGAAGACACTATCAATACGCTGGGCTTGTTGTTTTTCTTGTCGCATAAGGGCTGCGAGTCTTCTTTGTTCTGCTTCTTCTTGTGGGTAGCGAAATTTCACAAGGAAATATGTTTCTTGTCCAGAGGAAATTTCCCCATCTTTGATCGTAAGTTCAAATTGATAGGAGCGCTTTGAGCCATCAAGCTTTGTGGTGACGACTTGGAGATTGGTAATGGGTTGGACTTCCCGCGCTTTAAGGAAAAGAATATTGCCAGCGGGGGCGACTTCCCATGCAACGCTGTTGCCAATTGCCACATGGGCAATTTCTTCATTGGGAGAAAATTCTATTTGTACCGATGAGCGTATAGAGCCAATAATTTTTGTGACATTATAGGCATCATAGTTGATAAAGCGAATGCGGCTATCGCTTGGCGCACGGGTGGGAAAAATACTGGCATGGCTCAAGGCTATAGGAGAAAGGGTAATAGCGATGTTAAGAATGAGAAAAAGAATTTTTTTTGTCATGATCAGTTGACCACTTCCGGATCGGTTCTATATTCATTAACAATAAACCCTAGAGGATTTATCAAACGGTTTTGGACAGAGATAGGGGCATTGATGTATTCAAAGGTAAGTGTTGCAACCCAGTGGGTGATGAATTCTTTTTTGGTTTCGTTGTCATGAATGGTTCTGTAGTAACGCACTTGGGCAACATCGTCATTGATAAAGGAGATTGATTTTATTGTTATTGTAACGGTGGCGTGTTTATAGAGAATTTGAGGACTTTGGGGATTTCTTGCTCCATACCAGCTGGCAAATCTTTCCTGTTCTTCAGAAGAAGAGAGGAGAGAGACGGTTTGGAAGTTGTGTTGTGTTTCTTCTGTGGTGAAGCCTTCACGGGAGCGGACATATTTTGCAGCAAAGTAGCGTGTGATTGCTTCGTCGACATTGGTGGGACCTTCTTTTAAGGCTTCCACAACTTCAACAATGCCGGTTGAATTGTCCACACGGATGACAAAAGGTTCCACGGTTTTAAGGGGGGTGAGGGTGATGACCGCGAGAGAAGACATTATTGCAACAGCAACCGCGATGCCGGCAATGGCAAGCGAGACGCGGGTGGTGCGGCGTGAGGCGAGCATGCGATCTTGATCAAACGAGCGTGCTTCAGCAATGTATTGTTCTATGTCTTTTTCTTTCATGCTTTTTGCCCGCAATTTTTGTAAGATTTGATTTCTTCATCCGTTAATTTTTGTGCCAGAAGCATTTCCAGCTTCCCTTCTTTTAGGGGTGAAGGGGTGTTGTTACTGATGATAATGGGCGTGGGCGTGGGTTTTTTCCCTTCCCAATTCCACATTGATCTGTTGAGTGGACGTTTAGAATATCCATCACACTTTGGAAGTGACTTCAGTGTGTTTGGTGAAGACATACAGCCACTGAGGAAGAGAAATGGTAAGATGACCCCAATTTTTTTAAATTCCCGCATTTTCATTTTAGCCCTTTTTTAATAGTGATGCTAGTTTTTTAACGCCCTTCGTTATCGTGTTGGCTGTTGCTTTAGCAGCTTTACCTGTTAGTTGAGCCGTTGTTTTAGCGACTGGTCCTGATCCTGTAAGAGAAGCCCCCCCAGAGGCTAAAGCTGATGCGATATCAGGGAGTCTGAGGAAAAGAAAAATACCACCAATACCAACAACCAAGAATTGAATTAAAGTAGTGAAGATATTGTCAATACCTCTTGAAAAAACGTTCATTGAAATGTTAACATATAAACCACCAAGCAGCACGACTAACACATATAAAATGATGAAGTTTGCAACTTGCCCTAACCATGCTTCTGTGAATTTTCTGGTTGAGGAAAATATATAGAGGCTTATGAAGAGTGGTCCTATTGATAGGACAAGAAATGATCCCAGTTTAGCAAATAATGAAACAACAAAACCGACTAGACAAAAAAAGGCAGCAACTACTAGGCAGATAAAACCAGCAATCCATGTCGCAATAAACATCCCCATTTGAGTCAGACCTGTGTACTGGTTTGCTGCGTCCAAAACCTGTGCTCCAGCTTGGTTCATCATATTGTCCCATACATTTCGATCCACATGTGCTCCTTGTGTGACATTTGAAATGGCATTTGGCAGATCATGGAAAAATATACCACTGACCCACTCATTATAAAGAGCAGCGTTTGTGGCAAGTGAAACAACGATGCCGAGTTTGAAAGTTGTCACTATAAATTCCCATAAGGGCATGGAAGAGCGCCCATAGATGATATTGTAGCCCATAAATATAATGTAAATTGTACAAGACAGCTTAAGCGGAGCACCTAAGCTTGATGAGAGATTGTGAATGATTTCATTCATTGTCTTTGTAATGGGATTCATCAACATATCATCTATGTCAGTAAATACGCCTTTGGTTACTATTGCCATTTAGATGCTCCGTTATTTATCGTGTCTTAATGGTTATTTTGTTGTTGTTCAGCTTCTCTTTTAGCGCGTTCTCTTGCTTCTCGTTTAGCTCTCATTTTTTCAATCCAAGCGTCTTGTTCAGCTTTCAATTTTTCCATTGATTTGCGATTTTCTTCTTCAATTTTACGACTTCTTTCTGCTGCTTTTGCTTCATACTCTTTCTGAAGTTCTAAAAATGCTAACCGCATGTTTTCACAATTTTTTGAAGTTCCTGCAAATCCACATTTCGCATCCCATTCTAGGCGTAATTTTTCATCTTTTTTAAATTCTGCGACGCTATAGGTTTTTTCACATCCAGCAGCGATAATTCCAGTGCAAAGCAGCAATGTTGTTATGAGAACTTTATTCATAGATATTCCCCTTTTTCCTTTCAGTTTTTGAGGTTTGAGCACAATTTTTAAATTATGCTAGGTTATCGGTTTTTATAACCAGTGATGATAAATCTAGGGCAGCGACATAATGTTGCCATAAATCTATTGTATAGTCTGTAAGGTTCTTTAAGTTGAGCAGCTAAAGCGCAATAGATGTTATCCATTGTTTTTGTAATGGGATCCGTTAACATATTGTCTATCTTAGTGAATATGCCTTTGCTTTCTACTGCCATTGAGATGCTCCGCTCTTCATTATGTCTTAATGGTTATTTTGTTGTTCTTCTGCCGCGCGCTCTTTTGCTCTTCGTTCTTCTTCAGCGCGTTCTTTTGCTCTTTGTTCTGCTAATTTTTTTTTAGTATTAGCTTCCATTTTTTCAATCCAAGCTTTTTGTTTCGCCATAAATTCTTCATCTCTTTTGCGATTGTTCTCTTCCGCTTGACGCGCTCTTTCTTCTGCTTTTGCTTCATACTCTTTCTGAAGTTCTAAAAATGCTAACCGCATGTTTTCACAATTTTTTGAAGTTCCTGCAAATCCACATTTCGCATCCCACTCTAGGCGTAATTTTTCATCTTTTTTAAATTCAGCGACGCTGTAGGTTTTTTCACATCCAGCTGTGATAAGCCCTGTACAAAGTAGCAATGTTGTTATGAGAACTTTATTCATGATTAATGGGTGTCCTGTTGTTGTTTAGCTTTAGCGCGCTCTTCTGCTTTTCGTTCTTTCTCTTGTTGTTCAGCTTGCCTTCTTTCATATTCAGCTTGATTTCTTTGAATCTCCTCTCTCAATCTAATTCTGGTTTTTTCAAATGCTTTATCAAGGTTCTCTTGAGCTTTACGAGCTCTTTCTTCAGCTTTCGCTTCATATTCCTTTTCAAGTTCAAGTTGTGCTAATCTTAGGTTTTCACAATTTTTTGCAGTTCCTGCGAATCCACATTTAGCATTCCACTCTTCCATCAATTTTTTATCTTTTTTAAATTCTGCAACGCTATAGGTTTTTTCACATCCAGCTGTGATAAGCCCTGTACAAAGTAGCAATGTTGTTATGAGAACTTTATTCATGATTAATGGGTGTCCTGTTGTTTTTCGGACTCTTTTTGTTCTTGATTATCTTCAAGAAGTTCATTTGCAAGGTTATGGTAATATTCCTTTTGAAGTTCAAGTTGTGCTAATCTTAGGTTTTCACAATTTTTGGCAGTTCCTGCGAATCCACATTTAGCATTCCACTCTTCCATCAATTTTTTATCTTTTTTAAATTCTGCGACGCTATAAGTTTTTTCACAGCCAGCTGTGATGAGCCCTGTGCAAAGTAGCAATGTTGTTATGAGAACTTTATTCATGATTAATGACTGTCCTGTTGTTGTTTAGCGCGCTCTTCTGCTTCTCGTTCGGCTTTTTCTTTTGCTTCTTGTTCTTCTTCAGCGCGTTCTTTCGCTCTTTGTTCTTCTAGTATTTTTTTAGTCTCAGCCTCCATTTTTTCAAGTTTAGCCTTCATTTTAGCTTTAAATTCTTCATCTAGTTTGCGATTATGTTCTTCAGCTTTTTTCCGGCGTTCCTTTTCAAGTTCTAAAGCTGCTACTCTTAGGTTTTCACAATTTTTTGAAGTTCCTGACCATCCACATCTTGCTCCCCATTCTTCCATCAATTTTTCATTTTTTTTAAATTCTGCGACGCTATAAGTTTTTTCACAACCAGCCGTGATGAGCCCTGTGCAAAGTAGCAATGTTGTTATGAGAACTTTATTCATGATTTATTGTCCTGTTTCTTTTCAGATTCTTGTTTATCGTCATTTGTCGAGCCAAAGCCTCTCCAATTTTTACGGGTTTCAAATTCAGCTTGCTCTGCATTTTTACAATTTTTCGAATTCAAATCCCCTGACGTCAAACATTTCACTAATACTTCTTCCATCAGTTTTTTATTTTTTTTAAGTTCTTCTACGCTGTAGGTTTTTTCACAACCAGTCGTGATCAGCCCTGTGCAAAGTAGCAATGTTGTTATGATGATCTTGTTCATATTCAAGCCCCTCTTTTTTCCTGTTTATTGACCACGCAGTTTTTGGGCTAAAGCTTTGGTTCGTGCTTTAAATTCTTCCATTTCACGTCTTTCTGCAGCTTTTTCTTCTGCTTGTTGAATCATCATGGCAGCTTGCATTTGTAGTATTTTTGCTTGGAGGTCTGCTTGTACCGCTGCTAATTGTGCTTGAATGCCTTGAATTTTACCCGCATCTTCAGTACTTCCAAGTTCGTCAAGGAGCTTGGTAATGTTTTTTTGTGTTTCACTGGCTTCTTCGTAGACGTCTTGTCCTTTTGCTGCTTGTCCTACTACGCGCTGTTCAGCTTTTTTCACTTCTTGTGCGTAAAAAGCATCCACTGCCTCTTTTGATCCTGCGCCCCCCGCGGGTTCTTTGTATTTAAGTTCTTCTTGCCATTTTTGCGTGTTTTTGCTGCCGCCACCACCGCCACCGCCGCTGCCCATCGATTGTTGAAAGTGGTTAAAATCTGAAGGAAGGGCGCCACTGCTCCCTTGCTTGTTGAACATGTCTTTCAATCCCGAGATGTCAGGCTTGACATTCAAGGAGTTATATAATTGTTTCGCTTGATCGAGTTGGCTCTTTAATTGCTCAAGCTGTTGTGCACCTTGTTGAACTTGCTGTTTTGCTTTATCAACTTGTTGCTTCAATTGTTCAAGTTGCCCTATGTTTTGCTGCAGTATGCTCCAATCAAAGGGACCACCTCCAAATGCATTTGCTTGAGGTCCGAAAGAAATTGCGCAAAGGGCTGTTGCCAATAAAAGTTTTTTCATTGTTTTGACCTTTCTTGGAAAAGAGGAAGCCATTTTTCTGGAGATTGTCCAACTTCATCCATAATGGTCTCTAGGAGTTCAATATTCTTGGTGGTGCCAC
>NZ_JBHIMZ010000026.1:0-7784 GCF_042194555.1 Bartonella sp. CR127HXZ | reverse complement strand
TGATCAAGCCCCTGTTCAATATCGCGCATATTCAGAACATGACCTTGAAGCCCAGGAAAAGCACTCCACACAACATTATTATAACGAGATGCCGGTGAACCATTATAGTAAATCTCTGAGAGATTGCCCTCAACGACAACAAATTTGAGCGTCTTGCTGTTTTTGATATCTTGATCAGGAATGTAAAAACGCGCCGTCACATAGCCTTGATCCAAATAAACTTTGGTTAACTTCTTGATTAAGAGCTGAATATCAGAAAGCCCAATACATCTTCCAACATAAGGCTCTGTTACGGCTGATATAGAGCGCTTTTTGACATGGTGCACTCCCTCAACAACAATAGCATGAATGGGAAAACATTGTTTCCCACCCAAAAGCGTTTCTGGATTTTGCTCTGAAGGCGTCTTTATCCTTTTAGGCGTTAAAGACCGTAATTTCTCAATTCTTTCTAATTGCTGCTTCTCAGATTGTTGGCGAGAAAAATTATCGGTTGGGGAATGAAAAATAGCTGAGGAGCGCGCATAAACACTTACACCTGTAAACAAGCCAAATAAAACAATAATGGCACGAAAAATTCTCAAAAGAGAACTTTGGCGTAAAAATACAGAAAACAATACAGATTGCCCCGCTTTGCACTATTCATGAAGCACTCTTTAAAAGAACTTCATGAACCTCTAACAAGTCCACTCAAAACAGCCACTGCCCTATGACGCTTTTAACAAAAGCACATGCCTCTGTAACCAAAGAAAAGGGGCACCCAAAAACTGCTTTATTTTAACTGCTGAAGATTTCTCCCCCACATTTATATGAAAAAACCTCTAAACAAAACTGTTTAGCCCGTCAATGGTTAATACATCAATATCCCCAGTTTAATGCTACAATATATTTATCAATAATTAGAGATAAATTCACTCTCCAGCTCCTCTAAGCCACTCAACACGCATATAAACGAGACATCATACTATCAAGCACATCCTATCGTCAAAAACCATCATAGCAAACAATAAGAAATCTCTTTGAGAGCCTTTCAAGACAATTACGCAAAACTCTTTTTCCTGCCTTTGCTCGCCAAATTTGGCGAGCAAACAAAGTCTTGATTTTCTAATAAGTTATATTTAATGGCATTTTCATCAAAGAACTTTTCTCCAAAGACAATGATCTGAGTGATCTGAACAGAAGAGTTTTGTCCAGTGCTGTCAGTGTTGTCAGTTCTTTTTAGAGCCTATATCATTTTTTTCAAATGAGAGAAAATTAAAATCATTATATTTCAATATGTTAGTATTTTAACGATACAACCTATATCGACAATACAACCTTAAATACAATCCATAATATATATTTGTCAGTTTGTGTCAGTAAATTGAACTGACAAAATAGACTATTTGAGTGACTCATAAAACCTATCAAAATAATCATTATGATATTTTAAAAGCACATGCTTCATTTGTCTTGATTAACCCGTGAAACGAATAGCAAATTTCACTAGTTTGCTGATCTGATCTCTCTCATAGGCTGTGGATAAACAGCATTAAAAAAAACTTTTTGAAAAAATTTATCCGCTTTTTAGCATTTTCCGAATTTTTCTCACTATTCATTCAAAATGGATTTAATAAGCTTCATTTTGATTCTTTTGAAGAGAATTAATCAATAGAATATATTGTCATGGAGTTTATTCTTTATGCTTCGCCCTCATCATTCTGATCATGAACATGTCTCTTTACGCTCTCTCTTAGAATATTATCGTCAACAAGCAAAATCACCCCGTGAATTGGGAACGCTGTTTGAAAACCTTGTCATGGCTTATCTTATGCATGACCCTCTCCATTTTGGACGATATGAAACGGTTGAGAGCTATTATGAATGGGCTAAAGAGCGTGAAGGTTGGAATAAAAATGATATCGGCATTGATCTGGTGGCAAAGCTTCGTCATCAAGAGGGATATGTGGCTATTCAATGTAAGTTTTATAAAGCTGACCATCAGATCAGTAAAAAAGATATTGATAGCTTTATCGCTGCCTCTGGAAAAGACATCTTTAAATATCGTCTTCTCGTCGATACCACGGAAGTGGAATTAAGTGACAATGTCAATGCCATGATCAAAGGACAAGCGATACCCGTTTATCGCATTGACCTTCGTCATATGGAAAACAGTCGTATAGATTGGCAAATATTTGCAACTAAAAAAGAAATTGTTCTTAAATCAATAAAAGAGCCTCGTCCCCATCAAGAAGAAGCCATCAAGAAAGTCTGTGAAGGGTTAAAAGAAGCAGACCGTGGCAAGCTGATTATGGCATGTGGAACGGGCAAGACTTTCACTAGCCTTAAGATAGCAGAAACCATAGCAGGAAAAGGCAAGCGTGTGTTGTTTTTGGTGCCCTCGCTTGCTTTAGTCTCACAAACGATCCGTGAATGGACAGCCGATGCACAAGTACCTTTGCGTTCTTTTGCTGTGTGTTCGGATACAAAAGTAGGCAAGCGTCGTAAAAACCAAGATGATATTGTTGGCATGGAAACATCAGATCTTGTGCTCCCTGCTACCACGGATGCCCAAGCCCTTGCCAAAGAAGCTAGTGAAAACCTAGCAGATGCAATGACGGTTATCTTTTCAACTTACCATTCTATCCAAGTGATTTCGGATGCGCAAAAAGAGCATGGTTTACCCGAATTTGATCTCATCATTTGCGATGAAGCACACCGTACCACTGGTGCTTCATTGGGAAGTGAAAACAATGAATCCGAATTTATCAAGGTTCATGATAACAGCATCATTTGGGGCAAAAAACGTCTGTATATGACAGCAACGCCTAAGATCTTTAGTGATACTGCTAAAAGGCGGGCGGATGAGATCAATGCTGTTTTGGCATCTATGGACGATGAAACGCTTTATGGCAAACAACTCCATCATTATACATTCGCGGAAGCTGTCGATAATGAACTGTTAACCCCTTATAAGATTGTGGTCTTAGGCATTAATGAAACCTATATCACACCAGCCATACAGGAGATTATTGCCAATGAAAACCGTGAAATTGATTTAGATGATGCGGCAAAAATTATTGGCTGTTATAGAGCACTTACCAAAATAGATAAGCAAGCGGCTGTTGATGATGATGATACAGAGCCCATGCAATGTGCTTTAGCTTTTTGTAAAGATATCAATACCTCTCAATATATAACAAAGCTCTTTAATAAAATTATCAAATCTCATATTGATGATTTCCTTCAAACCGTTCCCTTTCTAAACTGTGAAGTAAGACATATTGACGGAACGCAAAGTGTCAAAAAGCGCAATGAGGAACTGGATTGGCTTAAAGAAGATGCGGGTCAAAATGTTTGTCGGATTTTAAGCAATGTTCGGTGTCTGTCTGAAGGAATTGACGTCCCTGCTCTTGATGCGATCATGTTTTTACACCCGCGTAATAGCCAAGTCGATGTGATACAGGCGGTAGGGCGTGTGATGCGTCGTGCTCCAAATAAGAAAACGGGCTATATCATTTTACCCATTATCATTCCTTCACGCTTAGAAGCCAAAAAGGCTTTAAAAAACAATAAGAGATACCGTGTTGTTTGGCAAGTTTTGCATGCTTTACATTCTCATGATGAGAGACTTGCTCGGACAATTAATCAAATGTCTTTAGGACAAGATAGCAGCCATACGATTGAGATTATAGAGATTAAGCGTGAGGATGAATTAAAAGAGCTTACCACAACGGTTGATGAGATCTCGATACCATCAAAAGCAGAAAGTTCTGGACGTGTCATTGGAACAGCAGAAAGCAAATCTCAATCGGTATCTGGAGGACAAGGAGACCTATTCCGCCGTTCTGAATTTTTTGATTTTGTCAAAGCCATTTTTCTGGATAGTTTTAAAATCACCGATTATTGGGGCATATGGGCGAACAATGTTGCTGAGATTGCTCAAAATCATATCACGCATCTTCAAAATCTGCTTACTGATGAGACAAGCGAAACCTATCATGCTTTTGATACATTTCATAAGGAACTAAAGAACAACGTCAACAGCGATATCAAACAAGAAGAAGCGATTGAGATGTTAGCGCAACATCTTGTCACGCGTCCCGTGTTTGAAGCCTTGTTTGAAGGCAATGAATTTGTACAGAACAATGCCATTTCGCAAGCAATGGATAAGATCTTAACGGAACTGGATAAAACCAATATCGAAGAGAAAACGAAAGATCTTGATAAATTTTACAAAAGTGTCACATTCTGTACAGCAGGTATCACCGAAACTCATGCAAAACAGAATCTTATTATCAAACTTTATGAAAGTTTTTTTGCCAAGGCATTTAAGAAAACCACGGATAAGCTTGGGATTGTTTATACGCCCGTTGAGGTTGTTGATTTTATCATTCATTCTGTTGACGATGTGTTGCGTAATGAGTTTGGAACAAGCTTGGGGTCACGGGGTGTTTCTATTCTTGACCCTTTTACGGGTACTGGGACCTTTATCACACGGCTTTTACAATCCAATCTCATAAAACCAGAGGATATGGAATACAAATTCCGTCATGATATCCATGCCAGTGAGATTGTTTTGCTTGCCTATTACATAGCAGCGATTAACATTGAATCGACTTATCATAGTCTTATGAAAGGCGAATATATCCCTTTCAAACATATTGGCTTAACCGATACGTTTCGGATGCTTGAAGAGAAGAATCTTCTACAGGAATTATTTAAAGAAAACAGTGAATATTTAGAGCATCAGAAAAATCTAAATATTGAAGTTATCTTTGGTAACCCGCCTTACTCGGTAGGACAAAAAAGCGCTAATGACAATGCAAAGAACACTCCCTATCCCATATTAGATGACCGTATCCGTGAAACTTATGCTGCTCAATCTAAAGCTACTAATATACGAAAGCTTTATGATAGTTATATTCGTGCTATTCGCTGGGCTAGTGACCGTATTGCTGATGCTGGGGTAATCGGATTTGTTTCTGGTTCTAGTTACATAGAAAAATCGATAATGGACGGTTTACGAAAATCTTTAGCCAAAGAATTCACGAGCATTTATGTGCTTAATTTACGGGGGGATATACGTAAAAATATGTTAAGCAATGGAGCAACTCAAGAAGGAGAGAATGTTTTTGGTAGTGGTAGTATGACTGGTATTGCGGTAACGCTATTTATCAAAAATCCCAGTACTATTGGACCTTGTAAAATTTACTATCATGACATTGGTAATAATCGCACGATAAAAGAAAAACTTACAGCTCTCGAATACTTTGGTAGTATTGGTGGTATTACACGTGAAGACGGTTGGAAAATAATTACACCAGACAAACATGGGGATTGGCTTGGTAAACGTGATGAGAGTTTTAAAACATTTTTGGCTATAGGTGACAAAAAAGGGCATGGTAAAAAGTTCTTTGAAATGTTTTCTCTTGGGATCGTAACCAATCGTGATGCGTGGGCATATAACTCAAGTCGTGAAACTTTAAAGAAGAACATGAGTCATATGATTGCCTTCTATAACAGCGAAGTGGAACATTTTAATGATGTCTATCCGCATGCTGATCGCAAAATACGTAAAAATGCTATCGACAATTTCGTCAATACGGATGCAAGAAAAATCAGTTGGAGCCGTGCTCTTAAACAAGATTTGGCAAAAGGAAAGATTTTTAAATTTGAAGCTACATGCCTTATGCAAAGTTTATATCGTCCTTTTACGAAGCAATGGCTTTATTATAACCAAAGTTTCAATGAAATGGTTTTACAAATGCCGCGGATATTCCCTATGGGAAAAACTGTTGAAAATAGAGTGATACAAGTGGCTGCTATAGGAGCAAGGAGTGGTTTTTCTGTACTTATGGCTAAAGATTTGCCTAATCTTAATATGATGGATGGTGGTAACCAATGTTTTCCACGTTATATTTACGAAGATACTACGGTTTCAAAAAGTAAAAGTGAAAAACAATCTCATTTATTTACGAATTCTACAGAGAAAAACACAACAGCTGGTTTACAGAGACGTGATGCCATTACGGATGAAGGACTAGCATATTTTAAAATGGCTTATCCGAATGAAACCATAACAAAAGATGATCTATTCTATTATGTTTACGGTTTGCTTCATTCAGAAGATTATCGTGCCCGTTATGCTCATAATTTATGTAAAGAGTTGCCTCGTATCCCGTGTGTAAAGAGTGCTGATGATTTTTGGAAGTTTGTAACAGCTGGGCGTGAACTGGGTCATTTGCACGTAAACTATGAAACTGTAGAACCTTATCCCGTGACCTTTAAAAAAGGCAATCCAAAATTTACAGAGATCTCTAATCCTGAGAAATTCTATTACGTTACAGAAATGAAATTCGCAAAAGCAGGTAAAGAAAAAGATAAATCAACTGTTATTTACAATAGCAATATCACAATGACAGATATACCTAAGGAAGCTTATAGCTATATTGTAAATGGTAAATCCGCTCTTGAATGGGTTATGGGGCGTCAATGCGTAAAGACTGATAAAAAGAGTGGCATTGTTAATGATGCCAATCGTTATGCTGTTGAAACCATTGGCAACCCTGCCTACCCTCTAGAGTTATTTCAGAGGGTTATTACCGTAAGTTTAGAGACCATGAAAATCGTTAAGAACCTACCAAAATTAGAACTAAGAGAAACTGAATAACTTATAAAGCATGCTCATATAACGGGTATGATAAACTCATAAGGGGTATAAGGTTTTATACCTATAGGTTCTATGCCCCTTTTATAAATTGCTTACATACAATCTTTAAAAGAATAGTTTATATGCGTTATTCTAAAAGATAAGGCTTTGCACTTTTTAAAACACTGTACTTTGGATTGCCTTTAAGACTTTTAAGAAACCCTATCTTAAAGTGAATATGCTTCTTTTACATTGCCTTTAAAAGATTATACCGTAATCTAAAATGATAGCTTTATTGTTTTCAAAAGCTTTGTTGTGAATACTTATATTACTTTACGCTTTTAATTCCCTAATTTTTGAAAAAAGTATAAGCACCCCCAAAACCCCTACAAAATATATATATTACAGGTTGTGTTTATAGAGTGCGTTCAATATAGGTTGTTTACATTAGAGCCCCTTATAAACAAAATTCACAAAAAAAATTAAAAACCATTTAGTAAAAAAACTGATAGGTTATAAAGATAAAAATACGCATTATGAGAGCGTTTCTAAATATTATAAATGTATAGATTCAGAAAATAACGCAATCGTTTTATAAATCTTATAATATAGCTTTAAAAGCACATAAATATAAAAGAAGCAATTAATAAGCATAAGTTATTATCAATACACAACGTATTTAAAAAATAAGAAAAAATATCAAAAAAGATAAAATATTATTTGACAATAAATACGTATTTTGTTATATAAATAATCAAGTGATCAAAACACTTTACGTTAAGCGGGTAGGTTACGAAACGACCTTATCCACTTCTTAAAATACTGACTATCTTTTATGCTTTTGTTAGCATATATAGTGATTTTGTCGGGTGTAGCTATGCCATACAATAACCTTTTTAGGGGAAAGCATAGCAACGGACTTAACGCCGTGTTTTGAGCGCCCGGCGCCTTTATAAGGTGTCAATTTCAAAACTTTTTACGTTAAGAAAGAATTTCCAATGAAAAAATACGAATTTACCAATGAAAAATTCACTTTTGATGGTCTTACTTTACACCGTATACGTGCTCTAAGAGATTTTGATGATGTTAAGGCGGGGGACCTCGGCGGTTTTATTGAAAATGAAAGTAACTTATCCCATGATGGCAATTGCTGGGT
>NZ_JBHIMZ010000025.1:0-9148 GCF_042194555.1 Bartonella sp. CR127HXZ | reverse complement strand
ACCCTTTTAGTCAAAGAAAGTGACGGTGGTGGTAATTTAGCACGCGATGATATCCGCGGCTTATTAATCTCGATGATAGATGTCATCATCCAATGCAAACGCCTTGAAGGCAAATTTCGTGTAACAGAAATCTATTACGACCCCTTCAAACGCCGTGATGCTTTTTAAAAACTGTCGAAATGACTTAAATAACTCATTCATATCTTTCGCAAAGTATACATCTTATCCTTTTGCATTCTTTTCAAAAGTTTTAAGCGTTTTCGCATTAGAAATAGACATATCAAACGGCAATCCTCTTTCATCAACAACTTTAGCTAAGGAAATTCGTATGAAATCAGACACCGTAAGTCCTAAACTTGCTAATATTTCACCAGCTTCTTTTTTCAACTTCTTATCTATATTTGCTCGAACAACATCTTTTGAATCTACGGCTATGCCCATAGTAAACCTCCTTTAGTTACCTTCTTATGTATGGCTCAAATGAGTTATTATAACAAGTGTCTAATGTTCTAAATTTCTTTATCGTGTAATTTCTTTTGACATTGTTTGCACTATCACATTGTTTAGCTCTTGTGTATGTATCTGTTGCAAAACTTTAACTGCTGTTTGAAGCTCTTTCACAAGCTTTTTATCTTGAGGCTGATTTGGCATGATTGCTTTTGACAAGTCAAAGTCTTGTTTATGAATAGCATCCTGTCCAAAACGTTTATCTAAAGCACTTTTCAGCTTTAAAAATTCTTCACCAACCTGCTCTGGTATCTTTGAATAACTATCACGACCAGCTTCAACATTTTTCATAAAAGTCACTGCTTCTTGTGAAAGTGACGGAACCTCTACTTTTAACTGTTCACGCTCCCGTGTAACACTAACCATCAGCGTCTCATAAGAATTCTCATAAAAGGATTGAAGCATTTTAATAGAAGAAATAGCAAGAGGAACATGATAAAGCGCTTCTTTTCGTTCTTTTCCTGTAGCCTTCAATTTATCGATAAAACGATCTGATCCACGCAGTTCGCCCGCTCTATCAGGTGCCCTATCCAAAATATCAGAGAGTTTATCGCCTTTCCCTGCTAAAATCGTTTGCTCAATCCTAAGCGCAGCCTCTTGTGGATCTTTATAAATAGATGCTAAATGACTGTTTAACTCCTTAAACATATCAATGT
Source organism: Bartonella sp. CR127HXZ (assembly GCF_042194555.1). Taxonomy (NCBI): domain Bacteria; kingdom Pseudomonadati; phylum Pseudomonadota; class Alphaproteobacteria; order Hyphomicrobiales; family Bartonellaceae; genus Bartonella; species Bartonella sp. CR127HXZ. The sequence continues at coordinate 7,985 of NZ_JBHIMZ010000025.1, read as the reverse complement.
AAGATTTTTTATTTCTAAGAGCGCTTAGCACCTTCTGTTCTAGATTAGAGTTATCCGTATAAGCAGCAAGGTATGGGGCTTTTTCCGTTGTTTTTGATGCAACATTCAACTCTTTTTGTGATTGCTCAACCTCGAGCTCTTCTTTTTTAAGTTTGCTAAAAACTGTCGTTGCTCTCCCCCAAAGGGTTTCAATCTTTTCTTTTTGTTTTTGCAACCATTCTTTATTAAAATCAACATAAGAGGCTATTTTTTCCCCTAAACCTTGAGAAACATCAATCCCTCTATTTTTTTTAAATTTGGCTATATAATCTCTATAATCAGGAGATTCAGAAAAATCGAGAGTTGTTGTTTTAACACCAGACCTAGAAAGAGCTGCTACCAATTTTTCATAGGTATTTGCACGATCGGATTGTTTAATGCTACTAGCAAAAGAAGGATCACCACGTTCTATAAAATCCACATGAAAAATGTTTTGTCTAATCTCTTTATTGTTAACAACAACAGTCTCTTTGTTTTGACGAATGGATATCTTATCACCAAGCTCAATACGAGCCCCATCTATCGCAGAGGGAAGATTTACACCATAAACACGTTCAACTCCACGGAAAGTTGCTATATCCGCATAAGGTGTTTTGGTTTTGGCTGTTTCACTAAAAGAAGCATACCCAGCTTCAACAAGTTCACCAGTGATTGTACCTTTAACCTGTTTGTGTTCGTGTAATCGAACGTTTTTAAAATCCTCTTCGGCTACATAAAGATGTGACTGATGCCTATGGCGAGACATTGCAACATAGGAGAGATGTTGATCCATAGATGAGGAGGCTAAAACAAAGACATTATCAACGGTAACTCCTTGACTCTTATGAATCGTAGCCGCATATCCATGATCAACGTTTTGATAGGTCTGATTGGAGAAAACAACTTCTTGGCCAGAGTCAAGACACACTTTTAAAAGCGGTTTTCCTCTTTCATTTTGTGTAGACAAAACAGTTCCCAACATACCATTTTTAACTTTTTGCTTTCCTAATTCTGGGGCTGATCTTTCTTCAAATTGAGCATTTTCAAGAAAGATAATTCTGTCACCAACAACAAATTCCCTATGCCCCTTAAGAGTATCAAAATTTGTAACGCTTGCACTATCTTCAGATTTAAGTAAACGAGCATCTTTAAGAGCAGTTCGAATTTCTTCATTTAATTTTTTTACAGACGCATTCGTATGAGCAAGAACAAGTAATTCGTCACCCCGTAAAGTTTTTCCTTCTTCCAGAGCTTTTTTTTCAACTTTTCTTCGTGTATTCATCCAATCTTTAACAAGAGTATTTATGGCTTGATCATGCGTTTTAGTCTCACGAATGAATCCTCTATTTTTATAATGATCTAAAGCTTCCTTTACTTGTCCACGTGCAAACTGTCGTGATGCATCTTGCCCCCATTCTTCTTTTTGTCTCCTAATACCGGATAATTCTACATAACCAATATTATCAACTACAGCGCGAAATGCCGCTCCAGCCTCAATGGGTTGCAACTGCATATTATCACCAACTAAAACAATTTTTGCGCCTGCTTTTTCAATTTTTTGGACAAAATGCGAAAGTTGTTTTGAAGAAACCATTCCAGCTTCATCAATGACAAAAACATCACCAACCCGTAATTCATCTTTTTTATTTTTCCACGCTAATTCCCACGCAGCAAGAGTTTTACTTTTTATCTTTGAAGATTCTTCAAGACCTTCCGCAGCCTTCCCCGCAAGCGCTGCTCCAAATACACGCTTCCCACTATTAACCCACGCAATATTTGCGGCTTCCAATAGAGTGGATTTTCCAGCACCTGCATAACCAACAACCGCCGCAATACCTTTATCATCTGTAATATGTTGAACGGCTAATTTTTGTTCTTCTGAAAATTTAAATCTATCACTTTTATCTTTATTCTCAACAGACTTTATTGCCTCTAAAACCTGTCTATCTTTTACACCGTGTCCTGTCGTTTGAGACAACGAAACAACACTCCGCTCCATATCATATTCGGTTTTTAATATTTCCTTTGTGGAGTAAATAACTTTATAAGGATTGGAATGATCTTTAATTTTAATCAGGTTATTGCTTTGTTCTAAGCGCACCATAATATCATTAAAGTCATTTGAATTATCAACATATCTATTAATGATCTTAGCAAGATCACCATGATTAAATGTCGACTTCTCAAATGAAATTAACTTCAATACTTCATTAGGGTTTTCTTTAATTTTCTCTACAGATCTCTGTTTTATTTTTTCATTAGCTTGTACCGCATTGCTAGCAAGTCCTTTTTTACTCATTGCATGAGCAGATTGCCCCAAATGAATGGTTGGCTCTATAGATAAACCACGCTCTTTGTAAGAACGCATATCTACTTTTATATCATGACCTGCAAGTGCAAGATGCATCGTTGCAATCTCACCCCATGAGTTGCGTAAATCCTTCAATGCATCTTTATGACCTATGACGGTTTCATAAACTATACGCTCTTCTTTTCTTATAGCATTCCCTTGTCTATCACGAATAGTAACAAGAGATTTTTTTACTGTTCCATCTTCATTTAAGACAGCTATTTTTTTGGGACCAAAACCATTTTCTAAAACTGGACGTAAAGTATGCATAATATGCACATGTGGATTTCCTTCCTTGTCATGATAAACCCAATCAGAAACAAGACCACGTGATGCAAAGTTTTCTTTTACAAAGTCTCGTACAAGAGAAATATTTTGATCTCGTGATAACTCTAATGGCAACGCTATAACTATTTCTCTTGCCAACTGTCCATTCACGCGCTCACTATTTTGCACAGTGTTCCACAGCCATTCACTTTTTTTATCATTTGTATCAAAATAACTGAGCTGTTGTGTAATCCATTTTGGAGAACCCTCTGGAATATTCATTTCTGAATGTACAAGGTCTCTATCTTTATCATATTTATGCGTATGAGATCCTTCTAACTCATCAAACATCCTTGTCCTATGGCGATAGGCAGCCGCCGAAATTGCTGATTTTCCAGCACCAATAATTTTAGCTTGTAAATGTGTACTTGCCATAAGATACAATTACCAAAAATTGTGTTTATTTCACAGAAATAATCTATAGCATGAAACGTTTTACTTTAAAACGTATAATTGCGCCTTCAAAAATCTTTTGAAAAAAGACATTTTCAGGAGCGCATAAATGCGCACTATTAAGTATTGTTATTGGAGATTTATTCTGTTAAGTAAAAATAAAGATTAACAAATAAAAGAGAATTTTAAATGTCACGTAAATCTTTAGAAAAACTTATGGAAGAAAAAAAATCTCTTGAAGAAAAAAGTAAAAAGCTTCTTGAAAGAATTAAAGCTGCTAAAAAACAAGAAGGGGAAAAAATTGCACTATTAGCAGCTGAAGCGGGATTAACAGAATTAAACATAACAAACGATCAATGGAAAAATATTTTCGAGGAGATTAAAGCCCGATTTCAAAAAGAACAGCAAAAAACTGAATAATCTTGGTAACTCTATAAAATCACTAAGACGCATTGAAAAAAGGAGGAGATTTTTGAGTGATGAAATAAGGCGTAAAGATGCACGTGAAAAAATTATTCTAGGCGGTCTTGTCGTAAAGGCTGGTCTTAAAAATGCCGATAAGTCTTTCATTTTAGGATGTTTAACTCATGCTGCAAAACTTGATATAAATTCAAATGAATATAAAAAATTACAAAAAATAGGACAACATTCTTTTACTGATACGCGGGGTCAAAATGATAAACAATCTAAATCGTAAACAAATCATATTTTTAATATGCCCTTTTCTCTTTTCAATCATAATTCTTTTTCTTGTAAACATAACAATCAATAACATTACAGAAAATGGAACGACGCCTGATGCTTATTGGTTTGTTCGTTCAAAACCTCTCGATATTCTCGTTCTTATTGCACTTTCAGGTTCTTCATTCATCTTATTACAAAAAAGACATATAAGAAAAAATATTACTATTTCGTCCATGATCGTCTTTGGTTTGTTTGCAACTTATTATAGTGCAAATGAATATATCAGACTTAGTCCATATGTTGGTCAAGATAATATGACATGGGCGGATGTTCTTCCTTTCTTTGATAGGATGGTTTTATGGGGTGTTGTTATTGGCGTTGTTATCCTTGGTTACACTATGAATCTATCGTTGCCAAAAAAATTACCTTCGAAAAAATTAAAAAATACAATCTTCGGCGGCGCTCAATGGATGAATATGAAAAAACTAGAAAGCATCTTTCCAAGCGATGGAGAAATCATCGTAGGAGAACGATATCGAGTAGACGAAGATATTGTAACAGATGTTCTTTTTGATTCTCAAGACAAAACAACATGGGGGAAAGGAGGAACACAGCCATTACTAACATATAAACAAAATTTTTCTTCACCCCACATGTTATTTTTTGCTGGTTCTGGTGGTTATAAAACAACCAGTAATGTTATTCCAACTTGTCTCAAATATTCCGGTCCACTGGTCGTTTTTGACCCTTCAACTGAAATCGCTCCAATGGTAAAAAAAACAAGGCAGCTGTCAAAAAGAAAAGTATACGTTCTTGATCCCCATGGAGATTCAACAAAAACTTTTAATCCCTTAGATTGGTTATTAGATAAAAATATCCCTATTTGTGAAAAGGAAGTAGGTCTCGTAGAGACAGCACGACTCCTCCTTTCAGAAAATTATAGATCCACTTCAACCGATCAATTTTTTATCTCTCATGCTCACAATTTGTTAACAGGTCTACTTGCACATGTCGTCTTTTCTGATGAATACAAAGAACATGAAAAAAACTTAAAAACACTTCGTATGATTGTATCAGAACCAGAACCATCGGTTATTGGAAAATTGAAATCAATACAATCAAATTCTTCATCACAATTCATTCGTGAAACCCTCGGGGTCTTTACCAATATGGCACAGCAAACTTTCTCTAGTGTTTATGCTACTGCTTCTAAAGATACCCAATGGCTTTCCCTTGATAGTTATGCCAACCTTATAAGTGGTGACGACTTTAAAACTAATGATATAACAAAAGGCAATGTAGACATCTTTTTTAATATCCCATCAAAAACTCTAAAATCTTACCCTGGTGTGGGACGGATTCTTGTTGGTTCTCTTCTCAAAGCTATGGAAGCCGCAAATGGAAACTATGAAAAAAGAGTCCTCTTTGTTTTAGATGAGATTGATCTGTTAGGATATATGAACATCTTAGAAGAAGCTCGTGACCGTGGTCGTAAATATGGAATATCTCTCATGCTCTTTTACCAATCTATAGGACAAATTGAACGTCATTTCGGTTCATCGGGTGCTATGACATGGTTTGAAAGTTGTGCTTTTATAAGTTATGCCGCAATACAAGATATTAAAACTGCTGAAAATATATCTAAGGCATGTGGTCAAATGACTGTTGAAGTGAAAAATTCAAGAAAACCTCTAGGAGGATTCCATACAAGAGGGACAGAAAATGTAAACACCCAGCAGAGACCTTTAATTTATCCTCATGAAATTACCCAAGAAATGCGCCTAGACGAACAAATCATTCTCGTGCGAGGGCAACCCCCTATCCGTTGTGGACGCTCTATCTATTTTAGACGTAAGGATTTAACAGCCCTTACTAACAAAAATAGATTTGCTCCTAAATAATAATATATCCTAAATAGAACTCACTTCGTTCGTCCATAATCAATAATGAGAGGCTATCCGCCTCTCAAACTCTCTGGAACGCTCACCAAAATCATGACATCAGACCCGCGTTTAATGAGAGGACTAACAAGTCTTGGTTCTTAGTGTCAAGGAAACCATTACATGGCGCCTAACGGCGTCCTTGACAAAGAACCTAACGTCTTGTTTCGTCCCTCTCACGCGGCTCCGAAATCATGATTAGAAGGAGAGCGTTTAAGGGTGCCTACACAGCACCTTATAGTAGGGAAAAAACATTTGATTTTTTAACTACGTGGATAAAAAAATTATACCAAATAGATGTAAAATAGTGGAGGTTATGGACGGCTTTGTTGTTTGTGTCATACCTAAAAGGCAAAAATGGATTTAAAAAGGAATGGATTGCAATGCCTCAACATCCGATGGCTATAATAGCGAAAAGTAATTTAAACGGATATGATCTCAAGGTGTTTTTCATTCTGGCTTCTCGTCTTGATTTCGAAAATCTATTAGTCGTCAATCAAACGGAATTGGCTAAAAAAGTTGGTATTACCAGACATCACTTTAATCGAAGCGTAAAAAGACTAATAGCTATGGATATTCTTTTGGAAGGTCCTCGTATTGGGATTAATAGATCCTACCGTCTCAACCCAAACCTTGGTTGGAAAGGTAGTGCTAAAATCCACAAAATAGCTCTTAGAAAGAACTTAAAAAATCGCATGAAAGCAGCCGGTATTCAAGGTGTATATGAGAATAGAAAACCTTTAGAAATGGACATTAGTAATCAAATAGATCTTGAAGATTATCTTAGATAAAAAAATAATTAGCTCCATTTATCTATAAAATAAGAGGCTGCCCCCTCCTCAATTCAAAAAATCTGCTTTAGCAGGCATTTTTGATGCTTAAAATATACAGATACAGAAGAGAAAAATAATAAAAGCATAGTAGTTACGCTTCACAATGTTACCAATAATGGTAACATTGTAGCTTAATGAACAACTTCTTCTTGTATTTTATAACGATACACATTACAGTGAATCATGATTTTGGGATTTAAACATAAAGGGCTTGAAGCCTTCTACACTACTGGTACTACAAAAGGAATTCAGTCTGCTCATACTCAAAAGTTAAGGCGTATTCTAGGTGCTCTTGACGTAGCTATATCACCAAATGATTTGAATTATCCGTCCTTTCGATTACATCCTTTAAAAGGTGATCTTAAGGGCTTTTGGTCAATTACAGTAAATGGAAATTGGCGTGTAATATTCCGTTTTGTTGGTATAGATGTCGAATTAGTTGATTATCTAGATTATCATTGAATAAGGAGAGATAAAAAATGATGAAAAACCCTCCACATCCTGGAGAACTCTTGCGTGAAGATGTAATCGTAGAGCTTGGTTTATCTGTTACCGAAACAGCTGAACGGCTTGGTATGTCTCGTGTAGCTTTTTCTAGGGTTTTAAATGGAAAAGCTGCTGTTAGTCCCAATCTCGCTATTAGACTTGAAATGGCTGGTGTGAGTACTGCACGTGCTTGGCTAGCTATGCAAACAAATTATGATTTAGCGCAAGCTTTAAAACAGAAACAGCCTAAAATACATCCTCTTTGTACTAGCTCTTGTTAGTACCATTCTATCGTATTGGAGAGCTTGACGAACATTCTCTAATAAGCTTTTACTTGAAAAGCATAAGATCAGAACCAGGAGGAGCTAGCCGTAATAGCAGCGTATCGTACCCCCAATTGACAGCTAAACTTAGAAATATCAAAACTATATAACCAATGACCATTGCTGTTTGGTGTTCAAAAGGTGCAGAGCCCGCTACATATCCAGTAAAAAAAATAAATAACACCAGCAAACTCCCCCCTGCTATAAACTCTGTTAAAATAATAACCGGTTTGCGAATAAGCAAAAGAAAAAGGAAAAGGAAAAAAAGGCACGTTTTCAATATCTTATGTAATATTTTATAAACGATAGAAAACACTCTACGTATTATAGTTATTAAAATTGATTGTTTGGAATTTGGATTTTTCTCTTTTTTATTTAATTTATTAGTAGATAGAGTGTCCATTACCCCCTCCAATATTTTTATCTATAAAACGCTTTATGGCTATATGATACGTTTTATTTTATTCACGATTATTTATATACCTATATAGATAATTATTTCAATTTTATGATTTTTTAGTGCTTAATGTAACATACGGTTTCTTTATTTTTAAAAAGCAGGCGCCCCCCGCACCTGCTATTTTATTTACGCAACATCCTCATACTCATCACGAAAATAATCATCATCACT
>NZ_JBHIMZ010000024.1:0-10045 GCF_042194555.1 Bartonella sp. CR127HXZ | reverse complement strand
GGATGGAATAATGATTCTGCGGATCCTCATACAATGGCTTCACGTCTTGTTTATAATCCAGATAATCGGTTTGAGGCAAAAAATACAGCTTATCCTAGTTGGCAGCATGGATATTTTGATGCCAAGATGAATCAAAAAGTTGAAGATGCGTTGTTTCAAAAAGATCCACAAAAACGGGCGCAAATATATGCTGATTTACAACGTGAACTTATGCAAAAAGGACCTTATGCGTTTATCTATCAGAAATATGGCGTCGTCGCGATGACACCGGATATCAAAAAGTGGGTTTGGAATAGTGCACCGCATATTTTTTATAGTAAAATTGAAAAATAAGCGTGCCTTCAATGGTGTTCAATAGATAAAGGACATCGTCTTGATATATTCGGCGTATTGTATAAATTTTTAAGCTTTGCAATACGTCGAAGATCATAGGTAATGCGTGATATATTGTTGAATGTCTTTTCAAGACATTCGTTTAAAGAGATTTTTCATTCTCATTAGAGGTGTATTTGTGTGGATGTTAAGATTGAATATTTCAATTTCTCTGAATTGAAAAGTGGTCAATTTATTTGTTAAAAAGCTGAGTGTAACATAAAAAACTAAGTGTAACAAATGTCGCGGAATTTAGTAGTGCTAAAGGTGCAAAGGTTTTGCGATGTTGAAAGAAAGTTTTGTTATGGGGGGTACACAAGGGGTATCAGTTTTTTATGGTGTTCATATTTTCTTTTGCTTTGAAAGATGATGAGATGCCAATTGGAGGGAGTTATTTTACGGGGAGTGATGAAAAACAATCAAATTTCCTTTTGAAGAAGGAATAAAAGTCGTTGCACTTAGCAAACTAACGAATTTTCCTGTTTTATCAAATCGTCAAATTATTATGAAAGCTCTTTGTTATTAAGGTACTTGAGCCGAAAGGGCTAGTGCTTTGATGGTATGCAAAACGCCGGAAGAAATAAGAGACAAACTTGCTGAACAAGATAGAGAAAAAATATTGGTTTTATAGTCTTCAATAGTAGGCGTTATGATATCGTGGATAAGCTCTGTTGTTGGTGAGCGTTCATTATATATCAGAGTGTTTTCCTTTGTATGTTTTGGTTTGGCTTGTAAGTGTAGGCAGGAGGAGTCATTGGCAAGAGGTGCTTGTTCTTGAAGATTTTAAAGCTTGGTCTTTAGGAGCCTATAGTTCGTCTAAACTTAATTATTAAGCACGTTTTGCTGCATGGGGAATTTATACAATAAACGTTAAAAGGAAAAGTCTATGAACGTGAAAAGAAAAATATTGAAAAAGAGCTGTTCTTTTGTTTCTGCTGTTTTTGTAATGGGGATGTTTGTGCAACAAGTTTCAGCAAAAACACCTACCGATACGCTTGTAATGGCCTGGAATCTGGATCCAATAAGTACATTTGACCCTGCACAACTCAATGACCGTTATGGAATTGAAGTGGTTAACAATATTTGTGATAATTTGGTCGTTTCTGCTACAAATGATGCAGCTAAAATGGTTCCTTCTTTGGCAAAGAGTTGGGATGTTTTAAGTGATGACCAGAGTACGGTGATTACTTTTCATTTGCGCGATGGTTTAAAGTTTAACGATGGTAGATTAGCCAATGCCAATGATCTTGTTTGGGGTATGAAGCGGGTTGTGAAATTGAAATTGTCCAATGCGGCAACATTTAATGAATATGGGATTACAGAACAAAACGTTGATGAGGCTTTTCAAGCACCGGACGACAAAACGGTGGTGATGAAATTTGATAAACCTTATCCTGCAGAGCTCATTCTTAGCAATATTTCCACTAATCGCACTGCTGCCTTGCTGGATCGTGAGACACTCATGAAAAACGAACAAGATGGCGATATGGGAAACCGGTATTTGGCAAGTCATTCTGCTTGTGTTGGTCCTTATCAGTTAGAGAGTTGGCGTCCTGGAGAAGCTCTTTTATTGCGTGCAAGCTCCAATTATTGGGGTGAGGCGCCTAAATTGAAGAAGATTTTAATTCGCCATGTTGCGGAGCCTGGAACGCAACGTTTATTATTGGAAAAATACGATATCGATGTTGCACGTAATCTGATGCCAGAGGATTTGTCAGATCTCCAAGCAACAACGGATATTAAGGTTGAAAAAGTGTTGGCGCCCTCCATGATTATATGGGGTTTTAATACGACGAACCCTATTTTTGCTAAGGAAAAAGTGCGTTTAGCGATGCGCTATCTTATTGATTATGAAGGACTCAGTAAGACCCTTCTCAAAGATGTTGGTATTCCCCGTGCAAGTTTTATTCCTCTTGGTAATCTTGGGGCTTTAGATGAAAAAGAAGGACAACCCTTTAAACTTGATCTCCAAAAAGCAAAGGAACTTTTAACAGAGGCAGGTTATCCGGATGGTTTTGAGGCCAATATTTTTGCAGGGGCATCTCCTTATCCTTTTGCTTTGCCTATTGCTCAGTCTCTCCAAGACAACGCAAAAAAGATTGGGGTACATTTTAAAATTGAACGTTTTGTAGGTACGCAGTTGTTTTCAAAATTTTATGCGCGTGGTTTTGATACGATTTTTTTCGGATGGAATAATGGCTCTGCGGACCCCCATACAATGGCTTCACGTCTTATTTACAATCCTGATAATCGGTTTGAGGCAAAAAATACAGGCTACGCTAGTTGGTGCCATGGGTATTTTGATAAAAGTATGAATCAAAAGGTTAAGGATGCGTTGTTTGAAAAAGATCCCCAAAAACGGGTGCAAATGTATGCTGATTTGCAACGTGAATTTATGCAGAAAGGACCCTATGCTTTTATTTATCAGACATATGTTTCTGTAGCGATGACACCTGATGTCAAAAAATGGGTTTGGAATAGTGCCCCACGTATTTTTTATAGTGCAATTGAAAAATAAGAAGGTATCAGGTTTATAAAATATAAAAAACATGATCATGATATATTTGACGTATTGCAAAGTTCTTAAATGCTTTGCAATACGTTGAAGATTGTGAATAATAGAGGATATATTGCTGAGTGTCTTTTCAAGATTTCTATTTCAAAAGAGATCTTTCATTCTCATTAAAGATGTGTTTTCTTGGATGTTTAAGACTTAATATTTCAACTCCCATGAATTGAAAAGTGGTCAATTCATTTGCTGAAAAAATTAGTACAACAGATGTTGTGGCATTTAGCATTGCTAAAGGAGAAAAGACTTTGCAATATTGAAGAAAAGTTTTGGTGTGGAGGTGAAGAGAAATATCAGTTTTTTATGATGCCTATGTTATGGTTCCTTTTGTTTTGAAAGATAACACTCCGCAATTGGAGGGTATTATTTTATGGGGAGTGATGCAAAAATTCAAATTTTCTCTTGAGAAGGAGGGTAAATAATCAATTTCAGCAAATTACAATTCATTCAAAATCATCAAAATATCAAATTTTTATTGAGGCTCTTGAAGTAACCGGAGGTGGTGTTTTCGCGACACTTTTTAGAAAATCAAAAAAGAAATTTGAAGCAAAAGGTCTGATTGATAAAGCAAAAGGAAACTTTGCCTGATATGTCCCAAATTGTAAGCACTGTGATATCTCCAACAGATGCTGTTATGCCTAATACCTTCGTTTTATATCAGATCGTTTTCTGTTGAGTTTTTAATTTTATTTCGAGGAGGTATGTTTTCTAAGTCTAATCTTATTATTTCTTGCACGTTATTGTTGCATGGAGAACTTATACAATAAATTTTAAAAGGAAAAGTCTATGAACTTGAAAGGAAAAATATTGAAAGGGAGCAGTGCTTTTGTTTCTGCTGTTATTGCACTGGGGATTTTGGTGCAACAAGTTTCAGCAAAAACACCTGCCGATACGCTTGTGATGGCTTGGAATCTTGATTCAATAAGTACATTTGATCCCGCACAAATTAATGACCGTTATGGTAATGAAGTTCTTGTCAATGTTTGTGATAATTTAGTTGAACCAGCTAAAGATAATGCAGCTAAACTTGTTCCCTCTTTGGCGAAGAGTTGGGATGTTTCAAGTGATGATCAGCGTACGGTGATTACTTTTCATTTGCGTGATGGTTTGAAGTTCAATGATGGTCGTCCTGCGAATGCCAATGATCTAATTTGGAGCATGAAGCGGGTTGTTAAATTGAAGATGGCTACTGCGGCGACATTTAATGAATATGGTATCACAGAACAGAATGTTGATGAGGCTTTTCAAGCACCGGACGACAAAACAGTGGTGATGAAATTTGATAAACCTTATCCAGCAGAGCTCATTCTTAGCCATTTTGCCACTAGTCGTACTCTTTCTTTGCTTGATCGTGAGACACTCATGAAACACGAAAAAAATGGTGATATGGGAAACCGGTATTTGGCAAGCCATTCTGCTTGTGTTGGTCCTTATCAGTTAGAGAGTTGGCGTCCTGGAGAAGGGATTTTATTGCGTGCAAGCTCCAATTATTGGGGTGAGGCGCCTAAATTGAAGAAGATTTTAATTCGCCATGTCGCGGAGCCTGGAACACAACGTTTATTGTTGCAAAAACACGATATCGATGTTGCACGTAATCTAATGCCAGAGGATTTGGCAGATCTCCAAGCAACAACGGATATTAAAGTTGAAAGAGTGTTAGAGCCATCCGTGATCATATGGGGTTTCAATGTGACAAATCCTATTTTTGCCAATGAAAAAGTGCGTTTAGCGATGCGCTATCTTATTGACTATGAAGGACTCGGTAAGACTCTTCTCAAAGATGTTGGTGTTCCACGTGCAAGTTTTATTCCTCTTGGTAATCTTGGGGCTTTGGATGAAAAAGAAGGACAACCCTTTAAACTTGATCTCCAAAAAGCAAAGGAACTTTTAACAGAGGCAGGTTATCCGGATGGTTTTGAGGCCAGTATTTTTGCTGGTACTTCTCCTTATCCTTTTGCTTTGCCTATTGCTCAGTCCCTTCAAGACAATGCAAAAAAGGTTGGGGTACGTTTTAAAATTGAACGTTTTGTGGGCACGCAGTTATTTTCAAAACTATCTGCACGTACTTTTGATACGATTTTTTTCGGATGGAATAATGATTCTGCGGATCCTCATACAATGGCTTCACGCCTTATTTACAATCCTGATAATCGGCTTGAGGCTAAAAATACAGGCTATGCGAGTTGGTGCCATGGGTATTTGGACGAAACTATGAATCAAAAGGTTCAAGATGCGTTGTTTCAAAAAGATCCCAAAAAACGGGCGCAAATGTATGCTGATTTGCAACGTGAATTTATGCAGAAAGGACCTTATGCTTTTATCTATCAGACGTATCACACAATAGCGATGACACCTGATGTCAAAAAATGGGTTTGGAATAGTGCCCCACGTATTTTTTATAGTGCAATTGAAAAATAAGAAGGTATCAGGTTTATAAAATATAAAAAACATGATCATGATATATTTGATGTATTGCAAAGCTCTTTAACACTTTGCAATACGTTGAATTTTATCGGGAATGGATTACTATGTTGTGTAGAGAATTTTATTTCAGGAATTCTTATGAAAGATGTGTTTGTGTGGATGTTAAGATTGAATATTTTAACTTCTATTGATACGGCTTTCGGATGGAATAATAACTTTGGAGATCCCCATACAACGGCTCCAAGCTTTTTTTATAACTCGGATAATCGGTTTGAAATTCAAAATATAAGCTTGTTCTAGCCGGTGTTATGGGTATTTTGATGAAGCTATAAATAAAAATTTTAAAGATTGTGTTGTTTCAAAAAGTTTCACAGAAACGGGCGTAAAGAATTGAAAAATGGTAAGGTTGTTTAGTGAAAAAACAGGTATAACAAATGTGGCAGAATTTACTGTTTCCGAAATAGCAGGAGCTCTAAAGCGTGTTGTTGAAGAAAAGTTTGGTTATGTACGGGTGCGTGGGGAGATATCAGGTTACCGTGGTACTCATGCTTCGGGACATGCTTATTTTGCTTTAAAAGATGATAAGGCACGGTTGGAAGCTGTTATTTGGCGTGGAGTGATGGAAAAGCTCAAATTTCCTCCTGAAGAAGGGATGGAAGTGGTTGCTGTTGGTAAACTTACAACTTATCCAGGATCATCGAAATATCAAATTGTCATTGAGGCTCTTGAACCAACGGGGGTTGGTGCTTTGATGACACTTCTTGAAAATCGTAAGAAAAAGTTTGTGGAAGAAGGCTTATTTGATGAAGCAAAGAAAAAACCTTTGCCTTATATGCCTCGAATTATAGGCGTTGTCACATCACCAACAGGTGCTGTTATTCGTGATATTATTCATCGTATATCCGATCGTTTTCCGTTACATATTTTGGTTTGGCCTGTACGTGTTCAGGGGGAAACAAGTGGGAGAGAGGTAGCTGTTGCTGTTGAAGGTTTTAATGCTCTTGCTCTAGGAGGACTTATTCCAAAACCTGATCTTATTATTGTTGCACGAGGAGGGGGAAGTTTAGAAGATTTGTGGGGGTTTAATGATGAAGCTGTTGTTCGTGCTGTTTATGCTTCTGCTCTTCCCGTTATTTCTGCTGTTGGGCATGAAACGGACTGGACTTTGATTGATTATGTCGCTGATTGGCGTGCTCCAACTCCTACAGGAGCTGCAGAAAAGGCTGTTCCCGTTAAGCTTGATCTTGAAGTGTGTGTTGCGTCTCTTGGGGCACGTTTGCGCAAGGGACTTGTACGTTCTTTTGATTTTCATCAACAAAAGTTGCGTGCAGCCAGACGTGGTCTTCCCACTGTCGACCAACTTTTTGCTCTACCACGGCGTGGTTTTGATGAAATTTCAAATCGATTACAGCGTGCTCTTTGTGTGAGCTACGATAAAAAATGTTTTTCTTTTCATACTCTTCGTTTACGTCTTTCGCTACGTTTGTTAAATAGTGAAAAAGCACAACGCAATACAAAGGAATATACGGCGCGCCTTCATCGTGCTTTTGTGCGTAGTGTGGAAAAACAACGTGCCCAAATGGAGCTTGCATTCAGACTTTTAAAAAGCACTTCTTATCAGAATATTTTAGAGCGTGGTTTTGTTTTGGCTTTGGGGCAAGATAATAAGCCCGTTAAACGGTTGACTCAGTTTCCTGAAACAGGGCAAATAAATTTACGCTTTTTTGATGGTGATATCAGTGTTGCAATACAAGAACCTATTTTTTCTAAACGTTCAAAACACAAGCAGATAAAGCCGCCAAACGATGATCAAGGAACTCTCTTTTAATACGGTTAATGCCATGCTTGCGGAAGGTCTTCTTAAGGGAGTGGATGGAAAAGTTCGTTGCGCATGGGCTGGAACGGATCCACTTTATTGTGCTTATCATGATAACGAATGGGGAAAACCTGTTTTTGAGGATATCTGTTTGTTTGAAAAAATTTGTCTTGAAGGTTTCCAAGCGGGGCTTTCTTGGTTTACAATTTTAAAAAAACGCTCTTTTTTTCGCATTGCATTTGATCACTTTGACTTTGAAAAGATTGCTCATTATGATGAGCTAAAGGTGCAAATGTTAATGCAGAATAAAGACATTGTTCGCCATCAAAGAAAAATTCAATCAGTGCTTAATAATGCACTTAGAGCACAGGAAATTATAACAGAGTGGGGGAGCTTGTCCCGCTATTTTTGGTCTTTTCAGCCACCACAATCAGAGCGTTATGAAAAGATAGACTTTCAAACACTGTCGGCTCATCCTACAACCCCTGCTTCTCTTCGTCTTTCTCAAGACTTGAAGAAACGTGGCTGGACATTTATTGGTCCCACAATTTGTTATGCTTTTATGCAGTCCGTAGGGATTGTTAATGATCATCTTGAAGGATGTTTTTGTCGATAAATTAGCCAACGTTCTTTTGTAAGGGTAATGATCAATAGGATAATAATTGAATTGTTTAATAAATGTATAGATTATACAACTCCACTGTATAAGATAATTAAAATATATAAACTATACAATATCAACGATTTCCTACTATTGTTGGCACTCAAAACGATAAAGGTATAATTTTGAGGATGAAAAAATAGATGCAAAAAGGAGTGATACCTTAACTGTCATGTATCTGAAGTTAGATAATGGTAATGTCTTGTATGTTTTAAAGAAACATCTAGTGTATCAAAGCCCATTTTGCGACGCAGCCCATGAATGGTATAATAGTCAATCCATTGTGCACTCCATCTTCACGCTTATGACGGAGCAAATCGGCACCATCACACACTTTACGAGCGTTCAATGTTGTGCAACAGTCTTTGGCATTTGAAATGGTTCAGAAGAGGTGTTTTTATTTCTGTTAATAGACATGACCGTTATAATAAGTAATGAATATTTTATTCATGTTTATTGACGAATGCAAAGTGGTTTTTAGAGGGCGTGCTGTTGTTGCATTGTTATATTTTACTTTGGTTGTATGGTAGTTGGTTTATTTGTGTGTAGGTCGATTGTCCAATACTTACCTAGGCAATAAAAATAAAATGCAGCGATGAAAAATTAAAGTTAAATGACTCAAGCTGCTTGTGTTGGGTTTTATTATCTGATAGTTTTCTCTTATTAGAGAGTGATCTTGCCGCGTGTGCGCTCCATTTTTGGGAAGGTGATTAAGCTCAGGCAGGCTTGTATCCACTACATTGCTTAGTTGAATCTCTGTATGTTTCTGCTGGAAACAAGAGTTTTGTTGCAGTATGTTGTTTTCTGTTCTATTTTTATAGTGGTAAAGCAATGATGCGCACTAAAGTTTAGAAGGGTTCATATTCGTTATGTCTTTGGGGGGTAGTCTGATGAATTTTGTTTTTATCAATAGAGAAGTGCATTTTAGTGTGTATTCTTTTATTGCAAGCTTTATCTCTCAAAAGACAAAGCTTGGAAGGGGTGATTATTCTCATTGTTTCTTTGTTTTTGTTAACGTGTTTGGTTTTGTTGGTAAAAACGTAAAGCTTTTGACACTTGGTTTTCAAAAGATTAAGCAGATTTTTGTGGGGGGGGGTAGAGTTTTAGAAAAGATCTTTTCTTATGCCTTTCTGCTATTTTAGTGCAGTTTTGATCATGTAGTAAAGATGCACCGCATCTTGAAATTGAGTGTTTGAGGAGAATGACGATTTTTAAAGTTTGCATATTTTATTTTAAATACCGCCTAAAGGAATAGAATGGTGAATTCATAAATTTTTGCGCAATGATTTTTTTAAAAGCTTACCATTTTGGGGGCTACAAGGCTTATCGTTTTGATGATTAATGGGGCTGGTATACGGCATTATCGTATGCAAAGAAAGGTTATGAAAGAATGTGATACTGGTTAGCAAAACATATATTTCATGTTCGCTATGGTTTGATTGAGATGTAAGTCAATGAATTTATAAAGTAGATGACTCTGTATAGGCGATTAGAATGTATTTGTTCAATGTGTATAATTATAAATTTGCCATGTTATTTCAGCGTCATTAATTAATAAAAAATAAATAAAGGGAAACGTTTATGAACTCGAAGAAAACAATATTGAAAAGTAGCAGCTCTCTTGTTGCTGCTCTTGTGGCACTGGGAGTAGTTGTACAACAGGTTTCAGCAAAAACACCGGCTAATACTCTTGTGATGGCTTGGAATCTTGATGCAATCAGTACATTTGATCCTGCCCAAAGCAATGATGTTTATGCAAGTGAAATTATTGGAAATGTTTGTGATAATTTGGTCAGTACTGCGACAGATGATCCAACAAAAATAGTTCCGTCTTTAGCAACTCATTGGGATGTTTCAGGTGATGATCACAGTACGGTGATTACCTTTCATTTGCGTGATGGTTTAAAGTTTAACGATGGTAGATCAGCCAATGCCAATGATCTTGTTTGGGGTATGAAGCGGATTGTCAAATTGCAGATGGCTAATGCAGCAATTTTTAATGAATATGGAATTACAGAACAAAATGTTAATGATGCTTTGCAAGCTGTTGATGAGAAAACAGTGGTGATGAAATTTGATAAGCCTTATCCAGCAGAGCTCATTCTGAATAATGTTGTTGCGAGTCGTGCAACAGCTTTGCTTGATCGTAAGACGATCATGAAACACGAAAAAAATGGTGATTTGGGAAATCAGTATTTGAAAA
>NZ_JBHIMZ010000023.1:0-11094 GCF_042194555.1 Bartonella sp. CR127HXZ | reverse complement strand
CATCTGAACATGACACTGCGCTCATGATAAAACGTGAAAATATAAAAATGTACCTAATGGGAAATGTTATAGAATAAGGCGTTCAAACAAAGCATATCATAAATCGGAGCCCTTCTCTTTATGCGATAAGGAGAGTGCGAGGCAAAACAGTAAAAATGCAGCGATAGAGAATATAAAGAATATGAGATATGTTTGATTGAGGGAAAGATATTCCTCTGTCAGCGAATGGATCAAAAAGCCAGCGAATACACCCCCCAAAGCTCCGCCTATTTGCTGTAATATGCGTGTGATAACTGCTGTATCTTTGACGTATAAACTGTTGACATATTGGATAGGGGCGGAAAGGCAGACAATGGTGGTGATGCCAAGCCCTATGCCTCTTAGCAAGAATCCAAGCCCATCCATGCTTATATTATAGCCGAAGCATAATAATCCAAAGCTTGATATCACCAAACCAATTCCTATCATGAAAAAGGGAGATTTTTCTTTCCATTTTTGGTAAATAAATTTCCTTCCGATCCATGCACCCACTCCTTGCAAAGCAAGGACTGCGCCGATGATGAGAAGGCTATTTTCATGGGCTTGTTCCATGGCAACGGCTAGTGGGAAATAAACGAGGAAGCTATAAAAAAGAAATGAAGCAACAAGCCCCATGATCATGAGTAATGTATAGCGCACATTTTGAAATCCGCTAAAGACGATTAATTTGTTTTTTGCTTTCTGATTAGAAACAATGAACAATATGAGAGATATCACCGCTATAAGTGCTAGGATATATACGGAGGTGTTGTTCTTTATATTTCTGGCTTCTGTGAGATAAAAAAATGAAATAAGCGATATGAAAAACGCTAAAAATGCAAATAAGTTAAATTTTGTTTTTGTTGTTTCGTTGCTCTTTAAGTGTTTCGCTCCAATGGTGAGCGCCAATAAAATGAGCGGAATATTGATAAAAAATAACAAACGCCAAGAGACATACTGAGCAAGTGAGGCACCCACCAGCGGACCAAAGGCAGGAGCGAAAACTGTTGGTACGGCTATGGTGCCCATGGCTTGGCGCACTCGTGTCTGTCCAAATTGTAAGGCAATGATGGTTTGGCTAAGGGGCAGCAAAAGACCGGTCCCGAAACCTTGAACGATACGGGCAGATATAATGGTTGGAAAATTATAGCTTAATCCTACCCCCAGTGATCCAAGCATAAAAATGAAGCTTGCAAGAAACCAAGTTCTTTTGATACCTATTCTTCCTTGCACAAAAGCTGCTATCAACAATCCTGGCACGGTGGCAAGAAAATAGGATGTTACAACCCATTGTATATTATTTTCCTCTACTGAAAGATAAAAAGCAAGGTCTGGAAGGATGACATTAACAATGCTTCCGTCCAGCAAGGGGAGTATGCTGGAAATAATTACGGTATATATGACATACCTTTCTGATTTGGTATAGGAATCCACCTTTTGCATAATTTTGCTCCCTACAGATACTCTTTAAAATATTGGTTCTACCCCATAAATCACAGACTTTGAGAATGAACACCCGTTTGTGATGGCTTTAATATGGGGATGAATGTGATTGGAAGTGCTGATGGTCCCCAAATGCTTCTCTTGTGTACAACCCCTCTTCCTCCAAAATGAAGCTATCAGTTAAGCTGATCTCAATGAGTTTATCGAGGAGTCTATTCGTCGTCAACTCACTTTGCATGTTTGAAAATTTGAGAGAATCCTCTGCATGATCAGAAAGGAATAAATGCATTGCGTATTTATTTTTGTATTCGTTCCATTGTTTTTCCATGATAATGTTTTAAGCCTTTAAAGTCTGGACAATTCTGATGCTTGTGGAAGAGCTTTTGGGGGCAAAGTTATGAGAACGTCAATGTTATGATGATTATGGCTGTTTATTCTTGCTATGGATGGCGCTGATGATCTTTTTTCGTAAAAGATACATTATGATAAGCAAAAAGAAAGAGAGAGTTTTGCTTCATATAAGTGGAGAGGGGGGTATTTTTAGGTTTGTCCGAAATTGTCATCTCGATATCGTTGAGTGATGTGCAATCAATCATGGCATGATGGGGGGTGAAGAGGATAATATGCTTTTTCATCAACTTACCTTTTTGCTGAATTTTTGAGTGTGAGGAGAGAGAGGAGGGCGGTACTGAGAGAGGCAATACTCAAGATCTGCCAAACCGATAATCCAAAAAATTCTTGGTTGTAGAAGAGGGAGCCAAGATAACTTCCTGCCATGCCTCCGAAAGCACTGGACAAGCTCATGATTCCAAATGTGCTAGCGATTAAGCGTTCATCTATATTTGTGGCCTCATAATCGAGGCGTATGTAGATCACGATTTCAGCAAAGGAAAAGAGGATGATCGCGAAGAAGAGGTAAAAATAAGAATGCTCAAGAGCGTGGAGGAGGAGGAATGAGATTCCAAACAAAACAAAGGATAATACTTTGGGCGTTTTGGAGTTTTCTTTACATGCCCATTTGGAAACAGACATTTGGAAAAAGATCACGATGAGAGCATTCAAGACAAAAATAAAAGAAGTAGCACTTCCTTCAAAAACCTGATTACTGAATACAGGTATGGTGCTTTCGAGTTGGATATAAAAAAAGGTAAACAAGAATATAAAAAGCGAAACGCCAAGCATGGTCTTGTTGGTGAGCAACTTTCTAAAATCAGAAAAATTTATTTTGTCCAATTTGTTAGTATTAGAGCTTTCTTTTAAGGTGCAGTTCAGAAGAAATAATAAAAAAAAGATCAATCCAACGAAACTAAATAATAAGGAGGGGAGCATTTTAAAAATCAACATTCCAAGCAAGGGACCGATAGAGACCCCTATATTAACAAAGACTGATCTTGTTGCTAAGGCATCCACTTTTTCAGTTCTCGAAACATTTCTTACTAAAAAAGATTTCGCAGCAGGAGTGTATAGACTGCTTCCTAAACCAATGAAGGCGCAAGAGAGGAGGAGGATATAAAAATTATGCGTAAAACCAATGATGAGATAGCCAGGGATTCGTGTTGCTAGACCTAAAAGCATTGTTTTTTTTACATGGACATAATCGGAGAGCAACCCTCCTAAGAGAGAGCCTGCCTTTTTGCACAAAAAAGCTACTCCGATGATGATTCCAACTTCTGTTGTACTGAGAGAGTTAAGTTTATTTAAGTAAATCGCCAAAAAAGGGACAACCATAAATATCCCAATATTGCTCAGTAAAGTTGTTATGAGGATGAGTTTTATGCTTGCCTTGAAAGTGAAGAATTTACGCACCATTTTATTTTGCCACCACAAGATTTACTTTTTTTGCTTAAGAAAGTGCATTTAACAGAGCCGTTTCTGAACTTGTTCCTGAGGTCAATAAAATGTCAGCGCACGCAGATTGCTCTCTCAAATTCAGAGTTTTTCCCTGTAAGGGAATGGGTAGAGAATAGCTTGTTTGCTCCTTGCATGTTGCAAGCGCATTTGCTGAAATTTACCTGTTGTTTTGCATAGACAAGTGCTTGACCGATAAAGGTTTGGGGATCAGTTCTTTTTGAAATAATTTAGGTTCTCTTCCTAGTGCACATTCTAAAAATCCTTTGTAGATATTGGTGTTAAAAGTTTGGCAGAGTGCTTCACCAATTTGCACGCCTCTTAAGCGTGGATTTATTCAACAACTTTAAAGAAGTTCCCTTCAGTGATGATAAATTCCGTATGTGCAAAGCCCCCATGATAGGAAACAGCTGCTAGGATATTTTTAATCCCTTCTTCTATTCCCTGTAATTGTGCAATGTTCTTGTCTAAGGGAAAGTTGTTGCAAGTCTCTTAAAGTCAGGCATGTCTGACATGACCCTGCTTGAGAGGGCGAGAAGCTTTGTTTTCCCTCGATAGCTAATGGTTTTAGCACTGTAGAGTGTGCCTGTAAAGAAGGTCTCAATGAGATTTTTTTTGAGGGAAGTATGGTTTTTTATAAATTCCATGATTGCGGTAAATTCCGTTTTATTTTCTGCAAACTATACGTTTTTTGAGTTTGTTCCCTGTGGGTCTTTCAGAATGACAGGATAGGAGAGCTTGTGTGTGGCTTGGAAAGCCTCACTTTCAATAACAGTTATTTGTCCTTTTGTGAGACCTTTTTCACAGAGGATTTTTCTTAAACAAGCTTTGTCTCTACAGATATTTATCGCATAGGCATTTTGGGTTTTATATCCCAACTGGGCGGAGATTTCGTTGACACTTGTCGCCCACGTGTCTGTAAGATTGAGAATGCCACTAAAGTTTTTTAAATTTTGGCAATAGGTTATCATTTCCGCATGATGAAATGTATCGCGTTCAATAACACTGAGATGCACGCTTTTAATATAATCCAGTTCATAAAAATAGAGATCTTTATTATGGGTGAGGAGGTGTAAGTGAAGTGCGAGCGTTTCTGCTGCCTCTATAAGTCTAGCCAAGTCAAAGGTTGAGGCTTCCACCAGTACAAAATGCATCTCTATCTTCTCTTCATGGGAATTATTTGGTGAAAAAAGCCGCAAAAATCGTTTGTTTATCCCCTTCAAAATGCGATTATGACAAGGACAACTGTGTTGATGGACGTTGAAAAAAATGAAAAAGCGCGTATGGGGGCAATAATAATCAAGCGCAAGAACGCTTGTGGGAAGTTGCAATCTTAGCTTATTTAATTTCCACTAAATCACTATCAGGCACTATAGGATATTGAGAAGTTTGAAAAAAGGATTTTATTTGGGGGGGGTATTTTTTCAGAGCTTGAGGAGCGAACAAATTGAGATTTCCGCATAAAGCAAATATGGAAAAATTGCGCTTTATTGATACCCTCTTTTATCAAATAAGAGGATGAGAGCGATGATAAAAGAGCGCTTCTTTTAAGGGTGTGCAGGTGAATTAATGAACAATAAAACTCTATCCACCCGTGTTCAAATTTTTTCACGATAATGCGTTGCATGGTCTTTTGCCGAAAGAGTACAATCTTGAAGATTCAAGACATTTGTTAAATCGTGAATAGAAGTTAAAGCGCCCATAATATTATAAAAGGTTGGTGTTCTTCCTTTCAGGTGTAAGGTATGTTCGTGGTGTTCCACAGTTATATGATTGATCCTATGCAATATGAACACTCTCACCTGTGATGCGCTCAAGTAATGAAGCATCATCAGGATAAAAAAGGATACTCTTCATTCATTGTTTTTAGGCATCATTTTCAGGATGTGTTTTCGCTTGAATGTGTCCTATAAAATGTAAACATTACTGTTTGTCTAAAAAACATTGGCAATCTTGTAACACTGGAATCCTATTGGACCAGTTTCTTGGGTGGTAAAGCTAAGAGGCTTAATATGCAATTCAGGGATTATGTCTTTTATTTTCAACACAGATTTAAGCTTGAAAGGCTTCTCCAAGAGAAAATAGGTTTTTTGAGAGATTTAATTTTTTTCTCAAGATATGGTAATAAGTTTATCCGCAAAACTTGGTAGGCATATGATGGTATCAATAGAAAATTCTTCGATAGCTGAATTCAAAGTCTCAAGATCAACCATAGAGGCGAATGGATAATATGTTATTTTAAAAAGGTGACAAACTTCATGGGAAAACAAAAATCCGCTCCATAATCCTTTAAGCTGTGAGGCAATTGGCAATAGGGCTTACAGAACAATCTTTAAAGACCGTTTTGAGGTTCTTTGCCGCAGAGTGTGTTACAGCCCCATAATTGAGTGATTTATGGCGAAGTGTTTTGGGTGCTCTTGTTGTGCTACTGGTTTTCAAAAATGATATGTGACATGGAAGCTGCTTATTTTTTAGTTTGTATGAGGCACAGGCAAGAGGCAAAGGCGGAGGCACCAACAATCATGCAAAAGATGAAAGCGATATGACTGTTGAAATAGCTGATGATCCATCCACTTGTCCATGAGCCGGCGGCTTGGCCAATATTTGAAACAACAAGAATATAACTAAAAAGAACACTGGCAGAGAGGGATACGGTTGTTTTCCCTGCTTGATAATATATTTCTGGAACCATGACAGATTCATAGACACTGTAGGCAATTAATGCGGTTACAGCGGTAAAGACCCCACCCATGAGGAAAAATGAGGAGAAACTTCCCATAAAACAGAGCAGATAAAAAGTTGCTTTATCGGAAAGGGTGAGATGTTTATTGATTACTCCCTGCCAGATACAAATGCTGATGCCAACAATTGAAAAGAAAATTCCACTATAAGGGGCGAGATTGCTGTCAAATTTATTGAGAAGTGTTGTGGTGGTGATGAAAATTCCCATGAGAAATGTACAAAGCAAAGCCGTGACCAGCAAATAAGCAATAGAACGATTATGTATTATTGTTTTTAAAGAAAAAAGAAGAGTTTTTTTTGTTTTTTTATCCTTTTCAAGAGATAATGTTTTATGCGGGTAATGATAAACAATTTTGAGAGATAGAACACAAAGATACAAACCAAGGAGTGCAAAAAAAGCCATTAAAAAAGTTGATGCGTTATATTTTATGGCAATCATTGCAACAAGAGGGGCAATAACGACCGCAGCGTTTTGAAAAAACGAATAGAGAGTTAATGCGCGCTTAAGAGCACTTCCCTTGAGATGTTCTGATAAAATTTCTCTCAAAAATGGCTTTGAAATTGCTTTCGAAAAAGCCATTAAGGTAAAAAAGGTCAACCATGCAGAAGGCATGAGCGATAGGATAACGCATACAAAAGCGCTACTCCTTAAAATAAAGGCGGTAGCCATTAAGAGTTTACGAGAAAGTCTTTCTAATAAACTTGTTGTGGTTACCATGAGAATGCTTTCAAGGATTACCGACCCAGAGAGATAAAACGCAACATTGGCAGCAGTTATGAGAGAAGAGTTTCCAATCAGAGGGAGTACAAAGAAAAAGGAAAATTCAGAAAGAAAAACTGTGCTATAGATGAAAAAAGGAATTTTATTTTTGCCCATGGAATTTCCATAGAAGTGTCGTTAAATGATCAAATACATTTTGTTGTATCTGTTGAGGAAGTTTTGTCAGCCCTGTTTCCGCTGTGCACATTTCGTTGAAATAGTCTCTTTATCAATTCATCAGTCAGTCCACTGCAAGAATGTTATTTTTTGTTTGTCTACGATGTTTTTAGAAATATCGAGCATGATTTGGGTTGAGTAACAACACTGTTTCCTGATGTTTGCGCAATAATCGGTAAGATCATTGAGACCTTGATCCCATATCTTCTTCTGGTGATTTTGACTGTTTCTAATCCTATTTGATAACCAATTGGCACCCCGTATTCTTGCTTTTCCATTGTATCCTTTATAAAGGGGATGTACTAACCCCTCCATAGATTGTCAACATATGAATGAGATGAATGATTTTATAACCTTTTAATGAAATTATATTTTTTTAGTGGAAGGTTATTCATTCTCTTGAAATATAGAAGAAAAACGATAGAGTTCGCTAACATTTTTCAATTCTCTTTTAGCGCATGCGTTGATATTTGCCTCCATGGCGTTGTAAAAAACCCCTCTCAACAAGAGTGCGTCGTAATCGGGCAAAGTCTATCGTAAAGAGGTTGCATATCTTGGAAACTTCCGTTTCGCTATAGATTTTTTCCTTCTGAAAGGCTTGTGCAATTTTTGATAGCATCTCTTCTGTTTCTAAATGGCGGTCGCTTAAATTTTCCCTATTCCGCTCATGTTTATTTTCTAGCATTTTCCACAGTGTTTCTTCGGCTTGAAATCCTTCTGTTGTGTTGTGAATAAGTCCGAGGTTCAAAAGGCGATTGATGGATTTGTGAATGTTTTTCGCATCTGAATCGACATGTTTGAGGACTTCGGAAAGATTTTTCGCACCAAGGATAATGGCGGCATAAACAGCGCGCAGTGCAGGTGAGGTCATGGCAGAGATTAGTGAATTGCGGGTATCGCGTTTGCGAAGGGTCTCTTTTCCCATGGGCAAAATATCATTTCGAATGGGCAATTCATTGATTTCTATGAGTTCTGCTTGTAGCGATTGTGCGCGTACAATTTGTTCGGCAGGGGTGCGTTTACGGATGATACCAAGACCACTCTGCCGATATTTGTGGTTTTCAGGGAGTGTTAAAGCTTCATAGGAGCCATCAAGCCGATAGAGGATTTCTTCCCATATGGGAGTTCTGACACTTTGACCCCGTTGTGCCCCATTGAGAGCAATTGTTGTTGTCATTGTTGGTTCATGCAAACAAAGATAACCACCAGCGGTGATGTGTTCCCAAAGGGTTATAACAAATCGCACATCATCTGCTGGAGTTCCAGCATCGATCCAAGCAAAATCTATTGGTCCCCAAGATTTGAGGGTGCTTTCATCAAGAGAGAAGAAATTCTCATTGATAAATGTTACAGTGTCTTTTTTAATGCCATCTTTAAGAAGTTCTTGCCATACTTCTTCTGCTGATTGACCTTTGGCTGTAAAATCATCAATTGTAATCAGTTGTGGTTCGTAATTTTCAGGAATTCCTGAAGGATCAAGCAAAGCTGTGCGCTCTTCCCAAGTGGAGGATTCTAAAAGTTTTTTATCTTGTTGCCATGATAATTTCGCTTTTTGAAGTGCTTTTGCGATAAAGCGCGTACTATCACCAGCACCGATTTCAATGACTGTGCGCGGTCTTGCCATTTGAATAAGTGCATGGATAAGTTGAGCACTATTTTCTGTTCCCATGCCAGGTCTTATCAGCTGCATCTTTTTATCCTTATAATTTTATCAATCGCAGCATTCCTGCTTTTACAAAAAACTTTATTGAATCCTCTAGCGGATATTGAATACGTATTGGTGTGGTGGCTTGCTTCAAGAGATGTTTTGTTTTTTCATGAAGCCGGATTGTACGCTCATTGAGTTGATTAATGGCAAGAGTGCCAAGAGAAGAATCTATGATAATACATGTTGGCTCTCGTAAAAGAGCGGTTGCATCATTTTCTGAAAATGCTTTTTGATCTGTTTTGATGAGACCGTGTCGTAAAAGTGATATCAAAAGACTTCCAGAGGTAAGAAGAGTACCATTGAGTTGTATTTCTCTCAGTGATTGGACAAGGCAGCCTTCACGAAGTGCTTCAAATGTGGGAAAGTCGAATCCGCCAAATGCCGCTCCTTTTGTAGAAACAACGGTTGCAGGTTGTATTTGCCGTTTTCCAATTAAAGCTGGTTTATTTCTCGTTATCTGTACGTCCTTTACCCATTGAACGCGTGATAAAGGATTGAGTTCACGTGGATAGACAGCGAAAGAATTGATGGCTATGGGTGGTGTTGGTTTTTGCAATTCAAGTGTATGGGAGCTCTCATGACAATCATGTCGCATATAGTCTGCCAGTTGCCACACATAGCCGCCTGTTCCATTGTAAAAGTTTAAGCCTATAGGATCTTGTTGCATGATGTTATTGTTTTTTTGCTTTAAAATATCAAGTTTTGGGGAGGGTTGTTAGTTGCTCTACATTAAAGAGTGGTTTATCAAAGTCCTATTGGGTTGGTATGGGGTTGCATGAGAGATACAATGATTTGATCAGGTGGTGATTGTCATGCCATTTTTGGGGCATTGTTTGCTGGCTGGACAAACCGCCGAGTCCACTAACCATTCTCAAATTCTCTCTGTTCCTTTTTTTGTACGGCACTGTTCAAAATAAAACCTAATATGCCTGCGATCATTGTGGCGATGCCGATGACAAAGAGTGTGTATTGTGTGTGATGAACATGGACAAAACCGGCTCCTATAAAGCCAAGGCATACGGATGTTTGTATGATGAAGAGATAAGCGGGCATTTGACTGTTTCGCTGTTCTTTTTGAATGGCTTTCATCATAAAACTTGCCATTAGAGCATTTTGTACGCCGTTTGCACTCCCAAGGATGAAAAATGACAGCATCATCAGCCATATGAGTTGTGTGAGGGAAAAGCAGAAAATTGCAAATCCAATGATTGTAGCGGCAAGTGATGCACCAGCGGCATTGCCAAAGCGATGAAAAAGGCTGGAGAAACAGAGTGGACCAACCACGAGGCCAAGACTTACCATGCTTGTGATTATCCCATAGGTTTCAGCGCTTAAGTTGAGATCGGTACGAATGCGGACAATCGATAAGACGTTGAGAGCAGAGGTGAGGATGATGGTAATGATGAGGGGTGCAAGAGCATAGACAACATTTTTTTTACGCAAGAGGCCTCTTAAGTCTAGCCCTTTTTTGCTTTTTTGCGTTGTGTTTGTCGTTTGTGTATGAATTTTTAAACTTTTAAAACAGAAGAGAGTGATAAAGGTGGCAAAAAGAACCATGATTGACAGCGCAAACAATCCTTTTTGCCCGTTTGATATTCCATACAACACCCCCCCTAAGAGTGGTCCAGCAATGTAACCAAGATTACGAACTGTTTGGATAACGCGGTTTATACGGTCTAGTTGCTGATCATTGTTTGCAAATTCTGGGACGGAAACGAGGATAGCAGACCAAAAGATTGAACCAGCACAACCCAGTGCGAAAGAAAGTGCAATATAAATCCAAAATTGGTTGGCGATTGCAGCTGTGGCTATAAAGAGTGCTTCAAACAATAAAACAATGGGTACTGTTCGTGCTGGTTGGAAGCGATGCAAGAGGCGTGGTGCAATTGGTCCGGCAAAAATTGCCCCGATAAGCCCTGCAAAAAGGAGCATTGAAATAGAAGCTGTGCTTTCTGCTAAGTGGAGAGCAAATGTAACTTGCGCTGTTTCATCGGCAAAGCTGCTAAAGCCCAAAACAAGGAAAAGTCCTATTTGGACGAAAATCATGGATTTTTTCTTTGTCACAGTGCTCCTCCCCAAGATGCTAAAGGTACAATTTTCTTCTGCGTATTTATGGGATATCCCGCGCTTTGTCTAGTTTTTCTTGATAATCAGTTGAGAAAGGAAGTTTACAGAGCTCTCTTCAAAATAAGCACAATGCCTATTTGCAGCGATGAGCAACTCCTTATGTTTTTTGAAAGGGGAGTATTGAAGGATTATAGACTGGCGAAGTTATCTGATATGAGAGACAATGATACAAAAGAGCAATCAGGAAATTTTGCAAAAAAAGCTGCATCATGTGTGCAGCTTTTTATGTGTTTGCTTTAGAGGTAGAAGTTTTAAAGCATGAAAGTATCCT
>NZ_JBHIMZ010000022.1:0-11098 GCF_042194555.1 Bartonella sp. CR127HXZ | reverse complement strand
CACTGACACTGTTAATAAGGCTATCGATGCAGTGAAGAAAGCACCTGAAGCAGCTGATAAAGCAGCATCTAGCGCGGTGGAAACAGCCACTGACACTGTTAATAAGGCTATCGATGCAGTGAAGAAAGCACCTGAAGCAGCTGATAAAGCAGCATCTGATGTGGTGGAAAAAGCCACTGACACTGTTAATAAGGCTATCGATGCAGTGAAGAAAGCGCCTGAAGCAGCTGATAAAGCAGCATCTAGCGCGGAGGAAAAAGCCACTGACACTGTTAATAAGGCTATTGATGCAGTGAAGAAAGCACCTGAAGCAGCTGATAAAGCAGCATCTAGCGCGGAGGAAAAAGCCACTAGTGTTGTGGAGCACCAAGGGATTATTTTAGAGAATCAGCAGGCTTTATTTAAAGATTATGATTTAGATAAGCTTTTGCATAAGATACGAATGGTGCTTGAGCATAACAATCTAAAAAATGTTAACAAGCAGTTTCATGGGCTTTTTGATAAAAAATCCCCGTCCGTTTATTCTTGCTCTTTTGAAAAGTCCGCTGTGGATGAAAAATCTCAGACTGTAAAAAAAGAGATGGAGCAGGAACATAGTACAGGTGATCAGACAAAGGTTGCTGCTGTGGAAGCTAAGGTGGAGAGCCATGATCATGAAAACAGTCACCATTTTAACAAAGTGCATGAAGTAAGTGCTCCAATTGAAGCACATCAGAGTGACAATCTTTCTTCTTCTAAAGCTTTGTATAAGGAAGGGTATGATTTTATTCGTTCTGCCAACTATGTTGATGCTGAAAAAAGCTTTTGCGCTTTTCAAAATCGTTACAAAAAAGATTCTTTGAGTGATGATGCTTTATTTTGGTTGGCTGAATCTTTGTTGGGACAAAAACGCTATCATGAAGCAGCGCAAGTTTATCTTACCGCATGGTATGCAGATAAAAAGAAGCTCTATACCTCCGAGATTTTGCTGAAATTAGCAAGAAGTATGATCGCTCTTGAGCCAAATAAAGACGATTGTGCTCATTTTTTGAAAAAATCAAAACATCAAAAAACATTAGAGTCTATTTTTTGTAAACCTGCAAAATAAATAGCGAGGTTGTTTTCGGTGTGCGTTAGACTGGCAAGAAATCTCTTTAAAACATCGGATTTTATTCAGTGTCAGAAGTTGATTCTTGCCGTCTCAGGGGGAAGTGATTCTTTGGCTTTGATGTTTTTGGTCAAAGAGCATTTGGAAACTCTCTCAGTTCCTCCAGAAATGATTGTTGTCACGGTTGATCATCAATTGCGTAAAGAATCAACGCGTGAAGTAGAAACTGTTGCGAAAATTTGTCGAGTCCATCACATTAAACATATTGCTGTGCGGTGGGAAGGTGAAAAACCAAAGACGCATATTGCTTCCAGTGCTCGTGTTGCACGCTATGATCTCTTGGTTAAAGAAGCACAAAAACAAGGCGCATCAGTTATTATGACGGGCCATACACTCAATGATCAGGTTGAAACCTATCAAATGCGGTATCAACGTCTCCAAAAAAATAGAGGTGCGTTGCACGGTGAAGTTGGTGCCATGCGTGATGAGGTTTATTCCAGTGGTTTTGCCGGTGTTTTGCGCGGTGAAGTCGAAGGTATACATGATGAGGATCATGCCAGAGAAACGGGAAAAAATATTGCCGAAAAAAACTATGGTCCCCTATATGAGCGTGGTTTATCCTGTATTCCGCGTGAGGCGTTGTTGCATAGAAAAGTGCGTTTGATTCGGCCGCTCCTTGGTGTAAAACGCCAAACATTACGGAATTATTTACGCTTACAAGGACAAACATGGATTGATGATCCAACCAATGAAGATCGCAATTTTGAACGTGTGCGCGTACGTCAATCTCTTCATCCTGAAAAATTGGCTTATATTGCTCAAAAAATAAATGAAGCCGCATTGCAGCGTCGTCAACAAGCGAAAAATATTGCTGATTTGATCTTAGCGCTGGATATTACTGTTAAACATGGGCGTTGTTTCATAGCAAAGCCTGCGCTATTTTTACAGAAACATTCCAGTTTTCCTTTTGTGGTGGGGCTCTTTGCGGTGTTGATGGGAGGGGGATTTTATTTGCTTCCTAATCAAAAATTAAGCATGCTTGTTCAAAAACTCTGTCTCGATTCTCCAGAAAAGAAGCGTTTTACTTATGCGGGCTCTGTTATTGAATATAACAAGTACGGAATTTCTTTGTGGCGTGAAGGGCGGAATATGAAAGAGGCTATCGTTGAGCCAGATAAAACTTTTATATGGGATGGGCGCTATCAGATCACAAATCATGGATCTGAGGCTATAAAGATTGGAGCCGCAAATTTAGAACAGCTGAAATTTTTATTGAAAAATAGCGATTTTGAGCTTGAAAAGCCTCATTTTCCCTCTTTACAATCGCTGCTGATGATCTCAAATCACAAAGGGTATGATATTCCAGAGTTGATTTCTCAAGCAGTTGTTCATAAACATGTTATAATCAAGCGGATTATGGCACCTTTCGATTGGCTTTCTTCACGAGAAGATGCTGCTGTGGTAAATATTGTGGAACCTTTTTTTAATATTGAGGTGAAAAGATAAAGGAAAATTACGTTAAAAGAAAATAAACAGCTTCTCATCCCTTGGCAAGGGGCTGACAAGGTTATATGTTAAGGGGAACTGTTTGAAATCTATATTTGATTAAGTGGGCTGAATATGAATTCCAATTACCGCTCTCTCCTCATTTGGGGAGTTATTGCCTTCATTTTGATTGTGTCGTTTTCTCTCTTTAATGGAGATAGTCAGCGTTCTGGTGGTGGAGAAGTCTCCTATTCTGAATTTTTGCAAAAAGTTGAGAATAATGAGTTGAAATCTGTGACCATTCAAGGTCAAAAATTAACAGGACAAACCATTGAACATAGAGCTATTTCAACCTATGCTCCTCGTGATCCAGGTTTGATACAAAAATTGGAAAGCAAAAACGTTAATGTTAAAGCTATTCCTGAAAGCTCTGGAAATAGCATTTTCCTCAATCTTCTCTTTTCCTTATTGCCTGTTATTATTATCGTGGGGGCGTGGGTCTTTTTTATGCGGCAAATGCAAAATGGATCACGCGGTGCAATGGGATTTGGGAAATCAAAAGCGAGATTGCTTAATGAAGCGCAAGGACGTGTTACCTTTAAAGATGTTGCTGGCGTTGAAGAAGCAAAGCAAGATCTTCAAGAAATTGTTGAATTTTTACGTGAACCACAAAAATTTCAACGCTTAGGGGGGCGTATTCCACGCGGTGTTTTGCTTGTTGGTCCTCCAGGAACCGGTAAAACTTTGCTAGCACGTTCTGTGGCAGGTGAAGCTAATGTGCCATTCTTTACCATTTCAGGGTCTGATTTTGTTGAAATGTTTGTTGGTGTTGGGGCGAGCCGTGTGCGCGATATGTTCGAACAGGCTAAAAAAAACGCACCTTGCATTATCTTTATCGATGAAATCGATGCTGTTGGACGTCATCGGGGGGCTGGACTTGGTGGTGGAAACGATGAACGTGAACAGACCTTAAATCAGTTGCTTGTCGAAATGGATGGGTTTGAGCCCAATGAAAGTATTATTCTTATTGCTGCAACAAACCGTCCCGATGTGCTTGATCCCGCGTTGTTAAGACCAGGGCGTTTCGACCGACAAGTTGTTGTGCCAAATCCTGATGTTTCTGGGCGTGAACAAATCTTGAAAGTGCATGTGCGCAACGTGCCTTTAGCACCTAACGTTGACTTAAAAATTTTGGCAAGGGGAACACCAGGATTTTCCGGTGCGGACCTGATGAATTTGGTAAATGAAGCTGCTCTTATGGCTGCGAGCCGTAATAAAAGAGTTGTCACGATGCAAGAATTCGAAGATGCCAAAGATAAGGTGATGATGGGGGCTGAACGTCGTTCAACCGCTATGACACAAGAGGAAAAGGAACTCACTGCTTATCACGAAGCAGGACATGCTATTGTGGCTCTTAATGTGCCGGTTGCTGATCCTGTCCACAAAGCAACAATCGTTCCAAGGGGAAGAGCATTGGGAATGGTGATGCAATTGCCTGAAGGTGACCGCTATTCCATGAGTTATCGATGGATGATTTCTCGTTTGGCCATTATGATGGGTGGACGTGTGGCTGAAGAATTAAAGTTTGGAAAGGAAAATATCACATCCGGTGCTTCTTCTGATATTGAGCAAGCAACTAAATTGGCACGCGCAATGATCACACGGTGGGGATTTTCTGATCTGCTTGGAAATGTAGCTTATGGCGATAACCAAGATGAAGTCTTTTTGGGTCATTCTGTTGCGCGAACACAAAATGTCTCTGAAGAAACAGCGCGCATGATTGATATGGAAGTGCGTAAGCTTATTGATGATGCCTATAAAAATGCGACTAACATTTTGAAAACAAAAAGAAAAGAATGGTTTGCTTTGGCACAAGGTTTGCTGGAATATGAGACTTTAACGGGAGCTGAAATTAACGAAGTTATTGCAGGAAAGCCTCCTTCACGCACACAGAAAGATGAGGGTGCTGCGCCACGGGGATCTTCTGTTCCAAAAACTGGAAAAATGAAGACAGAGACAACAGTGGTAGATGAAAAAGATGCTGAAGCAGCCCCTCATAAAGCAGAGACCGATAAAGGCAAGGCAGGTAAAGCAGAGGAAGCTGTTGGGAAAAAAACAGCAAAATCCGGTAATGTTGAGCCTAAGGAGGCTCAGTCTAAAGAAGTGCAATCGGATGAGACTGAGAAAAAAGCGCAAAACACAAAAGGTACCACAAAATCAGTCAACCGCTCTAAAAGTAATGCTGAAAAGAAGTCCAGTACTGCGGGAGATGATAAAGAAAAATAAGAACTGTTTAATAACGCTTGAGTAACGATGTTTTAGGAAAATTTCTAAATTCTTTGAGAAAGGCGCAAGCAAAGCTTGCGCCTTTAATGTAATATTTGCAAAAATATGGAAGCAAAAAATTAAGCAAAGCTGTTGTATGATGACAGTTTTAGCAGGCTATAAGGCGAGGTGGTATTTTCCTTTACGGATTTAGCAAGGTGTGAGGCTAGGCGATAGATTTCCTTGCGGATTTGGTAAGGTTTGAGGTTAGGTGCTGGGTTTCTTTACGGATTTAGCAAATGTGTGAGATTATCCTTTGGTTGTGTTCAAGAGATGTGTAAAGCATTTTGAGGAGATAATATTGCTTGTATGTGTGAGGGTGTAAACATAATTGGTTGAGAGGGGTTTAGATGTGTAGATGGTGAATAGGGTTCTTGATTGTCTAAATGCATGAAGGTTTAGACCAATGATCTGATTTTATATGGGGAGGGGGCCTATTGTACCAAGGGGGCTTGTTAGGGTTTTAAAGAAAAGCCAAGGGAAGAGTTATATATTAAAGGAAAGAGGCATGGTGCAAAAATATTTTGGTACAGATGGAATTCGGGGGAAAGCCAATTCATTTCCTATGACACCCGATTTTGCCATGAAGGTGGGGATGGCTGTAGGGGTTTTATTTCGCTCACAACATCAATCGCGTCGTGTGGTGATTGGCAAGGATACACGATTATCTGGCTATATGTTGGAAAATGCTTTGGTTTCAGGGTTGACTGCTGCGGGGATGGAAGCTTTTTTATTGGGGCCAGTGCCAACACCTGCTGTTGCAATGCTTTGCCGCTCTTTGCGAGCGGATCTTGGGGTGATGATTTCTGCTTCTCATAATCCGTTCTATGATAATGGAATTAAACTTTTTGGTCCTGATGGTTTTAAACTTTCAGATGATATGGAAGCGAAAATTGAACAATTGATCGATACAGATCTTTCAAAGTCTTTAGCAAGTTCTTCTGAAATTGGTTATGCAAAACGGGTTGAGGGGGATATTTATCGTTATATTGAATATGCTAAACGAACTTTGCCGCGTGATGTTCGCTTAGATGCTTTGCGTATTGTTGTGGATTGTGCCAATGGAGCTGCTTATAAAGCTGCTCCCCGTGCTTTATGGGAATTGGGGGCTGAGGTTTTTGCTATTCATGATGAGCCTAATGGTACCAATATTAATCAAAAATGTGGATCAACCGATTTAAGCTCTTTAAAACGAAAAGTTCATGAAGTGCGTGCTGATGTGGGGATTGCTCTTGATGGAGATGGAGATCGTGTTCTCATTGTTGATGAAAAAGCACAAACGGTTGATGGAGATCAGTTGATTGCTGTAATTGCTGAAAATTGGCATAAAATGGGACGATTACGGTGCAATGGTGTTGTCACAACGATTATGTCAAATCTTGGACTGGAGCGTTTCTTGAACAGTAAAGGGTTGCACCTTGTAAGGACAAATGTTGGAGATCGTTATGTTGTCGACGCCATGCGCCAAAAGGGATA
This sequence comes from Bartonella sp. CR127HXZ, assembly GCF_042194555.1. NCBI lineage: Bacteria > Pseudomonadati > Pseudomonadota > Alphaproteobacteria > Hyphomicrobiales > Bartonellaceae > Bartonella > Bartonella sp. CR127HXZ. The sequence goes on along the minus strand of NZ_JBHIMZ010000022.1, from coordinate 4,725 downwards.
TAATGTTGGTGGTGAGGCTTCTGGGCATATCGTGCTTAGTGATTTTGGTACAACGGGTGATGGTTTGGTGGCTGCATTGCAGATTTTAGCCTGTATGAAAGAAAGTCAAAGCCCTATGAGCCAATTGTGTAAACGGTTTGAACCTGTACCGCAAATTTTAAAAAATGTAACGATTAAAAATAAAAATGTACTGAAAAAAAATCCAGTCAAAGCGGCAATCGATAAAGCAACGCAACAATTGGGAAAAGAGGCACGGCTGGTGATCCGCGCTTCTGGAACTGAGCCGCTTATCCGCCTTATGGCTGAAGGCGATGCACGAGAAGTATTGGACACGGTCGTGACAGAGTTGATGGATGTTATTATCCATCATGATGTACGCATGGGTACTGCACTTGAGGAATCTTGAATTTTTTGAGAAAATTATCAGATCATCTTTTGATAAAGCTCTTATTGTAATGCGGGATTTTGGCAATTACAAAAGGTATGGTAGCTATGTTAGTGATGTAATAACGGTAATGGATACTCTATCTACTAATCAATTAAATAAAAAAGAGAAAAATAGAGTTCTAATAACTATAATGCGTAGAGTGTTCTATAGTTCGTAAGATATTAAAACCATGCCTTCTTTTGCTTGTTCGTAAACTGGTTATTATTTTAACAGAGTTTAGAGTAGGGGGGAGTTTATTATTGTTATTCATTCTTTTTACTGGATATACAGCGGGTGCAGCGCTCTATGAACATCAAACAGCAATGGTCATTGGTTATATCATCTTGATGTTTCTAAGCGCAGCTGCCAATTGGGGATATGATGCGCTCCTATTACGTTTAGCTCCCCCTAATTATGAACGTATACTTTTCTAATAATGAGTAGAATAATTAGAAAGAGATGAGAATGATCAATTTTTTCACGACAGTTCTAATGTTTATAAAGTAAAAAAAGCCCTGTGATGTAAAAATAATGAACATTTTTTGTATCTTGGAGGGTTACACTCTATATTAATTTATGCTTTTAAGATTTAAACATAAAAGGATTGAAGCCTGCTATAATACTGGTACGACTAAAGGGTTTAGAACCGCCCATGCTCAAAAATTAAAGCGTATTCTAGGTGCCTTTGAAGTTGCTATATCGCCAAATGATTTCAATTTTCCGTCTTTTTGATTACATCTACTAAAGGGCGTTCTCAAAGGTTATTGGTCAGTTACCGTAAATGGAAATTGTCGCGTAATATTTCGCTTTGATGGCATAGATGTCGAAATGGTTGATTATCTGGATTATCATTAAAAAGGAGATCCAAACAATGATGAAGAATCCTTCACATCCCGGTGAATTATTGCGTGAAGATGTGATCAAAGAGCTTGGTTTATCCGTTAATGAAGCAGCAGAGCGGCTTGGTATTCTCGTGTAGCACTTTCTAGAGTTTTAAATGGAAAAGCCGCTATGAGTGCTAATCTTGCTATTAGGCTTGAAATGTCTGGTGTAAGCACAGCATGTGCTTGGCTCGCTATGCAAACAAATTATGATCTATCAAAAAAAATCCTTAACAACAGTCTCATGATCAAGATTGCATAAAAGAGTTTTAAATGGCAGTTAAGTTTTTGCAACAGAGACGTATACAAGAGCTAAATCATGCGTATGAGCGTACAAAATCAAAAGATGTGAACACAGTAAGATAAGGATAAAATCTTGTTTCTGTAGTCTGTTTGGCTATAATAAATATAAGCAAAGGAGGGTTTTATATGTTGAGTGAAGAGGAAATTAAGCGACGTCGCTTTGCTGCTAAAAATGCATTGGCAAGCCAACGTTTAGAGGGATTAGAGCCAGATCCAAAAGTCGTTGCGCAAATGGAACGTGTTATTATTGGAGAGCTTGAAACAAGTGATATCCTCAAAGATTATATGGAGCGGGTAAAACGTGGGGAAGTATAAGGGGAGCGGTGATCCTTATACTGATCCTGAAACTGGTGTGATGTATAATCGGCTTGGTATTAAAGATGAAGCCACACTGCAGCGCGTAGAATCTACGATTTCTTATGTAAAATCTTTCGAATTTGTACATACTCCTATTCGTGGTGAGTTTGATCTGAATTACATGAAAGAGATCCATAGAAGACTGTTTGGTGACATATATGAATGGGCGGGACAAGTTCGTTTAGTGGATATTGCCAAAGGCAATAGTATGTTTGCTAGTTATAATCAGATTGAAAGTTATGCACCGAAGATTACACAAAAGCTTGCAAAAGAACAGTATTTGTGTGGTCTTGGCGCTTATGACTTTAGCCAAAGGGCTGGGTATTACATGGGCGAGTTGAATGCGTTGCATCCGTTTCGAGAGGGGAATGGGCGTACTCAGCGTGAATTTATGGTGCAACTGGCTCGTGAAGCTGGTTATCATATCAACTGGAAGGGTATTGAGCGACAAGAAATGACACGTGCGTCAATTGAAGCACATTTTGGTAATTCAGAATATCTGTCTGCACTCATCTATAAGAACCTTACCAAGTTTACAGAAAATAAAAGGGATGATGTTTCTCAAGGTATTGGCAAAAATATTGCTTTTGGCGTTGATCTTAATAAAGAGTGCTTGGAACAACAAAAAGAGAAGATTGAAACTCCTTGGGATAGAGAAAAGATAAGTTTTGCTAAACGTCAAAAAGAAGAACTTGAAATTGAGCAATCGCAAAGGGATGTTAATGCTACGTTAAAAGCAACAGAACGAGAGCCATACCTTGCTGCTTATACGGATAACTCTAATCTAGAACAGAAGGTGCTAAGCGCTCTTAGAAATAAAAAGTCTTACGTTGATATGTTTAAAAAATTAAGCAATCATTTAGCATCTATTTATAAAGATCCGCAAGAGGCTGCGCTTAGGATTGAGCAAACAATTTTAGCGGGTAAAGGCGATAAACTTCCTGATATTCTAGCTAAGTCTCCAGAGAAAGCTGGTGAGCTGCGTGGATCAGATCGTTTAATCGATAAACTCAAATCTACAGGAAAAGAACGTAAAACCGCGCTTTACAATGTTCCTCTTGCTGTTTCCACTATGAGAGAGCTTCAATCCTTTTATAAGAATTCTTATGAGATACATATGGATAGTGTTACACGGGAGCGTGAACAGTTAAAAGTAGAGGTTCCGTCACTTTCACAAGAAGCAGTGACTTTTATGAAAAATGTTGAAGTTGGTTGTGATAGTTATTCAAAGATACCAGAGCAGGTTAATAAAGAGTTTTTAAAGCTGCAAAGTGCTTTAGATAAACGTTTTGGACATGATGCTATTCATAAATATGGTTTTGATTTATCAAAAGCAATCCCCAAAGAACAGTCTTATAATAAAGAACGCATAAAAGAGTTTCAAATGGCGGTTAAATTTTTGCAACAGAGACAACAGGAGAAAATCAACGCAATAGCGCGTGCAAGATCAAGAGATGTGATACGGTGAGGGCAAGGATAAGTCTTATGCTGTATAAGCCCTATTAAGCCATACGGTAAAAGAGAGGTAATCAAAGGAGGTTTAATATGGGTGTGACAAAAGATGTTATACGATCCCGCATAGATAAGACGTTAAAAAAATCCGGTGAAATATTAGCAAATTTAGGACTTACGGTGTCTGATTTCATCCGTATTGTTTTGATAAAAGTTGTCAATGAAAAGGGATTGCCGTTTGATATGTATATTCCTTATGCGGAAACGCTTAAAACTTTTGAGAAAAGTGACAAGGGTTAAGAGATATGTATTGCTAAAGATAAGAAAGATTTGTTTCGTCATTTGGTTATTTGATATTTCTGATCATTCACTTCAAATTAGCTTTTAATTTACATCATTATCGTTATGGGTGTTTCCGTATATTGAATGATGTACGCAAACAGTGATTGAAATGGCAGCTTATTGAATTTCTGCAAAAGAAGAAAGCCTATCGCTTGAAGAATTATTTGATATTGTTTCTTTTATTGCTACTCATTCAGATGCTGGTGATCTTGTGGAAGGTACGAGAGGAAGCTAGGGAATGTCAGGTTTAAAAGCATAAGGGTAAAAGAGGGGGGATATAGGGTTATATCCTTTTGGGGTGGTCAAAATATTCCGGTGTTGATTGAAGATGTTTACAGTTAATCATCTTGAGGCAATTTGGCAAAATCAGAGAGGAATGCGTTGAAGAAAATTTTTATACTGCGCCTTGATGAATATCGAAAAGAATAATAATGGATAAGACAAATAAAGCAGGATCTGGTATATTAAAAGGTGTTTGTGAAGCTCTTGTCTGAAGCTAAAGGTGAAGTGGATGTCACTAAATTTTGTATCGATATTCCTGCAAATGTTGATGTCAAAAAAAATCAGAAAAGATATTGGGTTATAGATATCATTTTCGGCACGTTGTGGTTTTTCTGTGGGGCGCATTCGTGATTGGGAATGGGGATGATATTTTTACTTCTTTTTGCTTTCGATTATTGAAAATGAATCTGAAGCTATGGTGGTAATTTAGTACGCGATGATATCCGTCGCTTATAATCGTGTTTTTAAGAAAGCTCTATTGGTATAAAAGGGGTGTGAGGGTCGCGTTTTTTTTTAAAAAGCATCACGGCGTTTGAAAGGATCGTAATAGATTTCTGTTACACGAAATTTTCCTTCGAGGCGTTTACATTGGATGATGACATCAATCATCGAGATTAATAAGCCGCGGATATCATCGCGTGCTAAATTACCACCACCGTCACTTTCTTTGACTAAAAGGGT
>NZ_JBHIMZ010000021.1:0-11500 GCF_042194555.1 Bartonella sp. CR127HXZ | reverse complement strand
ACCCAGCAATTGCCATCATGGGATAAGTTACTTTCATTTTCAATAAAACCGCCGAGGTCCCCCGCCTTAACATCATCGAAATCTCTTAGAGCACGTATGCGGTGTAAAGTAAGACCATCAAAAGTGAAGTTTTCATTAGTAAATTCATATTTTTTAGATACAGTTGTAGTGGTCATAGGTAGCTCCCTAATCTGACATTTGAATAAATTTTTAATAAGAGGTTTAAAGAAGGCGCCCCCGCCGCACCCGCGCGTTATTTAAGCTGTTTTCCTATGAGGACGACACATAACAAAGCAAATTTCACCATAAGGAGAAAGGCGTTCTGTATAAACATTCTTCATTGTGTCACCACAAATATTCTTAGTAACAATAGCCATGCCACATGCATTGGCATTTTCATAAACATGCACTTTACTTACAATTTTTGCACTATCGAAAACATGGGCATTATCATACACATGGGCATTGGCAAAAACCTTTGCTGAATCGTAGACGCGAGCATTACCATATACAAAACCACCAACACCTGCATTGCCATAAACCTGCGCATTTTCGTAAACACGACCAGGGCTCACAACAATGGCCTGATCACCAACCCAGCAATTACCATCATGGGAAAGATTTTCTTCAGATTCAATATAGCCACCAAGTTGACCAGCTTTAACATCACCAAAATCTCTTAACGCCTTAATGCGATAAAGTTTTTTACCCTCACGAAGAATTGTTTGATTGGTGAGTTGATATTTTGGAGATGTTTTTTGATTTTTAACTGTAGCTTTCATGCTAGTAATCCTATTCGTAAAGAAGGTTTCTATTGACACCCTATAAGGGCGTCGGGCGCTAGAAACACGGCGAATAGTCCGCTGTGTGCTTTCCCCTAAAAAGGGTATTGTATAACACACTACACCCGACATAAATCGTTATATGCCAATGATAGCATAAAAGAAAGTCAGTATTTTAAAAGGCATGGGAGAGGCTGTATCGTAACCTATCCGCTATTCGCAAGTGTTTCTACACACTTGACGCCTTTCTAAACGAACCTTTTATTAATGTCAATACGTATTTTTTATTTTTTTCATTTTGATACCTACATCATTGAATATCAAGTGCTTTTAAATTTTACTTTTGGTTTTTAGTATAAAATGTAGTGCGTAAATGGACATGTTTATTAAACTGCGTGTATGCAACATGAGAAAGAATGAATAAACTAAAAAAAAGTACCAAATAACGATATCTAAATACCAAAATACAGTATAACTATTTGGAAAAATTAAAACGACAAGTGCTAAACTTATTAGCTTTAAAAGTCTGTGCAAATACTGTTGTAAATCACGTGTTAATGTCTTCCAACCTGTTGTATTGCCGCGTTTGTATTTTGGATTGTTCTGCAACTCAAAAGGAATATGAGAATTGCATAAAAGTACAAAAATATTTGTTATTATTATCAAACCAAAAGATGCAAATATCAAAATACCTTGGATAAAGTAGGGATTTTTTTTAATTCCTAAAAAGCATAAAAATATAAAAATTATAATACCAAACAAGGCTCTTAGCTGCTTATCTGTAAACATATTTATTTCCTGCGGTTTTTGATAATTTTTTGATCTCTTTATTGAGCTCATCTATAAGAGGTTCGTAATTGAGAACGCTTTGCGGAATACCACCCCCATAAACCCACGCTTTCACTTGAGCCTTGGTACTATAATCAACTTTGCAAGGCATCTCATGATACTGACCACCGTCAAATTCTTCGTATTCTCTTGTGCCATCATCATATTCGTAAAGGTTATAAAAATACTCTGCTACCCCTAATCCCCATGGTGCATGCCCCACCGCCGTTGCAACCCACTTTTTTTGCCCTTTCTGTTTACGTTTTTTTAAAAACATCTGGTTTAATATCCCCTAATCTAAATCCATAACTTTACCAATGGGTTTATTTGCCTCAAAATGGACCGTACAGAAGCGTTTTTAATTTCAATGTGGTTTTTATCATAAAATCTTTAAATCGCTCTGTACGGTGCCTTTCTGTCAATTTAAACGCATGTCTATTCTCAAAACGTTCAGCAAATTTCACTACTTTGCTGTTTTTTCGGATCCTTTTAAATACGATTTCATGACTGATGCTCCCGAAAAAAGCTCTATTTCTGATCCATAAGTGTCTTTAAGCGTAGATCGCTGTTGGGGGTATGCTAAATCTTTCTGAAAGGTTGTTTGCGAAATTGTTTGATGATGATTTATAGCATGCGGTTGCATATAGTTTTTCCGTTTCTAATTTTTTGTGTTTCTTAATTACCAATCCATATTCTGGATGCGTAATCCAATTATCCCAAGCGCTTTGCCAATCGCGTTCATTTGCATTTCGACATGGGTTGGTTTTTGAAAAGCGTACAAATTTTTCAAATTCTGATAAGGCTTCATCATGCGTTAATCCTTGTTCAGTTGCGTATTGAAAATCGGGTTTGAAATCTTCTAGTATTCTTTCAACGTCTTGTTTTTCGCTTGTTTTCTTAGTTTCTTCAAAAAAGTTTGCTTTCTCTGGAAAATAAGCAGGCATCATCGTGTCAAAGATTTCTGAAAGTTTTTTTCCAACCTTTTTAACTTTTCGTGAAGGCAATTTCGCAATCATCGCTTCGTCAATTTGCCATCGGTTGTTAGCTTCGTTTGAAAGATTGATATTTTGCTCGTGAATGATTGGTTGTTTGGTTTCTATCGTTTTGATTTGTTCTGATTGGCTTTCAACATCACACTCGATTGCCTTTTCAACAAAATCGTTTGTTTCTAAATTTTCAAAATCAATTTCTCTTTTTGATAAAATAATATTTTTATTTTTTTTGTTATTGTTAATGTTAATGTTATTGTGCATTTCCAAGCATTGCTCGTGCATTGCGTATGCATTACTTGTGCATTGCTCATGCATTGCACGTGCATCGTCATTACTTTTATCTTTGTTTTTATCCCATCTAGCTTTTGCTGCTTTTGATGCCTTTTCCGAAGCTTTATCTAAATTCTCATTAGAGTTATTGAGTTCTTCCTCAACATCTAAATTCCACAAGCGACCATCTGCTAAACGAATGAAATATCCTTCTTCAAGCAAAACATTCAGTGCCGCTTCAAACTTCTTCACTGAATAACCAGTGTAATGAGATAAAACTTTAATATTATAAAAAAGAGGTTCACCAGTATGCAACATACGTAACCGTAATCGCATATAGATATTGCCCTCTACAGCAGGCAAATAATCAACAACTATTGCCCACTTGTCTGCAAAAAGCCTCGTCCATGGCAACTTAGTTGACATACTTCACCTCCCTTTCTTTATTATTATTGCAAGTGAAATTATCTAGCTCTTCAGTGACGTTATTGAGTTCTTTTTCAACTTCTGAATTCCACAACCCACCATTGTCTAAACGTATGATGAATCCACCTTCAATCAAGGAATTCAAAGCTGTTTCAAACTCTTCTACTGGATAACCAACCCAAAAAGCTAATACCCTTAAGTCCTTTAAAATAGGCTCACCAGTATGGAGCATTAGAAGTCGCAACATGACATAGATACATTTCTCGGTCGGCGACAAACAACCAAGAGTAACAAGCCATCTGTCTGCAAAAAGCCTCGTCCATGGTAATTTACTGGACATACCCCAATTCCCTTTCTTTAACTAAATATAAAATTGCTAAAGCATCTGCTTCGTTGTCATCTTTCGGATTGTGCCCTTTTGCACGCACCGCCTTAATCATCTCTTCTTTCGACGCATTCCCCTTGCCTGTCGTCGCTTTCTTAATCGTACTTACTGGTATCCCCTCATACGGTATCTGATGCTGTTCACACCACGCCGTTAACGTTGCTAACAAACCACCGTAAACATGCGCTGCATCTGTACCAACATGCCGACGCACCTCTTCAAAATACACCGCGTCAATTTGACCTGCTGTCTGCTTTATTTCTGATAGCCATTGTTTAAAACGCAAGTAACGCATTCCACCGCCTTCAAAACGGCGCGATTGAAAATTCACGGTACCACTGAACATGTCACCACTTGCACCACGTATCGCCCACCCCGTTTTGGTACCTAGATCAAAACAAAGAATCGTGTTATTCACTGCGCCTCTCCATACACAATGTGTTTTATTAGGTTGTTTTTTTCCGAAAATGAAAGAAAGAACGGTGTGTAAAATATGCAAGCAGTTTTAAATTGGATAGAACAGCATCCTGTATTATTTTCAGCGTTTTCTGTATTATTTTCTGCACTTTCTTCGGTTGGTGCTTTATTATCAGCAATTTTTGCTTTTCGTTCTATTAAACAGACATTGAATTTAAGAAATGAAGATCGAATAGAAGCTGCAAAGTTCAGAAGAGAAGACCGAGAAAAATTTGAAACAGAATTAGCTAATGCCATGGACATAGCTAATTCAACTAAACAACAAGCAATATCAATGGAAAAGCTTGCTAACGTTCTAGAAAAACAGACAGAAATTCTAGAGCAGAGAAAACTTAATGTTTTTGTACAGCGTATAGTGATGCATAATGATCCTGATAATAAATCACAATTATTAATTGATATATTATTAACCATTGCAAATCCTACAAAACACATAATTAAAATTAATTCCATCAGTATAGAGAATGATAGAAATTATAAATTTATTCACGCAGTCTATCGTGGATTTACTGATTCAACCGTTTTTCCCCTCGGAGATATATACCAAATCCAGCCCCAAAGCTCCAAATACCTCTGTTTTAAACAACCCCAAACAGAGCCTCTAATACATGGAGATATTGACCCATTTAGCCTCATAGCTTTTGGCTCATTAGAACTAATTCTTACCATTTCGCCTCTCAAGAAAAATCCATTAATTTATCTAATATTTACTATGGAACACACTGCTATAGATCCTGAAAATCCACCAGAAAAAGTGAATTTTTTCGCTCACTGTATTCGTTTAAAAAATGCTTTCAATCCACTATAGTTTTCCCAGGTACGAGATAGCTCTGTTGTTCCTCAGGACTTTTTTTAGCAAGATCTTCCCATGTCAGTGGCTTTAACCCCAATAAATGCCCCAATAACTCTTGAGACCTCGGCCAATAGTCTAGTTGTGCAAATGTAATGGTATTTCGTGGTATAAACCATTCTTCAAAAGCTCTAACAACTTTAATTGCTTGAATCTTTGTCTGCTCATCCCTCATTAATTGTTGCAATAATTCCTGCGATCTATCTTCTTGTTCATCTGTAATGGGATTTAGTTCTATAAACTCTCTTACAAGCGTACGAACAGCTTTAGAGACTTGAATATTTTCATAAATATTTTCATATGACATCACACATTCTTGCCCTTTAGTGCTTTTCTCTAAACATTCTTGCACGTTTGCTTGTAATTCTTGTAAATGTTGTATTTTCTCTTCATTTTCTGCTAGCTGTCCTTCCATCAATGCTTTTTGTGACGTTATTAACTCATTTTTTTCTGCTAGCTCTTTTCTAAGCCTTCGCACTCTTTTAGAAGAGTCATGAACAGCATAAAACGAAATCACATTCGCAATTAAGGAAATAACAATTGCTACTAAACTCATCTTTCTCTCCTCACTTACCCTTCTTCTTACTCTTCTTATTCTTATGAGCCGGCGCTTTTACTACTTCATCACGCTGTTTAAGCTCTTGTGTTAGTCTTTGAATTTCCGTATCACGTGATTGAACATCTGCTTTTAGTGCCTGTATCTTTTCACTTTTCCGTTTAAACTCTTCTCGGTACGCATCTATCTTTTGCTTAAGTTCTTCAATTTCCTCGTCACGTTCTTCAATCTCTTGCTTCAGTTCTTCAATTAGCTTGTCGCATTGTTCAAGATCCGCATCACATTGATCAATTGTCTGCTTGCTTTCCTTTAAATACCTAAACTCATTCTCTCTCATTTCTTTCTTAAGATCTTGAACCTGCTCTTTAAGTGCTTTAACTTGGTTGCGATAATGCAATGCAATACGAAACATCACTCCGCTTAAGAGCAAAACTGAAACCACTGCTATCCATAAAATTTCATTCGAACTCATCTTTATCTCCTTTAATTTTTATGAGGGCGGTCATCATGACCAATCTGTTGTGCTTCGCATTCCATTAAAAAAAGAATGCAACAAGCCGCATGTGCCAAGTGTGATAAATCACTCTCAGCATCCTTATGCTCTCCACCAAACCATGCTAATAAATGACGTAAAGCAGCACCGTGTAACCTGCTCCAGTGCATGCCATTACGCCAATTGTTTGCTCCGTACTTCTTTGCCCCAAACTCTAAAACTTTACCAATTTCAAGCAGTGCCAACGGCGGTATAAGCTCTACACGAGGCTTACCATCATCATTCTTATGCGCTTCATTTGCATTATGTGAACACATATAAACTCTGTCGCCACCATATTCTTCAGTGCCGCAAACATATGCATTTCCATAAATCTTGGCCTTACCATAAACCACGGCATGACCGAACACCTTAGCAGCATCACAAACCTTGGCATAACCACAAACCTTGGCGTTGCCATAAACCTTGGCGCTGCCATAAACATGGATATTATCGTAAACGTAAGCATTACCAAAAACCGCAGCTTCATCACAAACCTTGGCATTGCCAAATACATGCGCATTACCACAAACCTTGGCGTTGCCATAAATCGCAGCTGCTAAAAGAACATTGGCATTCTCATAAACACGGGCATTGTCATAAACATGAGAAAAACCAAGAACCTTGGCATTGCCAAAAACACGTGCATCACCATAAACCCATGCCCTATTCCCAACCCAACAATCGCCCTCATGAGAGAGGTTGCCTTCACTCTCTACAAAACCACCAACATCACCTGCTTTAACATCACCAAAGTCTCTCAGTGCACGAATGCGGTGAAGAGTTTTTCCAGCAAACTCAATTGTTTCATCAGTAAGTTCGTATTTCTTTTCTACAGCCATCATCACCTCCTTAAGGCTGCAAAGTCTCACGCGCGCTATCAACGCTGGAACTTTTGCAAATTTTCGTAATTGGGGGGTGTTGCTCTTGCATTAATCTCTGCAAGCGCTCGGGATAAAAAAAATCTTCTGGACGCAAATCTATCCCATGATCACGTGCGTAGGTTAAGAGCATAATTTGGTATTTAGCTGGTATAATTCCGCCTTTACCCTCTAGTTTTTTTAAAGGATAAGTCCATTTATAAACAGCAGACACATGGCATTGAGAAATCAATGATACACGTTTCGCACCACCTAAATATTTTATAATCGTACCCGCTGAATTTTTGATATTCATTTTAATTTCTCTATTTATCAAACGGGCATTTATTCGATTATAGAAAAAATGTCAATATTTTTTCTAAAATAGAAATGTTGATATTTTTTAAAACAACAGGAATATTGGTAAGTATGGATATTCAAAAAGAAATAAAAATTTGGGCAAATGAAAAACTTAAAACAATGGGTCATGGGTCCCGAACTGAATTAGCTAAACATATGGGACTTCATACATCTGTTGTGTCTAAAATGCTTTCTGTCGATGATGATAAAGAAAGTAGAAGTATATCTGCTGATGAACTCGTTAGATTAACTTCATTTTTTAAAGCTCTCCCCCCTCATTTTATACCCGATAATTGTGATGATTATTTTTTAAAATTATATTCCTCGGCAAAGCCAGAACATAGAAAAGCTGTCATTTCTTTTCTACGATCTTTGCAAGAAGAAGATGAAAAATAACCACCCGTTTTTGCTCATTTGTTAATGACGAAAATATTTTTAGAGCTTTTTTATACTGCTTCATACAGAATTTTCTCCACATTGAAATGAAAATTAAATTACTTTTTTGTGTAGACTATTTGTCTATCACTAAAAAAATTTTTTTCTATTTTAGAAAAATTATATTGACTTATTCTAAAATCGAAAATATGTTCACTCCATATCTTAGAAAATAACTTTTGCCAATAGGCTCTATGGAGGCATTTGTGACAAAACCAGTGTTTATAAAATCTGATGAAATTCTCTTAGTGATGTGCGAAAATGAAGAGCAAAATCTCGCTAAATATGGAACTTTCTTCGAAGAAAAGGACATTATCAATTTTATCGACCAAGCCGATAATGCTGTCCAAATCTTGCGTATTGAACCAACGACTAATCGTTGCGAAGACATCTCTGAAGATATTGCCGAATTCTATCTTAAAGAATGTGAAGAGCAGTGTTTCAACGGAAACATTCCTCACGACTTTGTTACGCATAGTTCAGCATACGGTTTTTTTTTAGATGATATAAAACAGCGCGAATATGATGATGCAATGTATGGTTCTTACGAAAAACAACACCGTTTGCGTCCTTGTGATGTGCTTTAAAAGCTAAAGGCGTTTTTAAAAGACGCCACCTTTTCAAAAAATTCACCACACAATGCAATGCCGTTCTTTTGCAAGAACGACAAAGGCAGAATCTAACTTAAAGGAGTAAAACCATGGAAAAAAAATACGAAATGACTGATGAAACAATCGAAGTTGGGCGCAGAACGCTCCGCCGCATTCGTGCATTAAGGGATTTCGATGATGTCAAGGCTGGTGATCTTGGCGGCTATATCGAGAAAGAAGACAATCTAAGTCATGATGGCAATTGCTGGGTTGGGGGCTATGCCAAGGTTTATGATGATGCTAAGGTTTACGAAAATGCACATGTTTACGGTTATGCCGAGGTTTACGACAATTCTCGTATTTATGGCAAAGCAGAAGTTTTCGATGAACCATGCATTTACGGTCATGCAGAAGTTTACGGTGATGCATATATTTGCGGTGAACCGCACATTTTTGATAATGCAGAAGTTTATGGCAATGCACAAGTTTACGAAGAGCCACACATTTACGATAGGGCGCGTGTTTACGGCAATGCAGAAGTTTCCGGTGATGCGCATGTTTACGGTCATGCAAAAATTTACGGTGATGCATGTGTATGTTGGGACGACTGGATTAATGACGATAGAAGAATCTCAACTAGGGAACAAACCAGATGAGAAAATACGAACTTACTGATGAAACAATTCAGTTTGATGGAAGAATTCTTCACCGAATTAGAGCATTAAGAGACTTTGGATATGTCAAAAAAGGTGACCTAGGCGGTTTTATAGAAAAAGAGAGCAACTTAAGCCATAAGAGAGACTGTTGGATTTTTGGCAATGCACAAGTTTACGGTAATGCCAAAGTTTATGATGATGCGCGGGTTTATGGGAATGCACAAATTTATGGAAATGCACAAGTTTCTGATTATGCCGAAGTTGGTGGTGCTTCTGTTGGAGATAATGCCAAGGTTTTTGACTATGCGCGGATTTATGGGAATTCTGTTATAGGGGAAAGTGTACACGTTTACGGAAATGCTAAAATTTACAATCAAGCATATATTTGCTGTCGTGTAGATATTGCTGGAAATTGTAAAATTAGTGGCTCCACCGTAATCGTAGAACGTGAGAAATAGTAATCATGGAAAAAAAATATGAACTTACTGATGAAACAATTGAGTTTGATGGCAGAACTCTCCACCGCATACGTTCATTGAGAAGCTTCGGAAAAATCAAGAAAGGTGACCTAGGCGGCTTTATAGAAGGTGAGAGCAACTTAAGTCATGAAGGAGACTGTTGGGTTTATGATGATGCCATGGTTTATAGCGGTGCAAAAGTTTACAACAATGCCAAGGTATTTGATAACTCAAAAGTTTGTTATTTTGCAAATATTTATGAAAATGCAACAATTCATCATAACGCAAAAATATATGGTGGTCGTATTTTTGGAAAAGCACATGTTTACGAAAATGCAAGTGTTCATTGCAATGCAGAAGTGTATGGTAACGCACACATTTACGGAGATTCAGAGGTTCGTGGAGGCAGTATTATCACAACGAGCGAGAGAAGATAATTATTATGTATAGATATGAAATTAAACCTACTTTTTGTTCGCAGTTAGTTGTGAGAAATACCCACAATCCAGGTGAACTTTGTATAACGATCTCTGGAGATAAGGGCGAGCCCTATGTAGATACCATAATCTCTAAAGACAAAATAGATGCCTTCTTAAGTGAAGAGAATATCGTGCCAATGGAACTCATAGGATCGCAATGCTTTGCATTTTCATACGAATTCAGACCGTTTGCATGCACTAGATTTGAAATGATACCACCTAATTCAGATGAATCTTTCTTGTTGACGCTATATTCTGATCATTGTGCATATATAAAACGCATTCCAATTGATCGGATTGTACAACCTGTAAAGACAAAACTCTAACACCCCAAAACCAGTCTTTTAACACCAGCGTGATTCACGCCACGGGTGAATTGCGCGCAATGTAGGAAATCAAGATGACAAATTCCACTTTTTTAAAAGAAATGGCAGAAAAATATGGATTTTCTGCTGAAGAATTTCGAGCCACAATCATAAAAACTTGTATTGGAGATAAAAATGCTAATGTCATCACTGATGCAGAATTTGCCGTTTTTCTTTTTGTTGCCAATACTTATGGACTTAACCCTTTAACAAAAGAAATCTATGCATTCCCTAAAAAAGGCGGCGGCATCATACCCGTTGTTTCTATCGACGGTTGGATAAAGATCATCAAATCAAATCCTGACTTTGATGGCATGACCTTTCAAGATCAACTCAATGAGAATGGGACTATCATTGCTATCAAATGTGCTATTCGTCTCAAAGGGATTAAAGATCCTATCGAAGTCACCGAATATCTCAAAGAATGCGAACAAGCCCACAGTGAACCTTGGAAAAAATACCCCGCACGTATGTTGCGCCATAAAGCCACTATACAATGTGCTCGCTATGCTTTCGGGCTTTCCGGTATTTATGAAGAAGATGAAGCCGCACGTATCCATGAAGCAAACCATAACGTACAAACGAAGTTAGTTTCTTATGACGTGCTTACGCAAATCAAACAATTAATAAACATCACTCAAACAGAAGAAGAAAAAGTGCTTGAGTATGGACGAGTCCAAAAGCTTGAAGATCTTCCTGATGAAAGAGCACAAAGGATTTTGGATGTTTTGCAAAAGAGACAGCATGAAAAAGAACAATCTTTCCTACAACAAAAGCAAATAGAAGCGCCTATACAAGATGCCGAATATATTCACGTCCAAGATATAGAATATGCACCACAAGAACAAAGAACGGCGGTGTGAGATGGAACAAAGAACAGCAGAATGGTTTCAAGCGCGCTTGGGTAAAGTCACCGCATCTAATGTTTACAACATACTCAGTAAGACAGCAAAAGGATTGCCTACAAGCAAATATGAAGACTACAAAATCAAACTCATAACAGAGCGCTTAACAGGCGAAACAAGCCCCTATTATGAAACTGAAGATATGAGATGGGGTATCGAACATGAAGATGATGCCTTGAGAGAATATGGCTTCATTTATGATGCCGATATAACAAAGTGCGGCTTTATCCAACACCCCACAATAGAAATGGCGGGGGCTAGCCCCGATGGTCTCATTGGAGAAGACGGTTTAAT
>NZ_JBHIMZ010000020.1:0-11833 GCF_042194555.1 Bartonella sp. CR127HXZ | reverse complement strand
CTAATGATTAAAATGAATCATCCACATGGAGTAATGAATGCATATATACAAAACGTATCATATTGCAAGCGCTCTATTAGAGATATGAAAACTTATCAAAAGAAACGTAAATAAAGCAAATGTGTATTAAGTGAAAGTTTGTAACAAAGTCCTTTTTTACATTTACGAGCATTGGTTTTCAAAACAATCTCTCATAAGAAAAATAAACAAACGCTTTTATAAAATGTAAGGCTTTCAAGATTTTGCTCTGCTGTGAAATCTAGATCTTCGTTTTTCATAAATGAAACGTTCTTAAGAGCAAATGATAACTAAGTTATAACTGTGATAAAAAGAAGTTTTAACGTTTCTTATAAAGATCTCATTTTATGTTTCAAACGTTTAAACGTGCATTTAAAGAGGTTCTCATAAGCGTATTTGTACTTTTCATTAAAACCTAATTTCTTTAAAAATTAGCCGGTCCATTCTTGGGGGCATTATCTTAGAATAGAGCATTCTTTAAACATTACAGCTTTTGACTCAAAATTGAATAAAATCCCATACCTTATGATGTTACAATGGTTTTGAAGTTTTCTTGCTTGCGTTATATCATTAAAAAGCTTTCTCTTTCATAAGACATAACATTGTGATTTTCATTCTATATGTAATGATACTATATTTATGCTGATTACTTATCATTTTCTAAACTTTTAGAAAGCGTTTTTAAAAGTGATCTTATCTTTAAATCTTTTTATGCAATCTTTATAAATTAAACCTATAAGCTTATGACAGTTTCAAACGATTATTCCTTTTTAAGGTTTCGCTCAAAAAAGAGCAAAACTCATACCATTCTTTAAACGTATGTTATCGATAATTCCAAACGACTAAATTTTAAACAATGCGATTTGAGTGATAAAAACGTATCATAAAATTTATGAACTGTTATGAATGATAGCTGCTTTTCATTTCATTTGAACGTTTACATGCGTTATAACATTTACATCATGATTTGCTTTTTATGGTCTATTCATGCATGGCAATCTTATATAAAAAATGATCAAATGAATCATGCATAAAAGTGTGGATTCTTAAGTGGATTCATATAAAATAATTTCACTCAAGCTATTGACTTTATTGTATTTTTTAGTATTATGTCTTATATGACCGACACTAAGTGCGAAAGTGTTCTCTTATGACGATAAATATCTCGCTTTACTGGTATCGGTCCTCCGGTCTTAACCCGAATATAATGACGTGTCATCAAAATACCTTTCAGTAAAAATTATTACTATTGATATTATATATATTGTGTAGTATAGTGCACTGATGGTAGCGATAATAAAAACAACAGATGAATTCGATAACTGGTTAGAAAAACTTAAAGACAGAAAAGCTGCTAATATAATTCTTGCAAGGCTTCATAGAATTCGTTCAGGGCTTTTGGGTGATGCAAAGTTTTTTAATGGTATAGGTGAATTACGTATCCACTATGGTGCTGGTTACCGAATTTATTTTACAAAAAAAGGCGATAAAATCATTATATTGCTTTGTGGTGGTGACAAATCCACACAATCCAGTGATATTCAAAAAGCCTTATCTCTTTTAGAGGATCTTAAAAATGAAATTGAAAACCTTTAACTTTGAAAAACACCTCACAACACCAGAATCTCAAGAAGTCTTTTTAAATGAAGCCTTCAAAACTGGTGATGCCTCTCATATAGCGGATGCCCTTGGCATTGTTGCTAGAGCACAAAATATGAGTGCCTTAGCAAAAGAAACCAATCGCGAACGCAGTGGATTATACCGCTCTTTAAGCAAAACAGGTGACCCTAAACTTTCTACCTTAGTCGCTGTCTTATCTGCCCTTAATTTGCAACTCTCTGTACAATCTGCTCCATAAATCGTGAGGGGAATTAAGCCTTCCCCTATACCTCTCAACGATTGGTCACGAATTGCACGACCACAACACACTCTCCAGCCGCGGTTGTTTTATCCCGTGTTGCATAAAGCGTAAGCTCTTGATCTTCTGGAACAAACTCTTTTTGGTTGGTTGATGTAAAATCTTGCGTACCTTGGGCTTTGATGTCCTTTTCACTAAACTCATTACCCCCATAGGTACTTCCTATCTTCAACTTCGCTTCTGAAAACGCTGTCTTCACAAACGCTTTAATCGAAAGGATCATTGCACCACGCGGTAAAGTCCCGATTTTGCGTGTCAAATGCTTATCTTTATGCGAGATATTCAAACGCAAAAAACTCACTTGTTGCGTAACCAAGTTTCTCCCTTGTAGGGGTTGTGGTAATCCTTCTGCCATGTTTTATTTCCTTTCTTTGAAAATTAAGAAGGCTTTTCGCCTGTGCAAGTTGAAACAACAACAGTTCCAAAATCTTGCGCATTTTGTCCTCTTCCAGGCATTTGGAAACGTGTCTTCTTCATGCCTATGATTGTCTTAGCTGCAACACCATATACTCGTTGATAATCATCAAGCTCTTCAACCAACTTATAGCGCGTATCTTGATTTTCTGCTCCAAAGGCAAGCATCGCACTTTGTGCACCCAGTAAAACAGCACGGCGTACATTTTCTTCAACACTACCATCGGATTTTACACCATGCGTCACATGTTCCGATTCACGTAAAATCACACCGTTATACATGCCTAGTGAACCATCAAAGATCGGATTCTTCGCACGCGAACCTGAATAAGCCGCCTTTTGTATATCAAGCCACTGACCAGTATCTGTATTGGTACGCAATTGCATAACTTGTATGGGATGAAGATACATGACGTAAACATTGGAACCACCAACACGTACTGGTCTGATTTTGGGGTTAGCCAACTTTGCAACTTTAACAGCTTCATCAATCAGCTTAAGACTAAAACCGTGTTTTGCCAGCTCTTTTACGTCTTCATCTTTCGTTTTGGCTTCTGGTCGTACAATGCGCTTACTACTTGGTGCCAATGGTGCATTAAAACCATAATACAATTCATCTAGTTCAATCTCACGCCCTTCAAATTTCATTGTAGGTGCTGTGTACCCACACACTTGCGTGAAAAACATCAAACTTAAACGGTCCGCATACCAATCAACCAATGACTTGTGTGCTTCGTCGCGTAAACTAAACAAAATACGTTGTTGATCAATCGTACCTTTATTTTTTGTTGAAACTGCATGATTAAGTTCATTGATATATAATTTGTCATGAAGAAACTGAAGAGCTTCTTCATTACCTTTAAGCGTTTCACCTTCGCTTACACCACGCCCCATAATCTGTGCACGTAAGCTAAATGTAACACAATCGCCACCTTCTTTCCTAAGTTCATTTTTGACTTGAATGATACTATTGGAGCCTTCTCCCATTAATGGTTCAATATCAAGCGCTTTAGACGCTTCATAATTTAATCTCTTTGACCAAGCTTTCACCGCTTGAGCATCATTAATAGGTATACGTGTTGTTGCCATTGATTTTACCTTTCTTTGCTATAAAAAAACCGGCTTTAAGCCGGCAAAAACCCGCATTAAAAGCGGATTACGTTATGCGCCTAGACTATACTCAGCCATCGCGCCCCATTAACTTATCAAAAATGATTTGATTCTTAGGATTGCTATACCATTCTCCAAATTCTTGATCAGACATATCACAAATGTTTTTTAAAGTGATTGGTCCAACACTCCCCCCTCCACCAGACGCCGTTAAGGTTCTCGCAGAATTCTGCCGGCTTTGAAGTTCTGCAACCTGATCGTTGGCTTGTAATGCTTGGTTCTGATAGCCAAGATTTTGCGCTATTCTATAAATCTCTTCTGCCGGATTGAGATCTCTTTGTGCACAAGTCGCTACAATCGTACGCAATTCATTCCTTATGATCTCAGAAATTGTGTTTGGATCTGCATACTCAGGATAAAGTGACGACCAAGAACTCAATTCCTTCGCACGCTTCTCATAAAGAAAATTTGCCGCATCACCAAAATCACTGGATTTATTTTGAAACGACTTAACAGAATTGTTGAAAAACTGACCAAGACGTATATCATGCTGCTGCTGTTCCTCAGCTTGTCTTAGCGCTTCTTTCTGTTCCCTAATATACGCATCCTGCTCTCGAATCTTTTTTCCCATCCAACTCATATAGCCAATAATGTCTTGTGTAGGGTCTGGGGGTGCATTTTCACCTTCAACCATTGGCGTCTGGGATTGGGGTTCATAAAGCTTGACAAGCGCTTCACGAGCTTGTTTGGCTTGTTGCTCCATACGCTGCTGTTCTATACTAGGAACAATCTCTGAAGGCTTTTCAACGGTCTCTAAAACCGGCTCTGGAGACGTAATGTCATCATTATCAATCGTTTCACCATCATAAGTGCCAGCATCAAAAGAGCTCTCATCATCAAAGACCGGTGCTCCAACTCTGTAATCTTCATTCATAGCTTCATTCATTTCTGCATTCATTCTTTCACCTCTCTTAACTATGCATACCTCTGTGTAATGCTATTCGCTCTCGCATGATCTGATTGTGTGCCTGAGTATTGAGAAGCTTCTGCCGTTCAATGTCATGGCGCTGTTGCATCATTTCTGCTTCTAATTCCGCTTTCTTTTGACGCATAAACAGATCAATCTGCTTTTGTTGCAAATCCATCTGATGCATCTGTGCTTTCGTCTCTAAGTCTTGTTGCTTTTCCTGCAACTTCATTTCCTGCTCGGGGTCCATCTGCTGTTGTTGTGCCATTTGTTGCTGTTGGAACTTCTCACTGACGCGATTAAGCAATGACGCAGGCAATGGAGAATAACGAAGTAGATCAAGCATAATATCCGGCGTAATCGCATTTTGAAGCAATGGAAGCAGTTGTGTGATAATGCCAAAGGTGCGTTCTTTCTCATTCGGGCTGGTTGGCGCATCATCGACAACAATGTCATACTCAACACTCGTTACTTCTTCACGCGTCAAAGGAATATATTGCGCATTCTCTTCACCAGATATCCGTACCAAACGACCATCGGACAAGTAATTCTGTATCAAGTGCAAAATAATCTTACCTTGCCGCTTGCGGTACAAACGTAAACCATCAAACAGACAAGCAAGCAGATTTAAACTGGATTGGCGTCGTTGTGCCTCCAAAATACCGGCTTGTGTCACTTCTCTTGTGCCAATGAATTCGGGCGATAAACCAGTCACCTGATTAATTGCTTCCTTAGCTTCATTAAACAGCTGGAAAAAGCCTTGTGGAAACTGTGCTACGGGTTTGGGTTGGATCTTTCCTTGTGCCAATGCGTTAGGTTTAACCCATGTAATACTGTCTGACCGGCTTAAACTTTTTGCTGCTTCTCTCTCATCCTTAAATGCACCACTCTCTGCCATTATCCCGCCTTTGGATTGGCTATTAAGGATATACATCACTTGACTGAAATATTTATTCGCCCATCGTTGAGGATCTTTTGTCGGACGCACAACACCATAAAATTGCCGTTCTATCTTGTCAAAATACCCCGTTATACACTCCCAACCCAATTGACCAGCTGGAACCAAAGGTTGATCGGGGGATTCAAGCAATTTTCTCCCTAAAAAAGCACGTCTTACAACCTTTTTATTGAAAGCCGCCCCTTGAATATTAGGCATCATGCATTGGAGCTGCTTAAATTCCTCTTCGCTATAGTCACGAAGTTCACCCGTTTCTAAATCAGCTGCCTTGTAATACCTCTCGCTTTCAAACCAACGGCATTCAACAAGCGTGACCATCCGACGACCGTTTTCAACATCAATGCTCCCTTCATCACTGTAATAATCAAGATCATTATGGTGAACACCTTCATGAGAGCTACCATCCCTTGCCCAATCTGCACTCAGCTCTGTCCAATGAGATTTGGGAAACATCTGCTTAGCTACTTCTAACGGCTTGCGGTCTACATACCACAAACGTTGCGCATCGGTTAAATTCGGTTGCACCGCTGCACTGTCCCAAACCATCTTTAACGGGTCTAAACGGGTAATTACCGGTTCACCATCGAGGCTGTTCTCATAATCAAGCCGTGTATCAGTCCACCCCATGCCGCAGATAACCGCATCTTGGAAAGCGTCACTATCAGCGTATTCTGCATGCGCCATGTCCCGAAACCATTCTGCCGCACCGGTAAGCAATTCACTTGGCAATGCCTTGCCTATTTGACGGGGGATGAATTGCACTTCTCGCTTATTATTTCTCTCTGAACCTACAACAGCATTCACAAGCGGAGCAATACGATTAAAGGTCATAACGGGGCGGCGTTGCTTTTTTAACGCCGATAAATCTTCTTCATTCCATTGATCACCATTGTAAAAACCAAAATCCTCCCGTGCATGTTCACGCCATTTATTCACATGCTCCACATCTTCTTTGTACCAGCTCACAAGCTTACGAAACAAACCTTCTTGAGAGAGATCAGATACGTTGCTGTCTTTCTCTAAATGTTCATCATCATGCATCATTCTGCCATCCATGAGGTACTATCATATTCCGTTCTGCCGCTATAAGCTGGTCGCTTTTGTATTTCTTTTGGTGGTTTGTATGAAATGCACATCAGTCCAAAGGCATCTGCCCCATGACTGGACCAATCATGCTCTGCTCCCAAGCCAATATTACGCTTCTCATCCCATTTCTCGTGATACCAGTTCAGTGCCTTGCGTCCTGCTACCGTCGTCTTCTCATTAAACCAAACAGAAGGCAAAACACGGCGGACTGTTTCTATACGTATTTTAACAGCCCCTGCTCCCTGATTAGGGATAACTTTTGTTTGAAAGCCTGCCTGTTTAAGAGCGCTCTCAAAACTCACATTGTGCACACGGTCTCTGGTCGCACCATCATGGGGTAACACCATCAACGCCTTCTCATAACCGTTTTGACGCAACCAGCCTACATGCTCTGATAGCGGTTGTCCCTGTGCTTCGTAATAATTAAGCACTCTAATTTCTCGCCCCACAAACTGTGCTATCCATATCGCTGTTGCATCTGCCTTAGCACCCGTGCCCCCAATATCCCAAAAAGCACGTATTTGCATTAAAGGGTCACGAGCAACACGCCCTATCCGCCCCTCTTGCTCAGCTGCCAACATTTCCTTTTGATAATAAGCACCCTGAACCGCTGTAAGATAAGCCCCCTCCCAAATATGCTTATAGGTCTCTGGACGGTTTCTCAGATCATCAAGTCGTGCTTCATTCAAGATCTTGGGAAACTTCGGATTGTCTGACCAGTTGATCTCAACACGCTTAATTGCCTCATTGTCTGAAAAGCGAAACCGCTTCTCAACGGGGGCATTCTCTCGCAATGGGTTCCATGTCACCCATAACTCTGCTCTCCACCCCTCTCCTTCTTCTCGCAAAGTCGGTATAAGCGTTTGCCAAGCTGTCTCTGTAACGGGCTCTGCCTCATCAACCCAACAAAGCAAAATACGCCCCATGGATTTGATACTGGCTATATTGCGGTCAAGACCAGAAAACTGAAAGGCTATACGACCATCAATCGACTTAATCGACGACTCCCCAACCTTGTAATAGTCCTTTAAAAAATCATGCACTTCAATGGCGCGTTTAA
Source organism: Bartonella sp. CR127HXZ (assembly GCF_042194555.1). Lineage (NCBI taxonomy): Bacteria > Pseudomonadati > Pseudomonadota > Alphaproteobacteria > Hyphomicrobiales > Bartonellaceae > Bartonella > Bartonella sp. CR127HXZ. Next base: position 4,302 of record NZ_JBHIMZ010000020.1, on the reverse strand, counting down.
TCTCCTCCAATGAACTTTCTGCCAAAGAATTCTGAAACTGACGTGCACAAAGAATAGTGCCCGATATCCCTTGCATACCAAATTGATAGCCTTTTAAAGCCGCCATCAATGCAAATGATCTTGTCTTTCCAGACCCTCGTCCACCCCAAGCCGCCCGTACCAAAGCGTCCCCTGCAAAAATAGGAATGAGTTTTGGTACAATACTAATCTGTCGTGTTGTCATTGACCAAAGGCGCGATTTCTACACGCGTTATCACCTTAATGGCTCCCCCATCTTCACCTGTTACCTGTAAAGGCAACACCTTACCAAGCAACGCTAAATAAGCAGCGGGGCATTCCATAGCCTGTTTTTCCAAATAAGAGATCAAACCATCCTTGCCAATTTTATTCCCAGCATTCTCAGCAGCCTTAACCACTGCTTCTTTTAAAATGCGCGTCACTTTATTTGGAACGCCTTTGACACGCCCTTGACCTGCCTTTGGGGGTATACGCTTTTTAATAGGTTGTGGAGCCTGTTCTGTATTTTGTGATGTCATAAAATACACCCTCTAGATAATAAAAAACCCCGCATTTGCGGGGATTTCAAACTGCACTGCCTCTCGTCTAGACACAATACGCCTAAGTACAGCAATGTCATTAAATACGATTTGCTACAATTTGTCAACATAAAAATAACACATATTGATATATTCAAAAGGAATCGGTTAAACAGCGCTTATAATAATTAGGGATTCAAAACGATGAAATCATTATCCATAACACGCATCATAACATTTATAGCTTTCTTTTCTATATCAGCGCTACCTGCATCAGCGTCATTTGGATTTATAGACAAATTGACGCGTATGTTTACAAGTGTAGATACTAAAGAGAAGTATAATCAACTTTACAACAAATACGTAAGTGAATCATATATTGGCTCTATGCATTCTGAAAAGATACGCAAAGCAGAAGAACTTTCACTCAGCACGGGCATAGAATATTCGTTTTTTAAACAGGAAGATATATTGTATCGTCACATATCAGTTGTTGGTTGTGCATCCCTTATGAGTTTATTGCGGGGTGATTATAATAAGGAGATGTCGCAAATGGATCTACCCAATGTAATAAAGCGTTTACGCGATGAATATGATTGGAGTGAAAGCGATTTTATGTGGGCATACGACGTGGTCAATGATAACGAGGATCCAATGATTTATTATGCAAAAAAATTTATGATGGCTATAGATAAGCGTTCCGATTTAAGAAAAGAACAAGTAAATAACATAGTATCTCAAGTGAAAAGAAATGATCATAAAAGTTTAAAGGAATCCATTGAATTTTGCAGAAACTTACAAACGATATACAATATAATGAAACCGTAATAGAGATTGTCATTTACGATCAAAATGTTTCTGAAGAGCATTAAGAGCGACACGTAATGAACTCACGAGATGCGGTAGCATTTGATCTTCTATAACAAGGTACTGTAGCGCTGCGTAAAGATTGTACTGTCTATAGAGGCATTGCGCTTCTTTTATTGCTTCTTGCGTGTTAAAAAATTGTTCTGTTGCAAATTCTACCCACTTATCCCTTGCCTTATCATCTGATGATGAGGGCATCTCATCATAAACAGCACTTGGAAAGCCTTTTGCACAAAGGTAATCGTTTCTGATCTGTAGATATTGTTGCGCGGCATCATATTGCTCTTGTGTAAGCACGCCTTGCAAGCAAAGCCGCCCGATATAGGTACCAGAGAGTGGATTTTTTGCCTCTTGTAGCGTTAAACCGAAGCGCTTTGCACGCATTTCTATTGCCAATTTATCAACGGCTTCACGCGGTGCTTTTGCACGTGATATACGTCCGTTTGGTTCTCTTACCTGCCCTGCTATTTTAGGGCGTCCCCTTTTTTTATTTTTTTTCATAACACCGCCTTTTATTTAAAAAGGAACACTGTCATTCATAACGGTACGGGGCGTATCAAGAGGTCTGTAAATGCTTCTGTCATAAGCAGATGACTGATCTTGATTATCATCATTTTTGCCATCTAAAAGCTTTAACTCGCCTTTGTACTGAGGCAATATGACTTCTGTTACATACCGTTCAACACCGTTTTTATCTTGCCATTTACGAGTTTGTAGTCGCCCCTCGATATAAACTTTGCTACCTTTACTGAGATACTGAAGTGCTACTTTTGCCAAATGTGGATTAAACACCACAATGGAATGCCATTCTGTTTTGTCTACTTTCTTATTGGTTGCCTTGTCTGTATAGCTCTCAGACGTTGCCATTCGAAAATTGACCACCTCGGTGCCAGATGACATTGTTTTGCTTTCTGGATTGGCACCTAAATGACCAATTAAAATCACTTTATTAAGCATGTTTGTAAGTCCCATTAAATGATGTAAAGATCATAACATGTTTTATGTGTTTTTGCAATGTTTTCAGTTAGCTAATAACAATTATTTAATGTTTTACATTATGTTCTAAATCACTAAAGCGTGTAAAATCGGATTGAAATGCAAGGGGAACGATTCCTGTCGGACCATGGCGTTGTTTTGCTATAATAACCTCGGCTTTACCCTTGGCTTGCTCCATTGCATCTTGCCACTTGCTATACTCGGCGGTGCCTTCTTTTGGTTCTTCATTTTTGAGATAATATTCTTCACGATAAACGAACAGAACAATGTCGGCATCTTGCTCTATTGAACCAGATTCGCGTAAATCGGAGAGTTGTGGACGTTTATCGGTTCGGTTTTCAACTTGACGTGAAAGTTGTGACAGAGCAATGATGGGAATATTGAGTTCTTTTGCAAGTGCTTTTAATCCGGTGGTAATGGCTGTAATTTCTTGAACGCGATTTTCTAATGAACGCTTTGAACCGCTTGTCATGAGTTGGATATAATCGATAATCAAGACATCTAGACCATGTTGTCGTTTAAGACGCCTTGCACGGGCGGACAATTGTGCTAGGGATACACCACCCGTTTGATCAATATAAAGAGGGATTGTTTGTAAGGAACGCATTGCGTGAATAATTTTTGCAAATTGCTCTTCTGAGATATTACCACGGCGCATATCAGAAGAAGAAACCTTTATTTGCTCTGAGATAATACGAGTTGCAAGCTGTTCAGATGACATTTCAAGTGAGAAGAAACCAACAATACCCCCTTCATTGGCTTGGTTGTTATCATGACGCTTGCAAGCATTGGCAATATTAAAAGCAATATTGGTCGCCAGAGAGGTCTTCCCCATAGCAGGGCGCCCCGCAAGGATAATCAAATCAGATGCTTGTAACCCTCCCATTTTCTCATCAAGTGTTTTGATATGGGTAGCTATCCCTGAGAGCCTTGAGGAACGCTTTTTCGCTGCACTTGCCATGTTAAGTGCTTTTGTAATGGCTGTATTAAAATTTTCAAATCCACCTCCATATTTCCCTTTTTCTGCCAATTCAAACAACTGATTTTCAACAGTTTCAATTTGTTGTGATGTTGTAAGTTCTACAGAAGCATCATAAGCTCTATTCACAACTTGAGTGCCAAGGTTAATTAAAGAGCGTCGGATAAACAGATCATAAATGACGCTCCCATAATCTTTAGTATTAATGATTGTGACTGCCTCGGTAGCTAAACGCACCACGTAATTATATACAGTGATGTCACCAATTTTCTCATCATTGTCAACAAAGGGCTTAATAGTAATGGGATCTGCAACTTTTCCACTTTGAATAATTTGTGAAATGATATCAAAAAGCTTTTGATGCAACGGTTCAAAAAAGTGCTCTGCTTTTAAAAAATCAGAAACGCTATCAAGAGCATTATTATTGATAATGATAGCACCCAGCAAAGCTTTCTCTGCTTCAATATTATGGGGCAATTGACGAAAAGAAGATTGTTCTTCTGTTTGAAAAGAAGGTAATTTAACAGCGCTCATTTTATTCATTATGATTTAAATTGATTTGATAAATGATAATTATAAATCACTGAATCTACAGTGTGAATCCCATTTTTATTTTACTTAACAGCTTGCTTTTTGATACGTTTTGTGCAATAAAGAGATGTTCTTTTATATTTCGATTGGTTATTTTAATCGTTTATTTAGATCGCTAGCTGTTTTGATAATAAAAGCCGTGTCTTAAAGGACGCGGCTTTTTTGCTATAAAGAAGCCCCCCGCGTTATTTAAGCAGCGTCTTTTAGTGACAGATTATCATCACAGATATCATTACGAATTTTTGCACGGCTATTCACAACAGCATTGCCATAAATTTGCACATGATGATCAATATTTGATTTGCCATAGACCTTGGCATGATCATAAATCCT
>NZ_JBHIMZ010000002.1:0-279215 GCF_042194555.1 Bartonella sp. CR127HXZ | reverse complement strand
GGACCCATTTTGACCCCACCGTGTTTGTGGCTTGCGCCAACAGATTTTTGATTGTGCTGCAAATCTTCTGCTTGAATGTGCACACTACCCGTTAATTCAACACGGGTTGATTGATGAGAAAGCACCAAACCTTTTTCACTCAAATGGATTTGGTTTTCCCCATGGGAGAGAATGAGTTCATCCTTCGTGATACGCAAAGCGCCACCCGCATAACACAGAGCAAATTCTTGGAAAGAGCGTGCGGGATTAGGTGCATCCTCACTATAGCTATCGCGCACCACCAGAGAGGCAGAACCAATTTCGCCATGGGGGTTTAACAACCGCACCGGATCACCAACATGGAGAGGCATATTGCTTGAGAGAGCGCCAGAAGCCTCTTGCGCTTGTAGCCAAGGCGATAAAACCGCTTGTCCATTGGAACCCTGTTCGGAAAGTTTCACCCGCACCCTATGGCCATCAATTTCTGCAACCCGCCCGATCATGTGTTGGTTGGCAAGACAGCGTTCAAGCGCATCAAGACGCTTCATTATTTGCCGCAAGGTGTCACTCAAAAGATGCGCATCATTCATGCCAACACCTCATTATCACATGAAATCAAACCACTTTTGAGTTGTCCTTCATCACAAAAAATATCCTGTCCCAACTGATGCAAATCTTGGTGCCATTCCACCACGCTTATCGATACACCACGCTGCTTAATCGCCGCAGAGATAATCGGTTCAATTTGCACCTCACGCGGGGCGCTCAAATGCGTTAGCCCCCACAATTGCCCGCTATGACAAAGCACCGCAATAGCTTCTGCCAAAAGCCAACTGGAAACATCACGCTCTTTGCCTGTGGTAATAATAAAAGCCCCTAAATGAAGCTCTGCACTCATGTGCCCACTTGCTACAGGATTCAAACGGCTTTCTAACACCGCAACCCGTATTGCTGGAGCCACCAGCATCTGTGTTTCAAGTTCTTCTAAGTTAAAACGCCCAAATTGACAGCCGCAATCACGCACATCCGGCAAAGCGCCTTTAAGGCTTCTTATCACCGCTTCACGAAACTGATTAATGCGCCCTGCTTGTGTGATCGTTTGACTCATGAAAAGACCCTTTCCAGCCAATCTTCTGCCGCTTTGACAATTTCCACTTTATTGTGCTCTGAAAGCCCCAAATAAGGGCGTGCGGGCATGGTCACTTGATGCACACAAACAAAGCGGTGTGCATTGCCGCTTTTAAGAAAAAAGCGCAGTGTCTTGCCATTTTTCGGGCGAATAACCCCACCCAATTGATGAATCCGCGCATAAACCAACCCAGAGCCCACAATCACCTGTTCTGGTGATGCTTTCATATCAATGGAGCGTGAAAGCGCCCCACTGGCATAAAGAATGGAAGTGCGAGCATGATTGTTTTTCCACTTCTCTCCTTGAGCAGACGTTTTTTCACTTTGAATCCGCCGCCTTGTGCTCTCTTGGATGAGACGCCCAACCCCTTGTGCCAAAGTTCCCATCGAGCTATCAGCTCCCTTTTGCAAAAAGGATAAAGCCGCTTCAAGCCCTGTCTCTTTAATTTCAATATGGGTTGAAACAGACATGTTACCTTCCCATCAAACGCGGCTTAGCATGGAAAAAAGCCCCATCACGCACGGGACCATCTTCGCTCATAATTTTAGGCTCATCTATACCTAAACCCGCTTTGCCTTCCGCAATGCGTTTCAAGAGTTCAACCGCCTGTTTGTAACGATCTTCAATAGTCGTGGTCAGTGCCGTATGGCGTATGGCTAAATTATAAACAGCAATATTGACACAGATCATACCCAAAGCCGCCGGCTGTCCAGCAATCGGGACTGAGTAGCGATGAGACAAATGCACATCAATCTCACCGCTTGCCTGTTCGAGAGCGCGGGCAATGGCTTGCTCTGAAAAAACTGGATCAGAACTCTCATCCATCCCGCATAAATCATCCAAGAAGTCATCACCCCAGAGCTCTTCAATCAATGTTTTGCTTGCATAAGCCATATTTAAAAGTTTCCCTTAGACAACTTCTTGCAACAAAACGCCGGCATCTTTTGCAGCGACCAATTCACACACGCGTTCCCCCACACGCACCCGTTTACCGCCTGATAAGCCGATATCTGGATCAATGATCACTCCAGACAAACGCTCACCCAATTGAGCGCTAAAGCCCCAACTGATGACCGATCCATCCGCCTGTTGTTTGGTGGGGTCAATATAAAGCAGTGCAATCTTATTGCCCCAAACGCGTGCCAATTGTGCCGAACGCCCTTTGCGTGCCAAATTCACTTGCGATTCACCAATGAGTAAACGATCGGGGTGTATTTCCATCAGATCAGCAAATTGCGCCTTGGTGACAAAACCATCAGCAGTACCACCCCCTTTAACGGCTTTAATGATTTTGGGATGACGTTTGAGTTTTGACCAAACAACTTTACCCATCACAATGGTGTTGGGCGTATAGACGAGACTTTTATCCATCGCCTCATCTAAAGTGGCATAAGGGTCAGATTTTTCATAATCACTGAATTTATTCTCACCTTTGAGAGTTATCACGCGCTCTGGTGCGTAATTTTCACTTCTTTGCACAAGGGCTGCAACACGCACTTCACGCCCCAATTCTAGCAAATTGGCAAGTCCCTCTACAGCTGTCTTTTCGGGGTTATAACGAGAGCGTCGCTCCGCCCGTGCGCGTGCCGCTGCTTCAATATCTGAATTGGGGATGAGATCATCCAATCCGTAATCTTTGACACTGGCTTCCCGTTCAAAGGCAGAAAATTCCACCACATTCGGGCGTCCTTTTCGCCCAACCTCAAGTTCAGGAACGGTAAAATTTTCCGCTAAAGGAAATTCACTATATTTAAACACCTCACTTAAAACAGAAACGCGTGGCAAAACTTTATCGCCAATAAGAGAACCTGCTGGATTGCGATAACCAATAGCAATAGCAGTAAGTGTTGGATCAATGGGAAAAGGTCTGTTCATTTTAAGCCTCGATTAATTAATTTTAAAAGAAATAATATCACCAGCAGAACCATCACTCATGGCAATACCAATGGTGCGGTCTGCTGCTTCTGCCCTTATGGCGTGCCCCTTTGGGTCAGAGGTCAAAAAATCACCAAAGGAAACATTGCCTCCACAAACCACTTCGCCCCAACCACATTGGCCAACATCAATCATCTCACCAGCCTTGGCTTCACAAGACCCAGCAGTCCCTAATAATTTATCACCCTTACCAGAAGCCGTTGCCACCATTCCCTCACCGCGGGCTGCAACAATGCAATAAGGTGAGATCACATCTCCAGCGCGAAAAGATTTAATCAAAATCATCGTACTCATGATTGGCGCTCCTTTTGTTCGCAAATATAATCAACCGCTTGGCTAATGGTGATGTCGAAGCCTTTTTTCTTCTGCTCTTCCTGATAATGACGTGCCGCAAGGGCAACCTCTTCTGGAGCAAGCTTTGGTTCTTGTGCTAAGGCACACACTTCTAAAGGGCTTGTTGAGGCAAGTGCCGGCAACTTCTCGACCAAACTTTTAAAATGCTCCATCCCCCCTTCAAGGGCACAGAGCGCACGATATTCCTCGCGAGCAGCCGGCAAAATTTTGCCCTCTTCAATGGTCTTATCTAAAAGACTCTCAATGGCACTGTTTTTTTGCTCTTCTTGCAAAAGCGCTAAATCTTCTCGCGCTTTTTTTAATTGGGCATTTAATTCCACGCGTTCCTTTTCGCGCGCTTTAAGCGTTGCTAAAACCTCATCCGCTTTAGCATCTTCTGCCAGCGATAGTGCACTGGCAATGGCTGTCAAATCCATCATTTTCTCCGTCAAAGTTATAGGGGAAGGCTGTTCACGGCTTAAAGCCGTCATGACAAGGGCTGGACGATTGACCAGTCCAGCACCAGCTAAATTCAAAATTTCACCTTTCTTGGAATGGCGAAACTCAGGCGAAAGATAGCGATATTCTCGGGCAATAATTTTTTTGGTAGCCATATCGGTCCATTTAACACGCCCCCAAATCGCACCATCCCGCTCTGCTAATTCCTCAATCCAGCCACTGGCAGGTGCTTCTAAACCATTTCTCGCACGGTGATGTTGCCCATGCTCATAATCAATCACAAGCGGTCCTTTATTGGCTGCAAAGGCTTTTAAAATAGTTTGCGGGTTATAATGCCATTGTCGTCCATCACGTGCCTTCACATGGGGCGCTTTGGGCAACAACTCTACCCACTCAGGCGCTTGGCTAATGGTGGCGTCTTCACATGAAATGTCTTGGCATAAAACGTCTGGGCAAAGATCTATTAACGCAGCATGAAATGTCCCATCATAAAATGTCTGGGCATCCCCATCTTTTTGATCTTCGTGAAATTCCTGTTCCATACATTGCCTATTGCTTTACAATTGTCATTGGCAATACAATGCATGAAACTTACTCCTACTATAAGTCTGACACTGTCAGTCAAAAGAGCATTTCTCAAAAAAACACTCTTTTCCCTATTATTCTCCTTGTGAGAGAAACCCCCGTGCTAAACCATCCCATAAAATCGTTTTCAAAGGCACTTCAAAGGCGATAGAGCGCCGTTGTGAAGTTAGAGGTACAATTTATCATCTTATACAAAAAAAGCCTCTCTTAAGCCGTTTTTTTAAAGATTGCTTTTTGGCTTAAAAACATTATATTATTGGATGTAAGGCGTGAGCCAGTTTTGCCAGGACGGTTTTATCGGATCTGCGAGGAGTTGACCGCCCTCCACGCCTTCTCATTTTCCTCGCCTCTTTTCCGTTAAGAACACAAGACTTTCTTCCTGTTGTTTTCTTTACAACAACCTCTCGCCCTTTTTTTCAGCCGCATCCAATAAGCGTTCAATTTCTCTAGAGCTTTTTTTATGCATGGAGGTCAACCACCATTCTTGTTTGCTTGCTACCCATTTGACCACAAAGCGCCACCATGCCCCACCACTTTCACCAAAAAACATAACACCCTGCGTATCTTTGCGTCTGATAATGCCATGGGGGCGAATGAGTGTTTGAATAGCGGCTCGAAAATCATCTAAGTGAAGAGCTCGCGCTTGATGCTCTAACAAAATATGTTTCACACTGTCTGAGGATAAGAGAATAAGAGAATTTTCCGCTGCAAAAACATCACCCACCTTATTTATCATCGGGGCAATGGGTATAAACCCGCGAGGCATCCGTCCTTCAAACATGGCTTCCAAAATTGGCGAACCCACAATATCTTCAATGGCAATGCGCTTTTGATTGTCCCCCATCACGGAAATTTTATCACTCAAAAAATGATTTAAATTTTGCGCCCGATGTTTCCCAGGGTTCAAATGCCAACCAGGATCAATCCCCTTTGGTATCTTCTCAACTTTCCCCGTCCGTTTATTGTGCCAAACCTGCTTTTCAACAAGAAGTGGCTCTGCCCCCTCTTCATATCCTAAATTGTCTGCTTCATAACGGCTTACCTGTCGCACACTGCATTTACACCGCCAACCATTGGGTGGATAAAGCCAATCCCAAACCGGATCATCAACGGGTGCAGTAAACCCCACCCAACTTTCATGTTCTAAACGCTTATGTTCTGAACTCGACAAAGCATAGGTGAGATAGGGCAAAAATTCTTTATTATTTTGTGTGCGCTCCCACTCACCTGCCGCATGCGCACTCATGGTATTGGCCCAATAGACCGTTTCTAAACGCCGTGGGCTGCCCAATTGTACCACGCTCTTTTCACCAGTTTTGGGGTCAATGCTGGTCTTTTTACCCCACCAACCCTTTTCCTGTAAAATCGGCATCAAATTTTTTTGAAAATCTTGAAAAGGAACTTGATGTTTTATGGCTTCTCCAACCGCTCGCTTAAAATCATCCAAAATGTCATAGCCTACCGATTTTGCCACCGTAAAGGAAAAAGCATGTTCTTCTGGTGCCACATCACGCCAATCAAAGCTTGGAACAAGTGCCTTGGCTTCAAAATAACGGGTGACCTCTTTAGGGGCGGTTTTAAAAAGTTCCTCATCCATGATACCCAAGCCCACGTGCAATCATTTGTACTTTTGCCAAGCGCGCTGCTAATGCGTGATGATCCATTTTACCGAGCAATTCATCCAAGCCTTTTAGGATATCCTCATAACTTTTTGCTTCTCTCACAAGCTTTTTAAAAGGCTCTAAAAGGGGTTCTAAGTCCTCTTCCCAGTCACTTAAAGCTTCTTCAGAAAGTCGGTCCAATTCGTCGTGATATTTCCCACCCTGCTCTTTTCCACCCTTGCCCTCTCTTGTCACAGAAACATCAAAAGCACCCCCACAATCAGCACAAACATGAGCCTTTTGTTTACCCTCACCATCCTCTTGTCCCCTCTCATCATCAAGCGCATTATCAGGAGCCTTCAAAACATCTTCTTCCTTTTTTGGTTGCGAAAAGCCAATCTTATTGCGCACTTCTTGCGCCCCAACACGCAAACCTAAAGGCACAAGTTTTTCCAGCGCATCACTAATCGCTTTAATATCTTCATTTTCCGAAATCGGCCAATAGACAAGGGGGTAGCGCTCTTGGCGCCCAAAATTAATCTCAACAAAAGGCACAATCAAATCACGATTGGCCGTCAATGCCAATTGCCGTGCATCAGCTCTGGCAATATCATGACGCACATTTTCATGAATGCGCGCTTGCGAAAAGGACGAACCATCATCCGTCGTCATCGTTTGTCCCAACACACCCTTTGAAATCTGCCGATCTAAATATTCAGCCTTTGCGGCAAAAACCGCATTGCCACTGCCCCCTGCCGCTTCAATAAATTCAATCTCCATCTCTTTGGGAATAATCGCTGCCGCATCACTAGATAAATCACGCACCGCTTGAATGAGAACCCGCCGTTCCTCATGAGAAGAACTCGCACCATATTTCCCCACACGCAACGGCATGCCGTAAACTTCTAAAAAAGCCATCCAATCTTTTAAGGTATAAGACTTGAAGAGAAATGCCCAAGCTGCAAGGCGTGCAAGCCCCGTGCGGATAGGTAAACCACTTTTTAACTTTGGGCGGTGAATGGAAAATTTATAAGCAGGCAACTCAATACCATAATGAGACCCCTCTTCTTTTAAACGCAAATTAAAACCATCCCGTCGATCTAATTGAAAAAACCGCTGGTCACGCCATTTCCAAGCAACCGGCCACCATTCCTTGGCACTCTTGTCCCATAAGGTTTCAACAATCGCATAGCCTTTGCCCAAAGCATCTAACAAATCCGTCACATAATCATCAACAAAAGTAGGTGCACTAATTACTTCTCGAACAGCATCCGCTATCTTTTTGTCCTGTGCACTGTTGCTTGCTGCAATCACTCCAGGCTCCACCCCTGTGAGAGCATTTTTACGCATGCCAAGCACAGCACGATAATGCAAATCACGCTCTTCCATATCATCGGCAAGTTGGAAAAACTGCTCTGGATAACCCCGTGCTGCCTGTTGTAAAATATCGGCAAGTTGCATAGGGGTAAGACCACTCACAATGGTTTGTGACCACACATCACGAACACCATTAACGGTAGGGCTTGCGACTTCTCTCTCCAACCCTTTGATATTAAGCGCCCTGCCCCACTGATCTAAAAGTTTTACCATCTCATCATCCCATCAATAAATCTTTGATCGCATTGTTGAAAAAAAAGGCGTTGAAAAGAGTGAGCTTTCATCAAAACGATAAGCCTCTCTCACAGGTGTATAATCATAAATTTCAGGCGTCTGGCGGCTAGCAAAATAAGCCAAAGCGCAAGCAATCGCGCTATCACCATGGCGCATAAAACCATCACTGCCTTTAAAACGATGATTGTCTGGAATTTTCACAATGCCATTGACATAAGCAAGCGCTTGATGATCCGCAACAATGTCACTATCACGCGGCAAAACAATGGACCCATCCCCAAAAGCTTCCAAATAAGCCGGCATTTCTTTGCCATACCAACTTTGCGACAATTGCACTTCCCTCACACAAGCCCCATAACGCTGTGCCGCCTTTTCCGCTAAATAAGCCCCATTGCCCCGTGCATCCAAAGCGCCCCCCAACAAACGCGGCAAGCCATTCACCACATAAAATAAAATCTCTCTTTGTTGATCAAACGGCGTATTGCGCAATTCCACCATAAACCGGACACGGCGCACCAGATCTTGCCCAATTTCCATCACCACAATGGATGTCGCATCCCCACTGCGCGCAAAATCAACGCCAAAAACATGTTGGCGCCGTCGGTCAAGCCCAATATGAAGAGGCTTTAAGCGCCCCTCACACCAATTAAAAGCAGTTTGACTTCGTTGATAATCCGATTGATTTTTAAAATCATCCACACAAGCAAAACGCAACACCGCAATATCAGGCGCGCAACAATTTTCAATCTGTAAGCGTGTTAAAGCCGCTCCTTCTTGATCGGCTGGTATGGCATCTAATTCTTGGCGCATAGCAGCCAAACGCACCCCATAAGAGGCACGAATTTGCTCTTCCCATTGTTGCTCAGACGCTAAACTCCACACCTCCCCCTTCATGGCACAAACTCGTTTAAACAAGCCATTTTTAACAGCGACACCAAAGGGGTAACAATGCACCGAAAAAGGCACTTTTCCTGCTCGCGCCTCACGGATCAATTCATTGAAAGGGTTTAAAACACCGTTATGGGTAGAGATCACACGGATCTTGCCTCCCCAAATCAACAAAGCATTGACCGCATCCAAAACAGAGCGCACATCTTGATGAAACGCCGCCTCGTCAATCACTACAATACCTTGTAGCCCCCGAATGTTTTCAGGGCGGCTAGAAAGCGCCTCAATCCGAAAACCTGAAGCAAAACGCACTCGATAAGCAGAGATATATTTTGTTGACCCATCCGCCCTTTGATCAGAGAATAAAAATTCCTCCACATCCCCACTATTACGAGTGATTGCCCTTGCAAAATTGCTCACATAACCAATAAATTCACGTCCCTTTTCTTTGGTGTCTCCAATATAAAAAACATTATCGCCACCAGCTTCACGCGTTGCTGCCGCAATAAGGGTATCATCCAAAGCTTCCGCAAAAGTAATGCCGGTCCGCCGCCCCTTTTCAACCAATTTTAATGGGGACTTATCTTCAATCCATGCGCATTGATGCGCCATCAAAACACCTTCCTCCAAAGGATCTTGCTCTTGAGGGAAAGTACTCGCCTGCCAAATATCAAAACCACTCTGATGATCAAAGACATGACTTTTTGAGAGGAGCTGTTCAGCCATTTTTAACCCCCAACACCTGCGCACGAATAGCCCGCGCGCGCTCTTTAGAGAGCCCCGCTGCTGCCGCTGCCATCTCAACCGCTTTACTTGCTTTAGAGGCAAAATCATTTTCCAACTTTTGCCGCCTCGTGGTCGACAAATGTTCAGCCGCCAAAACCCCTTTGAGCGCATTGGCCAATTCTTGTGCCGCTTTTGGTGAAAGGTTTTTCCCGCTGCTTAACGTGGAAAAAATCAGTTCTTTAATCGCTGCCGCCGTCAAAAGAGTGATATTATCAGAAGCTTTAGCATCAAAGCGCTGCGAGAGGCTTGCTGCAATTTCTCTTGTCTGTTCTAGGCGCCTTGACATCACTGCTAAACGCAAAGAATAACGATTAAAACTCGAAAAGGAGGGAATAGAAAAGCTTAAACCCGTTTCCTTTTGTAAAGCCTTCAAAGCCGCTTTAAACTCACCATAAATAGCCATTTGTGTCTTCTCACGCCCATTTAAAGCCTCAGCAGCCGCAGCAATAATCTGATCACAAGCTTGCGGCAATAAATCAATCGCCGTTAAACGTCCACGCCCGACCTTGCGCATCCTTCACCTCGTATTTTATTGATGAACGTTTAGGCCGCTTAATCCCCTCAATGGAAAAGCTCCGGTCTAAATGACGCGCTCCCCGTTCTGTTAATGCCGCAAGAAAAACTGAACCCACACATTTTAAAGTAACAGCACCTTGATCTTCCATAAAAGCCAGTTCATTATGCACAAAATCGCGATCGCGTCTGATGCCATAACTGTATAAAAGCCGCTCGATCATCGCACTCGATAAAGTTTCACTGCGCTCACAAGCAAGCCCTTTTAAAATAATTAACCGCGCTTCTTCACGGATGATTTTATCCATATCTGCTTTCATTTTTTGGCATTCTCCAGTAAAAACTCTTGCAAGCGCTCACCAATGGCTGCCACCGGTTGCAATTGCGCAGAAAGCGTGTTGAGACGACCATTCAAACGTTCCATATTCACTTCTAATCTTTGCATCGCATCGCGATCAGGCAAAAAGTCCATCTCCGTTTCTAACTTTTGCACACGCTCTTTAAGCACTGTCATATCTTTCAGCATTTCCCGCGCACCTGAAGAAAAATAGGCTCTCAAAACCCCACAAATCGCAATAACCGATAACAATAAAGACAACCAGCCATTCGCAACACTGATATCCAAGTTCACTTGAATCCCCCCTCTCTTTTGCCTAAAATCGCCCGCTCCACAGCTTTTCTGCGTTGTTCACAAATCAATAAAGCAGCACGATCACGCCCCCAATAGTGCACCACTTCGCGCGCATTCAAAGCACGCTCTGGCAATAATGCTGGGCGGGCACACGCCATGCGAACAACAGGCGGCAATTCAACCGATAAAAACTGATACGCAAAACTATTCCTTGGCTTGGTTGTTGAGCAAGCGCACACGCTCAAGCCCAATACCACAGCCAGTAGTTGGCAATGCTGCATTGACCTCCTCCATTTTCACAAGCTTTTGTTCCAAAGCCGAAATTACCCCTTGCGCTCGATGTTCAGCTTCCAACGCTGCTTGCCTTTGTCGCTCCATCTCAAGCTGTGCACGTACAGAAGCCTTGATAATCTCCAACTGCCAATACAAATCACGCGCCTTTTCCGCCTTTAAAACTTGCGCTTTCATAAAGCCAAAAGCCGCTAACATCACACTGACCAAAAACAACAAACCAAAAGACAGTTTTGAAAGTGGGCTAAACATTGCGCTTATCCCCCCACCCCGTTATCTCCACCCCATCATAGGAGCTGCTATGCCGCTTATGGGAATGTTTCCTATTGGAAAAATCCAACGAACCAAAACCACGATGCACACCCAAATTGCCAACAATAATCGCCACCATCGAAGGAATAGAAATACCTGCCATATCAACAATATGCGGTGCCCCCCACAAGCCACCAGAAACGAGCAAAAAAATAACCCCCCAAGCAAACCAAAAGGACCACCACAAATAGAGCCTAGAACCACGATAAGACGGTTTCATACCTTCACCTCGCCTCCAAGTTCCAAAAGCTTTTTAGCGCGGTTTAAATAGGTCAAACGTTGCACAAGTCCATTCTTGCCCCCATTAATTGCTCTAGTAATTCTGAGCAAATCATCTTGGTCAGCAAGCCTATTTAAGCCTCTCGTCTGCCAAAACCAAACAGCAGACCAAAGAGCAGCTGGAAACTGTTCCAGCACTTGCGGAAAAGCTTCACAATCAACCGCCTGATCATCCACTGAGTGCCAAAACTTCGTAAAACGACGATAATTATTGCGTCCCGTTAATTGGATCAAACCACGCCCCTTAAAGCGCACACCATCCCCAGGGTTGACATTGCCTAAATCTTTGCGTCCCTCATAAGCGCGCCCAGAGGCATATTCACAAACGGTAAAAAAACCATCACTCTCATGCGCACATTGGCTTAAAAAATGTGCAACACGCAAACGTGTCGTGATCGCACCATAAGACAAAGCTTCAGGCAACGCTCGTGCCATTTCAACGATAATAAAATCTTGGCGCGCATGATGCGTCAGTTTAGGCGCAAGGCGATGAAGAAAAGAGGCATCTATTGAAATCATAACAAACCACTCAATGAATAAAAATCCATTCGCAGTTTATGAAATCTCACGTCCCCAATATAAGCCTGACACTGTCAGTCAAAACTCTCAATACTCATAAAACTCTGGAAATAATAAACCTTGTGGTTCTTTTGAAGAAATTTTCTTCTTCAAGCGATAGGCTGTACGCACATGCATACCAGAAACAGCAGCTGCAGCATCCACCGACCAGCCTTTTTGCAACGCTTGCACCATTTTTTGCCGCCGTTCAGCATCTCTGCCAAGGGGAATAAGAAGGCGCACACCAGAACCATTAAAACAAAAATGGTTGATGAGTTGCTCGGCTTCTTCAAACCCAACAATTTCAATCAACCAATCAGCATTATCAAGACGCCCTGGAAGATAAACCTGTCGTCCACCAAAAGCCCGCATCATATTCCATGCTGCTTCACTGCCCGCAACATCAGCTATTTCACGCAATAAGGCAGGAAAATCGCTATAGATTTCCTCTTGCATGCATGCTTACCCCTCGCTTTTAACACTTTTACGGATTTTCCGCCCCCAAACATTCATCACTTGTCTAAAATCGCCCCCACTCATCTCACCCAAAGCTTTACCACTTAACACCATAACACTTTGATGAAAAGCTTCCACATCAAACACAGCATCGGGATTCAAACACTTCCATTGGGCACGCAAAATCAAATATCCTGGCATTTTCTGCCAAGAATCTTGAATCTTTTTCCCTTTCCAGTCAACCCCACCCTCACGCTGCAACCAACCTTTCAACGCCTCAATGGCTTTGCCCGCATCATCGTTATCGCGTAAAAAGCGAATATGATCAATGCCTGTCTGTCTTTTCACAAAGGCAAGCAACGCCTTATCTGAACGATCACGAATAATGCCAAGATTCCACCCAGCAATCCAGAGTGCCTGTAACTTCTTAGCATATTTACCCTCTAAACGCTTCACATTCGGCTCAAAACCAAACGCTTTCATTTCAGCGACAACTAAACGTTTCTCTAAAAAGTCCAAATCTTTCGCCGATTGCTTGCCTGTCAAGCGATAGAGCAGTGCGCGATAGGTCTCATCATCAAGACCTAACGCGCGTTTTCCCATATGAAGGACAGCTAAAGACATGTCACCCCCTCACGTCTTCGCCAGATCAATGGTCACAGCACGCCAAGGATGCTCCAATGTATCACGCTCATAAAAACGCACATACTCCTTAGATGTTGTCACTCGGAATGACTCACGAATAGCACGCATCGCCTCATTCCAGCGTGGATCATCAATATCCAAACGCAACAGCATAAAGATCTCCCCCCGATTCACCTTGCCTTCTTTATCCGTATTAAAAGCACGCGTAATAATCGCACGGATTTCAGGTCGCGCATCCGCAGACCACTCATTTAAGCACTCATCAAGAAGGCTTTTGGCAATTTGCAATTGCGGTCCAAAATCAACACTTTCCTGTACCTGCACCTTAATGCGTTGCAAACCATCAAAGCTTGTGTAAGTACAATTGCCCTTTTTGCCACGCCGCTCCACACCATATTCTTGCGCAAGCAAGCTATCAAAATCACTCAAATCCGTAATTGTATGGTTGTTAAAACGTGCAATCCTTGCCGATAACTCTTTCGCAAAACCCATAATTTTGCGCACCGTTTCATCCTCTAACAAATCCGCAGGGCGGATCAGGCTTACAGGTACCAAAGCCCCTTTTGCATCCTTCATATAACGCGTACCTTCAAGTTCAATTTGTGGATTCATCACCAATGTCCTCCTTATGTTTTTTGAAACCGACGAAATGGCACAACATCCCCTGAAGAAGGCGCACATCCCGCTTTCAATTGCCAACGACACCGCATAAGCTCATGTCCCAAAACGTGGTTATAGCCTGCCAAGCGGCGCAAATAATCATTCAATTCTCGAACATCTTTCGCACTTAAAAAAATCCCATCCATTTCATGTTTTAACAAGGCAGAGCGCAAAGCAACCAAGCAATCTCTCACCATATAAGGGTTCCGTTCCATCATTTTCCGCCTCCAAAATCCATATAAATCACACGATTGCTCTCATCCGCATCAGAGCTGTCACACTCAGCCAAAACTTCTGCAACTTCAGCTTCCAAAACCGCATCCGCTTCCCCCAAACGATGAACACTCAACTCCAGTTCAAGCAATAACGCCAAATCAACACACAATTTAAGCTTTTCTCCAATATCAAAACCGCATTGATAATCGTCATAAAGACCAACAAGCGTATCGGATAATTCTTTGTCGCATAAAGGGATCATGCCAATTCCTCCACGTCACGGTTTTTCCATGCCGCTTTGACATGTTTCAGGGTCACCTCACACCCATCTCCAAGCGCTGCCATGCGTGCCAACATCATGGTTTTGTCAATTTGCCGCAAAGCTCCAGCCTTTAAGCCAATCCCTGTCAAAAACTTTATCGCACCAACATCCTCAATCCCCCAATCATGAATGCGCGCAGCAATATCCTCACTATAGGGCTTGCGCCGTTTCAGATGCATCGCCAAACGGCTTTTAATTTGTGCATAAGAGGGACCATTTTGACGATGAACCAACCGCCCCGAGATTTCATCATTCCCAACCAAAGCCAACCCTGTGCCATTAATATCAACAAAATGGCGCAACTGATTAATCGCCTCATCCGTTAAATTTTGCGCCTCATCAACGATCAACAACGTGCCACTCCCCACGCGCTCTAATTTCTTACCAATCGCACGCGTTAAGCGGGTGGGATTATATTCCACCACTTCCAATTCTGCTGCCATATCATTCAAAATACCGTGAACACTGCGCGTATGCGGGCTGGCTGTCACCAAATAAACATGCGGGCGGGTAGAGCGATAATGGCGGCAAGTTTCGGTCTTACCACTGCCCGCATCAAGCGTAATCATCACCATATCCCCCGTGCTTTGTGCCAGTGTTAAAGTATCAATGATCTCACTGGCTATACGATTCCTCTGAAAGGCTGGTTTTTCAGGGATCTTCTCCAAAAACCCCGCCGTTTCCTTTAAAACCTCAACCCATTGTTGAACCTTTGCATTTTGCTTACCCAATTGCCCCGCATAACTGCCTGCATACCATTGCGAAAACGTCCCATCCGGCATCCCTATGCGCCGTGCCACCTCTGCTTTCGACCAATCATTCATTTGCCCCAAAGCTCTCACCGCATCCACAAGCTCATTCCATAAAGCAATGTCATCACTGTTGCGGTTTTGTGCTGTGCCATTGGGCTGAATTTTAGGTCGCGCCCAAGGATTTTTATCGACCGTTGCATTTATCGCGTTTTTCATGTATATTCCCCTCTCGTATTGATTTTAGACTATTGATAAGGGGAAGGGCTCCCACCCGCCCCTTATCTTTTGTCTTCGATAAACATTTAAAAGCCGTACGCGATACTAAAACGGCTAACCTTGCAAATCCCCTCTCTTTCTCACACATCAGAGAACTTGCTAACTCCACGCATCTCTCCCGATCAGGCAAAGACACCTAGAAACTTCATGTATTGATTAAACTTTTAAAGGATTAAGATTCCTCCCCCCCTTTCTTTGTTAACGCTTCAAGCTGATACGCGATACAAAACCAGCTTCCTTTTGAGAATTCTTATAACCCCCCCTCTCTTTTCCTATTTTCTTATTCTATTGCTTGGGAAACTTGATCACCTCACGCCCCTCATCAGAGGCGGAAAGCTTTCTCAAAGCTTTATGCAAGTGTTGACTAAATTCTTCCTCCCCCAAAGCCTCATCATCGTCTGCTTTCAAAGCTAAATTCCCCACATTGTTTGGCATCAAGCGGCTCACCTTTGGCTTTATCGGAAGCTTCGATTTGAACGCTTCATCCTTTTTCTCAAGGCGCCCATAAACATCTGCCAAATGATCAGGCGCAAGCTTTGCCGCTAGCTGTTTTTCTGCTTTAACAGCCTTCACATATTCTTTACGCAAACGCCCATTCAAGCGCGCCGCCTGCTGGTCATAAAAACCTACATCACAAAGGCATGGTGCCAAACAAAGCAACCGATTGTTCAAATCATAAACCCGTAAATCTTGATGCAAATTATCCGGATCAAAGCGTACAATCACCTTTTGCCCCGCATGCTCATTCAACGCCCGCGCCCAATAACGATTGCCATAAAAATGGATCTCGCCCGTACCCTTTTGCGCACGCAATGCCTCAGAGGTTAAAAGCCATAAAGCCCGTTGTGCCGCCGTTGCTTGCCGAACTATCGTTCCCTCTGCTTGCAAACTCTCTGCAAAGGTCTCATCAAAACTGCGCCCCGCACAATTAACCGCCTTACGCCCCGCTTGCGCATTGTGTGCACAAATTTGCGCACCAACATGGGCTTTAAACGCTTCAAATCCTATCGCGCGCTTGCCATAATCTTCAGGCTTGGCATCCGGTTTATTGCCCGTATAAGCCCCCGCACAAAAGGGATGTTTAGAAATCGCTTCTGCCAGATCACGCCATGCCCGCTCAATCGGTTTAGACTGTCCGCTATAAGGGGTGGTCCATTGCAATTGCACCCCCAAACTCGTCAAAAGCCCCTGCGGATCATCCGGCTTAATCTTAAAGCGAAAGCGATTTTGCACACCTCCAGAAATCCACTTGCTGGTAAAGGCACGCCCATTATCCAAGGTCATCCGCTCTGGTATCCCATAAGCTTCCACCATATCCCCAATCACCAAACGAACGATTTCCCAAGTCTCAGCATCCGACAAGCGCCACGATAAAATCTTGCCCGAATAAAGATCTTGAATGGCAATCAGATAAAGCCGCACAGGCTTCTCTGTCCAAGGAACATTCACAAAAACATCCAGCTTATGTCCATCCATATTCACCGCTTGCAGTGCATGCAGGCTTGAGCGATCACGCCGTTGTGCCGGATAAAGCTTTTTTGCCTTTTCTTCTCCCTCACGCGCTAAAACCACAACCGCTTTGGAAATTTGCCTGTTAAAACGACGCCGCAAAGCCCGCTCAGAAGGAATGGGCTGCCAACCCCGCTCCTGCGCAACCGAAACCATGCGCCGATAACACGCTGAAAAAGCAGGTTTAGAGGGGCGCAAATAATCCGAACAAAAAATCTCCCACGCCCCCTCATGACACGGCGCAAATTGCGAAACATTCTCCTCACCATAACAAGGTGCAAGCGCTGCCAACCAATCAGGGCGCTCATACCCTTCAACCATCTGCCGCCAATTAAAAAGCGACATCCGGCTCACACCAAATTGCACAGCACTTAAACTTGCCGCATCATGCACACCCATACCGGCATGGAGCAAATCTTCCCAAAAGCAAAGCGCCTTCAAACGCTCTTCACAGCGCCTTTTATGCGCCTTTGAAAGCCCCTCATAACGCACCCAAACACTTGTCTTTTGCTCCCCTTGCGTTTGTTTCACATCAACAGCCCCACCAAACCGCACCAACAATGCCGCCCGTGCCTCTTCCGGCAATAAAGAGATGTGATATTCCCAAACCGGCTTGGTTTTGCCTCCCACTTTCCTCGAAAGTTCAGAGTTTTTTCTCCAATATGCCCGTCCGTGGTTTTCAAGACTTTTATATGTTTTCGGCAACCCTGGCAAAGCTGCCTCAGCCAATTCGGCAATACGAAACCATTCCTTCATGGCTGCCCCCTTTTAATGCGAACCGGCGTTGCGCGCATGGCTTTCAATTGCGCTGCAATCTCCCGCTGTTCCTGCTGAAGCCGCGCAATTTCTGCTAAACGTGCCTCATCCCCCTGCAACAGCAACAATCCATCTTCACTCACCACCTCATCCCAGAGCCAAAATGCCTCTGTCGCCCGCACAAATGCCTTAAACCGTGGCAGGGAAATATCAACCTGCTTACTTTCCGCAACATAAGCATCCAAACTCGCCTTACTTAAACAACCAATCCCTAAATAATGCGCCATACGCTCCGCAATCACACTGCGCTCATGCCGGCATTCTCTCAAAGCCCGCGCCATCGCACGCTTAATGCGTGAGCGAAACCGCCCTAAATCAATCTGCGCAACGGGTTCGCGGCAGGGAAAAACCGGCTTTTGGAAAAAATCAAGCTGCCCGCAACCATGCCTCTTCATGACAGCACCTCCCCCGATTGCTTGTTCAAATAATCATAAAACCGCGCCTTTGTCTGCGCATCTGCTCTCTGCCAAACACCCAATAACTGAGCAAAAACCCGCTCTTGTTCATTAATTTGCGGAGGCGTATTAACCCCATTGACCAAATCAACAGCCCGCCGTAAATCCC
Source organism: Bartonella sp. CR127HXZ (assembly GCF_042194555.1). Lineage (NCBI taxonomy): Bacteria > Pseudomonadati > Pseudomonadota > Alphaproteobacteria > Hyphomicrobiales > Bartonellaceae > Bartonella > Bartonella sp. CR127HXZ. The sequence goes on along the minus strand of NZ_JBHIMZ010000002.1, from coordinate 261,109 downwards.
CCTCAACCTGTTGCAAAGCAATTGCCACCCGCCGTTGCGCAACCGGCTCCATCTTGGCAAGCTTCAACAATTGCGCTTGATTATCCGCCAATGCCGTCCCTCGCAAAACCGCCCGCAACTCCGGCTGTAAATGCTGGGCAATGTTGTTAAGACGTCTTACTGATTTTGAAGACAAGCCAATACGGTCCGCCACATGTTCGGCAAAAGATAAAACTGTCCCTTTACCACTTTCTTCATCTGTATAAGAAATAGGGACAACTTGTCCCAATTTCTCACCTCCGATCAAAGGATCAACTTGATCCTTTGATTTTTCATCCCCTTCACACCCAGTTTCATTATGCTCTGAAGAACTATCTTTTGGCAAAGGGACAACTTGTCCCTTTGCCACTTTGTCTCCTTCACACCCAGTTTCGTTATGCTCTGAAGAACCATCATTTGGCAAAGGGTAAACTTTACCCTTTGCCATTTTGTCCTTTGTATATTGATTACCATGGTCACCGCCACGTTGAATCTCCCCGTACTTCTTTTCCCACAATTCGCGGTAAGTCTGGACAAAAAGCGCACGATCAATAACAGACAATTCATTACGAAAGAGGTTTTCTGCCACTTCTAAAAGCGCAGCATTATCCTTATCAGCCTGCACCACAACCGCATCAATATCACTATAGCCCAAAAGCTCAGCAGCACGAAGCCGATGCGCTCCAGCAATAAGCGTATAATTGCCCTCTTTAGCATTGGGCGTATGGCGCACCGTAATCGGATTCATCAATCCCTCCCGCGCCATTGATTGTGCAAGCGCCTTGGCATGCTCATCATCCACAGGGCGTATACGCTCCGGCACCACAATCACATCAAGAGCAAGCTTTTGAAACTGTGCCATCACGCCCCCGCCTTTCTGATCTCTTTAAAGAACAAATCCATCGCACGCCCCGCCCATCTTCGATAAGCTTTCGCAAAAACGGGTTCTTCCAAACGCCGGTTAATGGTACGCAAAGAACGAGCAACAGCAGTGCGTTCACGCTCTTGCATGGCAACAAGACGCCGCCGCGGCACCTCAAACTGATAATGCAAAATATGAATAACAATCTGTCGTGCTAACGCCGCATCAAATAAGCAGTGCGGAGGGTCAATAATATACCGGATTGGCAAATGTTTAAATCCACTACTCACCGCCTTAAAAGAACAGGCAAGCATAGCTTCCAAACGTTCAGCTTCTGAATAAGGATTAACGATATCGCTTCTGGCTTCTGGGGTCCATAAATTACAAGCAGCAACCATAACCACCCCCTATAAAAACAATATGACAACCCCCTAATCGCCAGAACCAACCCATCCAAACGGCTGTTCTATGATGCAACTCTCTGCAATTTATCTTGCCCATTTCGTATTGATCTTTAGACATTGATAAACCTTTTTATCTTATGGTATTTAAATTCATGGCAAATGCGCAAAAACGCAAAGCCGTGTAACGAAATTCAAGCAGCATTCCCACGCAAAGCAGAATGCGCACGCGAATCTGTGTTGGCATGTTTTGCTGCTTTAAAAATGCGACGGCGACTTTTGGGGTAGCGGTCGCTAAAAACTTGCTCAACGGGCAAACCGATAAAATCGGCAATAGCGCGTTCGGCTTTCTCGTTAGACCGTGTCCAAATGTGTTGAACACTGGATGACGATAGTTGATAAGCTTTCGCGAGCTCCGCCAAGGTCATATTACGGCGGCGTAGCTCGGCTAAAATACTATGGCGATCCCAAACTTGGATGCATGTTTGTGTGGTTGTCATAACTTTCGCTCCTGCTTCAAACGGATGCTCAAACCATCCGTTTTTTGTGGGGTTAAATGTATAATAAACGCCCTTCGTATCGGGCTCTAATATGAGGTATATCTACAAATGGGATATTAGTCAACCCCATTTGTAAACATTTATAATATGAGACGACAAAAAAATGAGCCCAAAACTGCATTAGCAAAACGACTCACAGAAGTTAGAAAGCTTGTGGGCTTATCTCGTGATATATTTTCACTTAAAATTGGTATCAGTATTCAAGGGCTTGGAAATTACGAACGCGGTGATAGAACTCCAGATGCAACGGTTTTATCAGCATATAAAGAAAAATTTGGAGTAAACCTGAATTGGCTTTTGACCGGTGAAGATGCAATGTTTATAGACATGATGATGGCTCGGTCTTTCAATATCTCTCCGCCTACCATTCCTGCTGGACTCATGAAAAAGCTTGGTCGTATAGCTTATACAACCTATCGCGATGCTAAAATAAAACTCCCCCCTGAAGATATAGCGGAACTCGCGGCGGAACTTTATAAAAAACTGCAAGAGCTTGTTCAAGACATCAACGACATGGAAGAGGTCGAAGCGACTTTCCCTCTTCTTAAAATTCATTTAAAGCGTCAAATAGAGGCTGAAAAAGAACACTCCAAAGCTGCACAAAATTCGGCTTAATGCTACTCTAAAATGAATGGGGGAATCTCTTTTTAAAATCCTGTAATTTAAGCTAACCTAAATATGAATAAGGAGCATTTTTGGCACGCCCCGAACTAGAACCTAAAACACCATTGGCAAAACGCCTACGTGAAATAAGACGAATCCTCGGAAACGAAGAACGCGGTGCTTTTGCCAAATCTCTTAATTTGGCAAAAAATACGCTTGCAAATTATGAGCTTGGTATAAATGAGCCACCAGCATCTATCGTAATTGCCTATCACAAAATTTATGGCGTAGACTTTCATTGGCTTCTCACTGGAGAAGGCGAAATGTTTACAGACATGGAAAAGGCGAAAGCAGCTGGTTTTAAAGCACCAACCATACCTGCTGGTCTCATGAAAAAGCTTGGTCGCATAGCTTATACAACCTATCGCGATGCTAAAATAAAACTCCCTCCTGAAGATATAGCGGAACTCGCGGCGGAACTTTATGGAAAACTGCAAGAGCTTGTTCAAGACATCAACGACACGGAAGAAGTCGAGCTTATTTTACCTCTTCTAAAATTGCATTTAAAGCGTCAAATAGAGGCTGAAAATGCACATCCAGAAACTACATAAGATACAGCTTAATGCCTCTTTAATATGAAAAATGAAAGTGGAAATCTTTTTACATTAAAAAATTTATATAAATTATTGATAAAAAATGCTTTTTACTCAATTTTTAGAGATTTCCACGTATATATGGAAATCTTTTTTGCTTTTTTGGTCATTTTGGGCTGATTTTGGAGTAAGCTTCACAATTTACCGAATTTTTTTCACAGGGTCTTCAAAGGCGGTTTTCTGGGCTTTCACAGACTTTTCAAAATTTTTCACAGGGTTTTCAAAGACCTTTCAAAGCCTTCTCTCATTTTTACCATGAAAACGCATTTTTTTCTGATTTTCGCTCTTTTTTACAATTTTAGGTGTCAAAATCTATTTTGACAAAACGCGCATTTAATGGTAAAAATTATACATAAAAACAACAAATTACCACGTGTTCCTACCTAATCCCACCTTTTCCCACTTAGTATAAAACCTAGTGTCAAACTACACTCAAAGAGTTTTAAGATTCGTAATTTCTTGTGAAGCATCTATTGGATTGGGGCTTAGATCATAAGATAACAATTTTTAACTTAGACGGATTTTTTCTGGAAGGTTACCGTTGTCTATTAGGTCGTTAAATCCGTGTAAAATAAGCTTGAAAAGCGAGATGGACAATTCCCATTGGTTCATGACGTTATTTGGCAACAATAACTTTATTTCTTGCAATCCCGAGAATAGTTTTTTCAGTATTCGCGGCAGATCTTTTACGACCTTGGCAGGTTATAGAGGCGTATTTAAAAGAATTTGGGATTACTTTTGAGCTAACGGATTTTCTTACAGCCCCAATATTAAAAGATTAATTAGAAATGATGAGCCATGACAAGAAAAACAAATGTTAAACAAATCAAAAATTGACTTATCATTAGAGAATAATTTTTGCTCAAAGGTACGTTTTTTACCAAAATCATGCCCTAAAATGAAGGTTGTTGATTTTCCAAATGGAGTATCTTCTGTTAATTCAACATTTGCTTCAGACACATTCAATATTGTCTCTGCTAAAAGTTTACAAGAAACTATACCTACAAACCAAGCAAAATCCATAATCCATTCCTTTAATGCACAAAAACTACCTTTAGCTTGGTGGGTTGAACCTCATTCGTCTCATTATAAAGTTGATGAAGTTCTCTTATCTATTGGTTTAGAGCATGTTGAAACAGAGGTAGGAATGGCAGCTTTAGCACAAAATATAGACTCACATGTTACTTCTACGCCAGATAATTTCAAAATCAAGGAAGTTGAATCACTTCAAGATTTTAGAGATTACGGAAATGTTATGGCATCAGTCTTCGAGCCTTTTGATGAAGAAGCGGTTATATTTTATGAAACAATAGGCCGTTGTTATAAAAAAGATCCTGATGTAGAGATGTTCGTTGGTTACATAAATAATAATCCTGTAGCAATATGTTTTTGTATTAAAGCAGATGGAATTGGTGGAGTGTATGATATTGTCACCAATCCAGATTTTCAGAAAAAAGGTGTTGGGCCATTCATGACAAAAATTGCTATTGAGCATTTAAAAAGAAAGAAATGTCATGTTATTGGTATGCAAGCATCTCACGAGGGAATTGGCATTTATAAAAAATTGGGTTTTATAAACTTTGGTGAATTTAAAGTTTATTCCAATAAACACATGATCATTGAGCGATGAATTCTTTTCATCGATAAGCGAACTTATTATTTTCAGCAAAACTCAAATACAGAAAACCAATCTATACAACCAAGAAAGTTTAGCCAATCTTCTTTAATACTGATAGTGAAAAGTTAAAAAAGTTATTACAAATATAATTGTTTCAAATGACTCACTCAAATTTTCTTACTTTTATAATTTTCAGGATCATTGTCTTAAAAAAGATATCTATCACAGATCTAAGTTGAACAAGTGAAAATTTTATTTGATATGATCGATAATTTACTGTCTGTTACTGATAATTATAAAAAACTCGAAAAAGCAAATATTTAAAACTACAGTTATATCATAGTTTGTTAGATGGTTAGTCTGTTAGTCAATTAATAGAAAAAATCTTCGCTTTATACAATAACCAAAGGAGCTTCAAAACCCTTTCAAAGGTCCTTTATGTATATTGTTTCTTTTTTAGATTACAGTTGATGATGAGAAATCTCTTTAAAATAAACATGTTAATTAATAATATAAGTGCACTCTACTTGAAGCATACTATTTTATATGAGGAACAAAACTTCAATCAACGTAAAATAAGGTGTTGAACAGTCATAGTGCACAATAAAATCAAATCATTTTAAATACTTAATGGTGAAATCCATTAAATGACAGAATAAAAATTCAAGTTTGAAAAGATTAAACCACACGCTACAAGTCTATTGAAACTCCGATTGTGCGATCGACTACCTTCTCGCTAAAACTTAATCACTATAAATATAAAAACCTTAAAGCCGCTCTAAATCCATAAAATTTTCTAGATCTTGCTGTATTAAATGTTGAAACTCCTCATGGCTGCTCATCTGAAACGCCAATAATTCCATAAAGCAGTTCCATAAAAAAAGGATAATGACGTTGTAATATCCGAAAAAATTCACCACATCACCTGAAAGATCATTGATAATTCCATCAGGACGTATCAATTGCCATTTAGAAAACCCTACCCATGCCGACAAAAAACTCTGTAAATGTTAGATATATTCAATAATTTTTATAACGATTTTGGCTCATCCTGTTTTGCCACCAATGTAAGAAACAGCAAATATAGTGGGATCAGCCAGCTTTAATATCGCCTTGTAAAAGGTCTTTCCCTCTACTCTTTTTGCTATCAAATCCTGATTTTACAATTCCTTGCTCTCTTTTTATACTCAAAATTGCCTCTGAAACAGGATAGATTAATCGTAAAAAATATATAAAAGAAATAGATTATAACATTTTTTTCTCATTCTTCTTAATACAAAATAACTGTTAATCTACAATGCGCTAACACTTATCAGTCATAAGTCCAAAACAGCATATACAGCATATAATGACGAAACAAATTCATAGAGTGAAGATTTTTCACAATCAATTATTGTATTAATCTTTCCATAATGCATAAAAATGATGAAGCGGCCCTCGCCCTTTCCCTACTTTTAAAGCATTTGAGGCAGTTAAAGCGCCATGCAAATAATCTTTTGCTTGTTTAACAGCGCAATCCAAAGGTTGGGTAGGTAACAGAGCTGCAATGGCGGCAGAAATGGTACACCCTGTCCCATGATCATGAGTAGTTGAAAGACGAGAAGCTTCAAGTATAACAAGGTTTTCACAATCACAATAAAGATCTGGACTAGAATAATCGTAATTTTCTGTACTATTCTTGGTAAGCGTATTCAAATGTCCCCCTTTTAACAAAACTGCATGACACCCTAGCGCCAAGAGTCGTGGAGCATATTGATACATAGTCTCTAAAGACCATTGCACTTCACCTCCCAATAACAGTGCAGCTTCAGGCAAATTTGGCGTGATCAAAGTTGACATCGGCACAAGAACATCACGCATAATTTCAATTGCATCAGACTTTAAAAGAACATCACCACTTTTTGCAACCATAACCGGATCAAAAACAATAAAACGTGCTTTATGATAAGCAAGACGTTCTGCAATAACCTGTGCAATCTGAGCATTTGCAACCATACCAATTTTAACGGCATCAACATGGATATCCTCAAAAACAGAATCAATTTGATCTGCAACAAAAGAAGCATCTAATGCCTGAAAAGAACGCACACCCTGAGTATTTTGTGCAACAACAGCTGTAACCACACTCATACCATAAGTTTTCATAGCTGAAAAAACCTTCAAATCCGCCTGCATTCCAGCGCCACCAGAAGGATCTGTTCCCGCAATAGATAAAATCCGTGGAATAAAAAGTTTATCTTTTTGTAATTCCATCAACCTCTTTCCTTCTGTTTTTAAATATCGGAAAATGAGTTACCGAAAAAATAGATGCTTGAAAAAACATAAAGAAGATGTTTTCTCATGTGAATTATATTATATACGAAGTCTTCTTATAGATATAAAATGGAAAATGTAGTGCTTATCCTTCGTTCTATTCTTTTTACGTTCGCTTTTTATACAACAACTTTCATACAAATGATCCTTTACGCTCCCGTTTATTTTTTAATGCCCCGCAAAAAGGCATGGATTGTCCCTAAAACATGGGCGCGCGTTACACTCTTTTTGCAAAAATACATCGCAGGTACAAGTTATGAGATTGAAGGTTTAGAAAATCTTCCCAAAGGAGCTTATATCATTGCTCCAAAGCATCAATCGGCTTGGGAAACTTTCAGTCTTGTTCCCTATTTAGATGATCCTACTCTCATTTTAAAACGTGAATTGATGTGGATTCCATTGTTTGGCTGGTATATGGCAAAAACACAAATTATCCCCATTAACCGTACAACGCCCATCAAAGCCTTAAAAATGGTTATACAAAAAGCAAAAGAGAAAGTAAAACAAGGGCGCCAAATCTTGATTTTTCCCGAAGGAACACGCCGACAACCCGGTCAAGAACCAGATTATAAGTCAGGAATTGTCGCGCTCTATAATGAATTAGGGCTTCAAGTTGTGCCTATTGCACACAATGCGGGTTTATATTGGCCACGCAATAATTTTCGCCGCTATCCCGGAACAATTCGTGTCCGTATTCTTCCCCCGATAGAAGCTGGTTTAAGCAAACGTGATTTTCTAGATCAACTTGTCCAAAAAACTGAAAAAGCATGTGATGAACTGCTTCTCTTAGCAGCTCAAGATCCTACCCCTCCTCCTATGCCACCATACGCTGTTCAGAAACTTCAAAAACTAAATCATTCATCATGAAACAATGTATTGATTGATCAGAATAACGCATCACTTTGTATATTGAGCGGCGTATATGGAACAAAAATATAAGAAAGATACTTCAAACTTTCTAATTCAAAATTATAAAACACATGTACATTATAAGAAATGACCAATGTATGAATTTTTTTTGAGAAAGAATTCTTCCTCTCTTTAAAATCGTTTAAATAACATACATAATATTGATTTATAAGGATATTTTATCGTTATTCAACTTGAATGAGACCTCGAAATACCGTAAGATTCTCTCATTTCAAATCTATTCCATATTGAATCAATTAGAATCATTTGCTTGCACATTACAAGCAGGGATATCTGTGTGAATAAAACGATACAAGAAAAGATTAAATGCTTTTTACGACCCCTCTCAAGTGCCAAGGGCTGTCCTAACAGGAGGACAAGAAAAATGTATGATTATGCCGATTCGTTCCTTCCTAAGAAACATCAATCCCCCAAGAACCTGAAATCTTGTACAATCTTCATTATTTAAAAAGTATTTCTTAAGATACTGTAAGTCATCAAACCAAATTCAAGGGGAAAATAAAAATGAGTATTGGTTTTTATCTCCGAGACACAACGGATACAGCAATTAACCATCTTTCCTTCCTAACCTAGACTTAAAAGCTTTGTGTGCTACATTAAAACAATTCTAAATAACGAATAAGAAGGAACTCGATTTAAATTAATGCAACGTCTCTTCTATAATTTATTTTTTTCTGTGATTTTGAGTTTATTCAGCGCTGTTGCTCTAGCGCAGCCTTTTATTTCTGTTGATGTTACAACGGGGCATATCTTAAAACATAATCAAGCTTTTGAGCGTTGGTACCCTGCTTCCTTGACAAAATTAATGACCGCTTATGTTATTTTTCGTGCCATGAGCCGAGGGGAAATTTCACCAGACAAACATATCACCATCAGCGAATACGCCGCAAAAGCTCCCTCATATCGTTCAGGCTATAAAGCTGGTTCTGTACTCACACTTGATACAGCCTTAAGTATCACCATGGTTAAATCTACCAATGATTTAGCCATTGCCATGAGTGAAGCTGTTGCAGGTTCACAGAAAAATTTTGTACGTAAAATGAATAGAGAAGCTAAACGTTTAGGCATGTTTGGAACGCATTTCGCAAACGCAAGTGGTTTACCAGACCCTCAAAACTACTCCACGGCACGCGACATTGCTCTTTTAGCCGTTCAAATACGTCGAGAATTTCCACAATATGCTCATTATTTTTCTATTCCAGCCATTGATTTTGGTAACAATCGAAAAGTCCAGCATAACTCAAACAACCTCATTGGCCGTTTTTATGGAATAGACGGTATGAAAACAGGCTTTATTTGTGCCTCGGGTTTTAATCTTGTTGCCTCAGCCACACGCAATAAACGTACAATTATTACTGTCATTCTAGGTGCTAACAACATAACTGAAAGAGAAGAAAAAGCTGCACAACTTCTTGAAACAGGATTTTTGCACCAAGGAAGACCCCAATTAACACTAGCAACATTAAAACCTTATGGGAGAAATATAACACAAGCCAACAATATGAGACAACAAACATGCACACCTGAAGCCATAAAAATGCATGCAAATTCATATGATGATCAAGGAAATATTATTCTCACCTCACCTTTTATCACTGCTCCACCTCCTTTTTCTCATCCTTTACCAGTACACCTCATTCGTACGCCAAAAACACCTAAAATAACAGTAAAGCCACTAAGAAAGCCCTATAGTTCGTATAAAAGACGCGCAAACCATTCTATAAAAAAGCCATAAATCATAATCTACGATTAATTATAATACTTTGATTTATAATGATAATTAATTATTTTGTATCTTATGTTAGAACCACAAATGTTGTAAGATTCTCTCATTTCAAATCTGTATTTGTTGAATCAATAAAAACCAGTCTCTTGCACGTCACGAGGTAGATGAACATGTAGATAAAATAATTAAAACAAGGAATAAAAATTCCTCCTATAAGTTCTTTCAAGAACCAAGAATTATCATAACATTGACGCTAAAAAAGTGTATGATATACCCTGCATACACCTACCTTTATAAGCGTAAAGATAGTGGTACAATGGATTTCATAGGGTATTAACCATTATATCCCTCACGGACACCATTATAAATTGGTTAAACGTACTGAAATATGTTTTTTTAAAACAAAACCACGGTTGATGATTAACATGAAAATAAAGCGCATCCCTCTCACGCTTATTACTGGTTTTTTAGGCTCTGGCAAAACAACTTTGCTCAACCGTATGCTACAAGACCCTCTTTTAACAGAATGTGCTGTTATCATCAATGAATTCGGCGAAATCAGTATTGACCACCTTCTAGTTGAAAAAACGACAGAGGGAATTATTGAGCTTGCCAATGGCTGCTTATGCTGCAATTTACGCAGTGATCTCATCGACACATTAATTGATTTAATAAATCGCGTTCAGACAGGACAGATCAAACAACTCCATCATATTATCATTGAAACCACAGGGATGGCTGATCCCGCCCCTATTTTACAAATACTTTTAAGCCACCCGTTATTTATTCAAACATTGTCCATAAATGCTGTTCTTGCAACATTTGATACATTAAGCACACTTTCCATATGTGAGCGCTATCCTGAAATATATAAACAATTAATATTTGCTGATAAAATTATTCTCACCAAAACAGACCTTATGACCCAACAAACGCTTTCAGATACGCTCCTTAACACACTTAAAACGATTAATCCTACAGCACAAATCATTGACGCCCATTCTGAAGATTTCTGTTCAAAGCTATTAATAAATAACACATTATGGGATGAAAAAGTAGAAAATACAAAACTTAAACAAAATCTTACGACTACCCCACATGATCATACCCCCCATAAAACCATTCGTACCTTTTCACTCAACTGTGAGGGTCCTGTTGATTACGCCACAATTGAAGCTTTTTTAGATCTCCTACAAGAGCGTTATGGTACAAAACTATTACGTATTAAAGCAATTATCGCACTGCATGATGACCCTTATCGCCCACTTGTATTACATGGCGTACAAACATTTTTTCATCCTCCCATAAGATTGCCAGCATGGCCAAAAGGAATAAAACAAACACGTTTTGTCATCATTGCCGATGGTGTTGAAAAGGAAGCAATACAAAAGCTCCTCAATGCTTTTTTTAATAAACCAGCAATAGATACTGCAGACAAAACAGCTCTCTTAGAAAATCCTCTGATCATTCCAGGAATAAAATTTTAATTTTTTCTCACCCTCAATGATATAACATTAAATTCATTGGCACCACCATCTTTATGCTTTTAAAGGAGCAAACTGATAGCCTCATACTCTTGCCAGTTAAAAATGTTTTAGAAAACTTGGCACTTTAGAGTACTCATGAAAACTATCTGTGCTCTTTTCTTTAAGAGTTTTATTCACATGCTAATCCAATTTTATGGTGTGCAAAAAATGGTTTCGATTGATTCATTATAAACAGATTTTAAGATAAAAGGATCTTATGATATTGAGTCCCTCAATTCAAACTAAAAATAATAAACTGTCATTGTAAATCAAATTGTTATGATAAAAATTTTAATATCCATAAATCTGTAATCAGATTGTTTTCTCTCTAAATGCACTTCATCTGCGAACCACTTCATGCGATTCATTTCACAGACCGATTGGACAAATTCTTGGTTCTAAAATATTCTGCTCAACTCTATATTTACTCCAGCTAAGTGAAATCAAAATCCCTGTTAAGAAAAAAACAAAATCAGACAGAGGCAATATCGCATTTTAAAATGTGTGAATGTATCTTATATAATAGCACGACAAGATAATATTTTACAGCATGAAAGAATAAAACTCTTTGAAAGAAATAAAAAGAGAAGTACATTTTATATTAACTTACTCTTCACTAAAAATGAAGATTGACCGATGTGCAAACAATCCAACTTCTTTGAGAAAATTCCTCTTGGCTTCCCACTTCATCTGATTTACTTACATAAGACTCTATGAAAAAACTCTAGGCTTTAAAAGACTGACTACTCACTTAAACACCTTATGCGTAAAGTTTTTGCATATCCTGTATCGCCATTTATAAGTGATAGTGTCTACGGTCCATCAGGATACAATAACACTCACTGCAATAGAGAAACTGAAGTTTTATCAATATCGCGATTAAAAACGTAACGTTTTCCATAAACTTCAACAGTTGGAGGCTGACGATTTTTTTCAAAAAAATCATAACCTTTCTTAAGCATAACCCAGAATTGATAATGAGGATCATTGCTATGACGTAACATATTATCCTCGGTCATGCGGAAAGGAAAAGCCTGCAACTGAAACTCTCTTTGTCCTCCTTTAAAAGCATCCCGTGCAAACGCATAAATTTGAGCCATGTTCTTATCACTCATAGAATAACAACCTGCGGAAAAGCAAGAACCGTGCACCATAAGATTGCTTCCTGTACGACCATTTTCCTGATCATAAAGGTTAGGAAATCCTATATTAAAAGAAAGATAATATTTTGAATAAGGATTCATTTGGTTTGCGCTAATAGTATAAAAACCCTCTGGTGTCTGAAGATCCCCTTCTTTATATTTAGGTCCAAGCTTACCAGACCATTTGCAAATGCCATAGCGAGCAACCAAGATAAAAAGCCCTGAACGAGATTGCTTCCAAACTTCAGCAAGATTTTCTTCCTTGAAAAATCGCATTACAATTGGTGCATAAGGATCAATATCGTACAAAGCCATTCTGTTCTGGATTTCTTGTGGCAACGGCTGCTCAACTTTGGCACGAATAGAAGCTGGCAATCTTCCCCCACATGCCGCCAATATTCCCATTACAAACAACACACACACAGCGAGGAATCTGCTAAATGTCATCGAATAAAACTCCAATCCAACACCCCTCACAAAAAATAACCTATGTTAGAGATCGACCAATTTGAAGGTATTTTTCCCTTCGCTCTTGTTTAAGAGCTTCACCATCTTTTCCAGCCATAACTTTTAAAGCCTCTGAAATAACATCACCCGTTGCATCAATGACAATCTCTTTGCCACGATGCGCTCCCCCTAAAGGTTCCGAAATAATGCCATCAATAATCTTCAAGCGATACAAATCTTGAGCGGTAATACGCATATTCATTGCAGCATCTTTTGCACGAGCTGGATCACGCCATAAAATAGAAGCTGCTCCTTCTGGTGAAATAACAGAGTAAATTGCGTGCTCCAACATATAAACTTTGTTGGCAGCCGCGATTGCTATCGCCCCTCCAGAACCGCCTTCTCCAATAACAACGGAAACCACAGGAACTTTCAAACGCAAAGTTGCAGCTGTTGATTGAGCAATTGCTTCCGCTTGCCCACGTTCTTCAGCGCTTACCCCAGGATACGCACCTGCTGTATCAATAAAAGTGAGAAGTGGCAAACCAAAGCGGTCAGCCATTTCCATAATACGTACAGCTTTACGATAGCCTTCTGGACGTGCAGAACCAAAATTATAACGCAAACGTGTTTGCGTATCGTGACCTTTCTCTTGACCGATATAAGCAACTGCTTCTCCCCTAAAGCGTGCAAACCCAGCTTGAATAGCCTCATCTTCAGCAAACTTGCGATCTCCTGCCAAAGGCGTAACATCACTCAATAAGCGTTTAGAATAGTCCATAAAATGGGGACGATCAGGATGACGAGCGACTTGTGTTTTTTGCCACGGCGATAATTTTTTATAAATATCGCGCAACGCTGTTTGGGAACGCGTTTCAAGACGAGCAATCTCGTCACTCATATCAAGACTGCCTTTTTCCTGAGAAATTTTTTTTAATTCAAGAATTTTCCCATCAAGATCAGCAACTGGTTTTTCAAAATCAAGATAATTATACATTTGTACCAACTCATTCAGTGTCACTTATACACTTATAATTTGCTTTATAAAGTCTTTTTCAAAAACATCACCTTTTCTTTAACGAGCCTTTTGCTCATCGGCAAGTGGATGATGCTCATTAACTAAACGATAAAGTCCCTCTTCCAACACATGGGTATAAATCTGAGTGGTAGCAATATCAGAGTGACCTAACAAATGTTGAACGGCACGCAAATCAGCACCATTTTGCAAAAGATGGCTAGCAAAAGCATGGCGCAACACATGGGGAGAAAAGTGTTTACTTTCAATTCCTGCCCTTGTGGCGAGATTTTTCAACTCCCGTGCAACAACTTGACGCGCAATATACCCTGTTTCTGAATGCGCTGGAAAAAGATAAGAACTTGCGGCATCCTTTCCCTGATCACGCAAATTTAACCACTGCAAAAGAACTTGATATGCTTTTTTTGATAACAGCACCATTCGTTCTTTTTTGCCTTTACCACGAACCAAAATGCTGTATGCTTTCCCCCGAACAGCCTGCACAGGCAGACTCACCAATTCACTAATGCGTAATCCTGTTGCATAAAGCATTTCACTCAATAGCTGAAGACGCAATGCACGCAGATAATCCTTAGATCCATAATGAGCTTGATTAACTTCTAACTGTGCTAAATCAAGCAATTTTATCACTGCATCTTCACTCATGATTTTTGGCAAAGGACGCCCTTGGCGAGGTGCATCAATATCATGAGAGGGATCATCTGCTCTCAACCCTTCAGCATAAAGGAATTGATAAAACTGACGCAAAGTTGATAAACGGCGCGCTTGCGACGATGCCGCAAAACCAAAAGTATGCATAAGCGACAAAAGAGTAATTAAATCTTCTTTTTGTGCTGAAAAAAGCGAAACAGAGTGTGAAGACAATTCGTCTTGTGCCCACTGCAAATCATGCTGATAAGCCGCAAGCGTATGAGGTGAAGCCCCTCTCTCCGCGCTCATCATCTCAAGAAAATGATCTATCACAGCACCACTTTTCATTTCATTGATTCGCTTCCGTAGAAAGATTCCATGAATCCAAGGGGACATCAATGTACATATCCACAGTTACTGGTTCAACCCAAACCACAAGAGCACCCATTATAATGAAAAGAACAGAAAGCAAAATGAAAAGAATCATCAAAAATCTGGTCAATGTTGGCATAAGATAATAACCTACCAAAAATATTCTATCTCGTATTATGCCTCACAAAGATTAACAGGAATTGACTTTAAGATGGATAAATGCCGAAATAAAGTTATGAAAAGCAATCGACCAAAACGCGTCCCCATAACACAAATAAAGAATCAGCTCTTATCGTCCCTTGATAAAAGAGTACTTGTCCTTGTTGGTCTTATGGGGGCAGGAAAATCAGTGATCGGAAAACGCGTCGCCACCATGCTCCGTTTACCCTTTTATGATTCTGACCAAGAAATTGAAAAAGCTGCGCAAATGACAATCACTGAACTCTTTGAAATTTATGGTGAATCAGAATTTCGTGCTCTTGAACAGCGTGTTATTCTAAACCTCATAAAAAAAAGTCCCCTTGTTTTAGCAACAGGTGGTGGTGCCTACATAAATGAAAATATCCGAAAAGCCATTCACCAAAAGGGTATATCCATATGGCTAAAAGTCGATCTTGATATCCTCATGAAACGTGTCTCAAAACACCCAGCACGCCCCCTGCTTCAAACAGCTAATCCTAAAGAAACCATGCAAAAACTCATGGAACAGCGTTATCCTATCTATGCAAAGGCAAACTTAACAATTAACAGTCATAAAGAAAGCCGTCATACCGTAGCACAAAATGTTATACGATCTGTACAGCACTACCTATACACAGAAATTAACAATAGGGACAACCAGCATGCAAACAAAGACCGTCACTGTTAAACTGGACAAACACTGTTACGATATCATCATTGGTCCGAATCTGATTGCACAAGCTGCTTCACAGATTAAACATGCTCTTAACAAAAAAGATCCTCATCCAACGCGCTTGGCACTTGTTACAGATACAAATGTTGCTTCTCTTCATTTGGAAATATTACAAGCAGAGTTAATAAAAAATAAAATTCATACTGTCCCTATTATTGTAGAAGCAGGAGAACAATCAAAATCATTTTCAACCCTGCAAATTGTCATCGGTCAAATTCTTGCTGCGCGTTTAGAAAGAGGCGATTGTGTTATTGCTTTTGGTGGTGGTGTCATTGGCGATCTAGCAGGATTTGCGGCAAGTATAATCCGCCGTGGTATGAACTTCATTCAAATGCCCACAACGCTTCTTGCACAAATTGATTCCTCCGTTGGTGGAAAAACTGGAATCAATAGCCAATATGGTAAAAATCTTATTGGTACTTTTTATCAACCGCAATGCGTTATTGCTGACACATGTCTTCTTGATACCCTACCACCGCGCGAATTTCGTGCTGGTTACGCAGAAATGGTTAAATATGGACTCATTAACCAGCCTGATTTTTTTGAGTGGCTTGAAAAAAATGGGAAAGAAATTTTTTCCAATGGCCCAATACGAACAGAAGCTATTGTCCGCTCATGCCAATTTAAAGCTGCCATTGTAGCACGTGACGAACACGAAACAGGAGAGCGCGCACTCTTAAATCTCGGCCATACATTTGGACACATGCTTGAAACAGCAACCGCCTATGACTCAGACCGCTTAATCCATGGTGAAGCTGTAGCAATTGGAATGGTTCTAGCGCATCAATTCTCTGCTCAACTAAATTTAATAAGCCCCACGCTTATACAACGCATTGAAGTCCACTTCAAATCTATAGGGTTGCCGACACAATTAAAGGATATCCCAGGGAAGTTACCAGATGCTGAAATGCTGATGACTCTCATTGCCCAAGATAAAAAAGTTTCGCAAAACAATTTGACCTTCATCTTAACACGCGGACTTGGTCAATCATTTATTGCAAAAAATGTCTCTCCGGAAGCAGTTTTGACTTTTCTGGAACAAAAATTAGCAGAAATTCGTTAATTCATATTGAATATAATTGATTCGTTTTTATACTTCTATTAAAGGAATAAGTATGATGATGTCTGCGTAGCTCAGTAGGATAGAGCACAGGATTCCTAAAGAAATTGGGCGCTTTAAGGAGAAATCCTCAAAGTGGATCTGCTCAAATTCGGGGAAAGCTTCATGGGAGACTATATGCCAATGCCAATCCCGAGCCAAGTCTCTCCTCAAATGAGAGAAAGGTGTAGAGACTGAACGGGCAGCACCTAAAGAGCTAAAAGCTTCAAGGTGAAGAGACAGTCCAGACCACAAACAGCCATGAAAAGCTGGCGGTGAAAATCGAAGTGGTATGAATCCTGGGGTCGCAGGTTCGAATCCTGCCGTAGACACCATTGTATCAATCAAATTATTCTTTGTGAACAATATAGGAATATAGGGAAGCATCATGAAAAAAACTTTACATTTTTTAGGATTTTTCACCGCTTTAAGTTTATCAATCTTCAGCTCAAACAATAGCTTAGCTGGTTCTTTTATCATTGAGGTACCAGACAATCCAGAGCCAAAAACTGAGACCATTACCTACCAGTGCGATACTGGAACAGGTAAAGAACGCGTTGAAGCGGTCTATCTCAATGCTGATAATATTTCGTTGGTTGATTTCAAATGGAAAGGAGAGCGCGTCGTTGCTGCAAATGTAGTCGCAGACACAGGGGAAAAATACGAAGGAAGCTGGTATATTTGGTGGAAAAAGAACAACGAAGTCACACTTTACGATCATCTTCGTGATCCAGAAAGAAAAACCCCCATCCACTGTAAAGATGAATCAACATTGTTGTTCTAAATAACGAAGGAATCATTATGAAAAAAACTCTTTTTAATTTACGGTTTTTAGCCGTTTTAAGTCTATCGCTTTTTAGCTCAACGAGTGCCTTTGCCGGCTCTTTAGTCATTGAGGTACCAGACGATTCAGAACCAAAAAAAGAAACCGCTGTCTATCAATGCAGCAATGAAACAAAAAAAGAACGTGTTGAAGCAACCTACTACACTACCAATGATATTGCATTAGTTGATCTCAAATGGAATGGAAAGCGCATCATCGCTTCCAATGTCGTTTCTGCTTCTGGAGCAAAATATGTAGGGGGTGAATATGTTTGGTGGACAAAAGGAAACGAGGCCTCATTCTACAATACTCTTACTGAAGACCACGCAACGTCCCTCACGTGTGTAGAAGAAAAAAGCACAGAATAAAGAAGCTTCTTGTATTTCAAGAACCGCGCTGGCTCTCATCGCTTGATGTTCCTTCTGACGTGAGTAACTTTTCCTCCGTCTGGTCTAATAAAAGAGCCAGCGGTTTTTCTGACTGTTCTTCTGAATGATGTCGATAAGCTGCTGTATGTGAGAGCAACATAGAAGCTACCGGTGCTGTTAAAAATAAAAAAAACATCAGCAACACTTCATGAAAAACAAAATAATGGTCCACAAATATTGAATAGAGAAATGAAGAAATAAGAATGCTACCAACGCCCCAACTCGTACATACTGAAAGCATATGCAAACGCTCATAAAAACTGGAAAAACGCACCAAACCTATCGTTGCGATCAGTGTCAATCCAGACCCTAATATTAAGAAAACCGTGATAGCAATAGCAACCACAAGCGATACGTCATCTTTCATTCAATAACCTCCCCCCGCATAAGAAACTTCGCTAAAGCGATGCTTGAGACAGACCCCAACAACCCAATAATGAGGGCAGCAACAAAATAAATGGTTGTTCCTGAACGGATATCGAATGTAAGAAACAAAAGAACAGTGGTTATATAAAGAGCATCCAAACCAACAATTCTATCCTGTGCCCGTGGACCACGAATCAACCGAAACAATGCGAAGACCACCGCCAAACTTAAAAAAAACTGTGAAAAGAAAAGCCCCCAATAAAGGATCACCATACTCATAAGAAAATCTCCAAAAGTAACTTCTCATACCGTTGTTTTATCAATCGTTGATAATCATATCCATTTTTTAAATTTAGGACATGGAGCAAAAGCTCACCCTTTTTACTATTATAGGCAACCCAAGCCGTTCCAGGAGTTGCCGAAAGGATGCACGCTAAAATAGCCAAAGCAGTGCGATTATGAAGCAGAAGAGGCACTACAATAAAGCCAGATCGCTGTTTTCGAGACCTTTTTGTTAAAACAAACCAAGCCACCGAGATATTTGAGGATATAGAATCTATCAAGACTCGAAAAATAAGACGAAAAACCGCACTCCAGTTTTTAATAGCAACCTTCTCCGGCTCAAGAAGCCGTATCATCCAACCACAAAACAAAGCGGTTATAATACCTAAAAACAATTGCCCTAAACTAAAACCATTTAAAATAAGCCACATAAGGACAATGACACCACTGAAAAAAGGAGAAGGACAAAAACGATTCATTTATTCATCTCCCTCTTTTCAAGAGAAAAATCCGTTAAAACGCTCCCAATATAATTCTGAGGTTCATACAAAGTCTTAGCAGTTTCAGACATATAATGACTAACAGGACCGGCTACAATTGTTATAAGAAAACACAAGGCAAGAAGAACAGCAATAGGCGCAAATTCTATCACCTGCACACGGGGAACGCGACCTTCAAGAGAAACCCAAAAAGTTCGAATCCCCGTTCGTG
This sequence comes from Bartonella sp. CR127HXZ, assembly GCF_042194555.1. NCBI lineage: Bacteria > Pseudomonadati > Pseudomonadota > Alphaproteobacteria > Hyphomicrobiales > Bartonellaceae > Bartonella > Bartonella sp. CR127HXZ. Next base: position 241,650 of record NZ_JBHIMZ010000002.1, on the reverse strand, counting down.
TCAGTGCAATCAAAGCTGCAAAACCTGAGAGGGTGACAAAAACCACAAAAAGCCAATCATGATAAACCGGAAGAGAGGCAAAAAAATCCTCTCTACTATGGTTTAAAACTGCCATAAACATCATAAGTTTAGCAACAAAACCAGAAAAAGGTGGCAATCCAATAATCAAAATGGCACAGATACCAAAACAAGCCCCAAGAATTGCCAAGGTTACAGGGAGATATGTGCCAACTTCATCTTCTTCCTCCTCTTCATCATCACCATAAACCTCCATTGTGACAGCCAGAACATTAGCAGCCACATCTTGACAGCGTTCAACCAACTCTACCAAAAGAAAAAAAGCTCCCAGTGCTAAAGTTGAAGAAACAATATAAAAAAGTGCACCTGCTGTCAGTGCTGCATTGCCAATCCCTATTGCTGCCAACAATGTACCAGAAGAGACAAGAACACTATAAGCTGCCAAACGCACCAAAACTTGGCTCGCCAATACCCCAATAAAACCAAAAATCAAAGTGGCAAGCCCACCATAAAACAAAACCGTATGACCAAAATGGTTAAAATATTCACTTTCAGGACCAAACCACAGCAGCGTTAAACGTAAAATAATATAAATACCCACCTTGCTCAAAAGTGCAAAAGAAGCTCCAACGGGCGCTACTGCCGCGCTGTAAGTTGGCACCAACCAAAAATTAAGCGGCCACATACCAGCCTTAAGCAAAAAAGCAATACCGAGAAGTGCAACACCTATTTCGAACAAAACAATATCTGTAGAAGATATATATTTTATTTTAACAGCCAAATCGGCCATATTAAGAGTACCAGCGACTCCATAAATGAGGGCTGTACCAACTAAAAAAAGTAATGAAGCAACAAGATTAACCACAACATAATGCAACCCTGCACGCACGCGTGTCTGACCAGAACCATGCAAAGCAAGCCCATAGGAAGCCGTTAACATAACTTCAAAAAATACAAATAAATTAAATAAATCACCGGTCAAAAAAGCGCCGTTCATTCCAACCATGAAAAATTGCATCAGTGACTGAAAATGAGAACCCGCTTTGTACCAATGAGCCCGCGCAAAAACCAGTACGCTAGTCACCAATAAGCTTGAAAGTAAAAGCATCATGGCGCTTAAACGATCAAGGACCAAAACAATTCCGAAGGGAGAGAGCCAATTGCCAAGCCGATAAACATCGCAAGCCGGCGCTATTTCAAGAGTACGTATAATCAGTAAAACAGCAATAACGACCGACAATCCCGCCGAAAAAAGACTAATCAATGATTTAAATTTCGAACGCCGTTCATCATAAAAAAGAAGAAGTGCTCCAGTGATTAACGGCAAAAGAATAGGCAAAATAAGGAGATGGTGCACCCCTACTTCCATCACTGCACCTCACGTCCATCAACGTGATCTGAACCCGTTAAACCGCGTGAAACCAAGAGAATAACTAAAAATAAAGCTGTCGTTGCAAAACCAATCACAATCGCAGTTAAAACTAAGGCTTGAGGAAGAGGATCGACATAATTAGCTGGATTAATAACAGTAGTAGGATCAACAATTGGAGCGGCATTACTACGCGGTCTACTCATTGAAAACATAAAAAGATTGACACCATAGGAAATCAAAGACAAACCAAGAATGACTTGAAAAGTGCGTGGACGTAAAATAAGCCAAATTCCTGATCCAACAAGAATACCAATACCTAAAGAAAGAACAATTTCCATTAATTTTCCTTCTCTTTCAAAACAGGTTTCTTACCGATTCGGTAACTCCGAATTGACTGGTGTGCAAGTGCAATTAAAATGAGAACAGTTGCTCCTAACACAAGAGAAAGCACACCAAAATCAAACAAAAAAGCAGATGCCATGGGAACTTTTCCAATTAACGGAAAATGAATATATCGAAAAAAGGATGTTAAAAAAGGATATCCAAAAAACCAAGAGCCCATCCCCGTTACGACTGACAACAATAAACCAAAGCCCATCCAACGCAAAGGTAAAACTCTCAAATGCGTTTCCACCCACCGAATATCGCGTGCAAGATATTGTAAAATAAATCCTATCGCCAAAGTAACACCACCGACAAATCCACCTCCTGGCAGATCATGCCCTCGCATAAATAAATAAATAGCAAAAGCGATAATAATCGGAAAGAGCCAACCCATAATAACAGCAGGAACAGCTAAATAATTCAACACTGTATCTCCCACATTTCGATTAGGCTGTGCCATATCAAAGGCTTTCTGGACACGTTGCTGAAAAGGTGCATCAATACTTTCAGGGGCAGGACGAAACCGCCGTAAAAGGGCAAAAACAGTGAGTGATACAACACCCAAAACGACAATTTCTCCCATAGTATCAAAACCACGGAAATCAACCAACAACACATTCACAACATTGCGACCACCAGCATCAGAGTAAGCCTTGGTGAGAAAAAAATCAGAAATCGTCGTACCTTGAGGACGTGTCATCACTGCAAAAGAGAGCCATGCTACACCAGCACCTCCCACAAGGGCTATGATGAAATCACGGATACGACGCAAGCGCACGAAAAAACGAACAGGCGTTGGAGTAGGATTATGCAAACGTTTAGGCAACCACCGTAAACCAAGCAATAATAAGACGACTGTAACAACCTCAACAACTAATTGTGTTATTGCTAAATCAGGAGCAGAAAGCCATAAAAAGGTTGCACAAGTCATCAAACCAGCTCCCCCCGACAACATGAGTGATGCAAGACGATGAAACTTTGCTTGCCAAGCAACTAAAAGTGCACATAATCCGCCAACTAACCAAAGAGCGAGAAAGGGAATATCAACTGGGAAAAGCGGTAACGCCCCCGCTGAAATAAAACCATCGCACCAAAGTAAAAGACCAACAAATGCAAAACACACCCAAAAAATCCAGTGCAACTGTATCTGCAAACGACGTGTTGACAAAATAGATTCCACCGCACGTGCCCATTTCCAAGAAATAATCACGAGAATGCGTTCAAAAATACGCGGTCCATTTAAGTGACGAAAAAAAGGCGCTCCATCATCACAGGATAAAAAATAACGGTGCCCGACAGCGTAGAGTAATCCGCCTCCTAATAACGCAACAAAACTCATCACTAATGGAGTATTAAACCCATGCCAAACAGCTAAACTATAAGGGATTGTCATTGATCCTAAAACAGACACAACCGCGTTATCTAAAATAGGTCCTATTGTTAAATTAGGAAAAATACCAACTGCTAAACAAATAAACACCAAAAGCTCCATTGGTAAACGCATGAAATGCGGTGGTTCATGGGGAGTTTTGGGTAAATTGACAGGTTTTGGTCCCAAAAAAACGCCATGAATAAAGCGTATAGAATAGGTTACACTAAACAGACTAGCCAGCGTTGCTACATAAGGTGCAATCCAATCGAGCCATGATTCCATATGCGTTTCAACAGCTTCAGCAAAAAACATCTCTTTCGATAAAAAACCATTCAACAAAGGAACTCCAGCCATCGCTGCGCTTGCAACTAAAGCGAGAGTTGCTGTAATAGGCATAGAGCGATAAAGCCCTGACAATTTACGCATATCACGTGTTCCCGTCTCGTGATCAATAATACCAGCAGCCATAAATAAAGAAGCTTTAAAAGTAGCATGATTAGCCATATGGAAGATCGCTGCAACACAAGCAAGTGGACTACCAAGGCTTAAAAGCGTGGTAATCAATCCAAGATGACTAATAGTTGAATAAGCAAGCAGCCCTTTCAAGTCTTGCTGAAACATGGAAAAATAGGCACCAAGCAGCAATGTAGAGAGTCCTGAAAAGCCAACCAGCCAAAACCAAGATTCTGTCCCAGAAAGCACAGGCCATAAACGAACAAGCAAAAACAATCCCGCTTTTACCATGGTTGCTGAATGCAAATAAGCCGATACAGGGGTTGGAGCAGCCATCGCATTGGGCAGCCAAAAATGAAAGGGAAACTGCGCACTTTTTGTTAATCCCCCCAATAAAATACAAATAAGGACAGGACTATAAAGAGAACTTGACCGGATCATATCTCCAGACTGCAGCACTTTATCCAAATCAAAACTGCCAACAATATACCCGATCAATAAAACCCCAATAAAAAGTGCAAAACCGCCAAAACCTGTGATCGTTAGAGCCATACGCGCACCCTCACGCGCACTTGCATTATGATACCAATAGCCGATCAACAAAAAAGAAAAAATGCTGGTGAGTTCCCAAAAAATAACCAAAAAGACGAGATTACCTGATAAGACTATTCCCGTCATTGATCCCATAAAGGCCAAAAAAAAGGAAAAAAATCGCGGTACAGAATCTGCTGGATCCATGTAATAACGTGAATAAATGACAACAAGCAACCCAATTCCTGTAATGAGCAAGCAAAAAAGCCACGACAAACCATCTATACGGAGAATCAAATCGCTCCCCCATTCTGGAAGCCAAGAAATATCTAAACGCACTACGTGGTTTCCGCGAACTTCCGGATAAAGCATTATTGTAAAAATAAGACAGAAAAGTGCAACAATCCCAGCAAACCATGCTTCATTATTTTTTGCTGTCGAGCGAAAAAAGCCAATGATAGCACTTCCACCAAAGGGAAGCAAAACGAGCAATATCAACATTGCTTCCCGTGTTGTCATTCTTTCAACTCCATCCTGTCCTTAATATTTTGTCATCGACAAAACAAAAACTTATATCCTCACCCCCCATTCCACACTTAATGATAATAAGATTTAATAAAACTTAAAAGTATTTAAATTTTTCAAAAAAAACGCTTTCATGAAAATGCTGCGCACCACGCAAGTTTTCTCTTTATTGTAAGAACAATAACGCCCACGACAAGAAGCAATTAAAAATTTATTTAATAATTTCTATCCTTTAAAAAAGCGTGATAAACACTGTTTACGCCCCCCATGAAAAGGCTGAAAACTATTATCATTTTTATTATAAGAGCGATAACGCGCACGGCAAGATTCAATATGTTGTTTAAGCATCCATGGCTCTTTTTTTTCTAATTTTTCCGAAGAAGACGTTAAAAACACTTTTTTAGCATCTGGTACAGCTTTTAATGATGCGCTTTTTGTGCTTAAGTGCGGTGACGTAACAAATGCCACTTCAGGATACCACCAATTATCACTATATTTACGATAACCACGCCGATAATGACGATAACCTTTAAAACCATTAAGTTCTCTACGCCCCGTAAAAATCAAAGGCACCGAACTATCTTGGACAGAAGTCTGAGTAACCAGTTTGGCTTTAGCATCACTCCTATTTTGCCCCCAATTAACAAGAGTAGTTGTTATAATGAAAAAACTGCTAACCAATACAAAAGCTAAAGCATAATATAATTTTTTTTTCATACTCATAACGCAAAACTCAAAATAATAAACAACAGTAATTACAGAAAGCCTTTCTCTTTCTAGACAGAAACAGATTCTTTTCTTAAGACTCTTTTTTCTTGAGACATTCTGTTACTCTTTGTACTAAACGTTGATCTTGGTAATAAGATCCTTCAAAGAAGAATGAATAAATGATGATAAAAACCCCCTACTACCTTATAGACAAATCGAAACTCATCAAAAACATGCAAACAATTTCTCGTTTACGGGAAATGTCTGGAGCTAAAATTTTACTTGCTTTGAAATGTTTTGCCACATGGAGTGTTTTTGATTTAATGTCTGAGTTCATGGATGGAACCACATCATCATCCCTTTATGAGCTGCGTTTAGGAAGAGAAAAATTTGGCAAAGAAACACATGCTTATTCGGTTGCTTGGGCCGATCATGAAATTGATGAAGCCTGTAGCTATGCAGACAAAATTATCTTTAACTCAATCCAACAACTTCAACGTTTTTCTAAAGCTAGCAAAACCATCCAACGGGGTTTGAGGTTAAATCCAAGAATCAGCGCATCCAATTTTGATCTTGCCAATCCCTCCCGCCCTTTTAGCCGCTTAGGCGAAACCAATCAAAGCGCTATAAAAGAAGTTCTACCCCTCATAAATGGCCTAATGATCCACAACAATTGCGAAAATGCTGATTTTAATCTTTTTAACCAAATGCTGAATCACATGGAAGAAAAATTTGCAGAACTTTTCGCTGCGGTTGACTGGATAAGCCTTGGTGGCGGAATCCATTTTACAGCTGAAAATTATCCTTTAGAATCTTTCGCAAAACGTTTAAAACAATTTTCTAAAACCCATGGTGTTACTCTTTTTCTAGAACCAGGAGAAGCTGCTATCACCAAAAGCACCACATTAGAAGTCAGTGTTCTTGACACATTGTATAATGAAAAGAATCTTGCCATCGTTGACAGCTCAATTGAAGCACATATGCTTGATCTTCTCATTTATCGTGAAAATGCCAAATTAGAACCCAATCAAGGACCACACGAAATTATGATTTGTGGAAAATCTTGTCTTGCCGGCGATATTTTTGGAACATTTCAATTTCAACAGCCTCTTAAAATAGGCGATCGGCTGTCTTTTCAGGATGCAGCAGGTTATACAATGGTCAAGAAAAACTGGTTTAATGGCGTTACAATGCCTGCTATTGTTCTCAAAGAGTGCGATGGTACATTAACACTTCAACGCCAATTCAGCTATAACGACTATCAGAAAAGCCTTTCATAAAGATCAACCATAAAAACGTCATACAACAGTATTAAAAAGGAGATGAACCTACAATGAAAAAAAATGTTCTCATTATTGGTGCTGGAGGTGTTGCACAAGTTGTTGCACACAAATGTGCTCAAAACAACGATATTCTTGGTGAAATTCATATTGCTTCACGAACACTCAAAAAATGTGAAGCCATCATTGCTTCTATTAAAGAAAAAAACACAATGAAAGAACAGGGTGTTCTCAAAAGCCATTCGCTCAATGCCATGAATGTAGAAGAAACTATAAAGCTCATCCAAAAGACCAAATGCGAAATTGTCATTAATGTTGGTTCTGCCTTTCTTAATATGTCTGTTCTTTCAGCTTGTATTGAAACCAAATGCGCTTATATCGATACAGCGATCCATGAAGACCCCTTGAAAATTTGTGAAACACCTCCTTGGTATGGCAATTATGAATGGCCTCGGCGTCAAGAATGTGAAAAAGCTGGTATAACCGCTATTTTAGGAGCAGGTTTTGACCCAGGTGTAGTGAATGCCTATGCAGCATTAGCGCGCGATAATTATTTTGATAAAATCACAGATATTGATATTATTGATATTAATGCCGGAAATCATGGGCGTTGGTTTGCTACAAATTTTGATCCAGAAATTAACTTCCGTGAATTTACAGGACAAGTATGGTCATGGCAAAATAAAAAATGGACTTCCAATAAAATGTTTGAAATCAGCCATGAATGGGATCTCCCCGTTGTTGGAAAACAAAAAGCCTATATGACAGGGCATGATGAAATTCATTCATTATCGAAAAATCTCGATGTGGAGAACGTCCGTTTCTGGATGGGATTTGGTGAACGTTATATCACTGTTTTTACGGTTCTAAAAAACCTCGGACTCTTATCCGAACAACCGATTAAAACGGCAGAAGGTCAAGAAGTCGTGCCCTTGAAAGTCGTGAAAGCCGTCTTACCCGACCCTTCCTCTCTCGCCCCAAACTACACAGGAAAAACCTGTATCGGAGATCTTATTAAAGGCGAAAAAGATGGACACCTGCGAGAAATTTTTATCTATAATATAGCCGATCATAAACAAGCTTTTCATGAAACTGGAGCACAAGGCATTTCCTATACTGCTGGCGTACCAGCTGCTGCTACAGCCATTCTCATTGCTACAGGCGAATGGGATGTTAAGACTATGGTCAATGTAGAGGAATTACCACCCCGCCCTTTCCTTAAATATCTTGATCGTATGGGGCTTCCCACTTTTATAAGAGAACAACAAGAGGATAAAAAATTAGAATTTTAAATTTATACCTATAGAAAGCATATGCTTAATTTTTTAAGTTATCAGAAAACTGCCCAATGAAAACAAACTTAATATTCTCATGTAATTATGGTTTTCAAAAAAAATTTAGCTATTCGTTATATTTTGGCAACATTACGATTTCTTAACAACCTTAAAGAAGAGATATATCATCTTTTTAAGACATAGCAAGCAATGATCAAGAAAAACAGAGAAGCAAAAACTAATTTAATCACACTGTATAACTTGTCATTATCATCAAAAAGATAGCGTCATAAACAAAAGATATAAAAATACCGCTCTTTTAAAAGAGCGGTATTTTGTAGAATATTCAACCCCTCCCCTCTTCATCTTAAATGACAAATATCCTTAACCCACACCAATCATTAAACATTTCAATTTCTTTGAGCGAATTCCTCTTGGCTTCTCTCTTCATATGATTCATTATCATATATAACACATTGATTTATAATAACAAATATCACTTTCAACTTGATTCATAACGCTGAATATTATAAGATTCTCTTATCACAAACTCTCTCACATTGAATCAATTAATATCTTTTTCCTGCACATCACAAACAAAGCGAGCGTGTGAGTAAAAATGATAAAAGAAAAGAATAAAAATCTCTCTTATAAAAACTCTCAAATAATAAAGAGCTTTAGCAATATTGAGAACTGAAAAAGTGCATTATAATGTCAGCGTGTACTTTTACTAAACATAAAGATGATGATGCACAAATAGGTCTTATAACAATTTGAATGAATTTTATATATTTCAAGAGGAACTTTACAGCTATACTATTCATGAGCACCATCGCGAAGTAAGTTTGCACATTTTGAGAGATGTGTTCTTAAAACAAAGCACGCAAATAGGCTCATAACCCTATCCTAAATATTTTATAACAGTATAAAAACCACCCCATATGTAAAACTTTACATAAACCAAACACCACCGCTCTAAACGATAGTGCACAACAAGATAATCAATAAAAACTACACAACTGAATTTTAAAACAATAATTATCGAAAAGCATACAACAAACGGAATATTTCAATACAATTGGTTGTATTCCTTTTTAAAGTTTTAAAATGTTGTTGTATGCTTCACAAATATTTTCTGCCTCCTATGACCTTTAAAATGTACTTTTTAAAAGCTTTTTAAATATGAAGTGGTTTAGCAAATGTTGCCAAAGCTGCCTCACGCACGGCTTCTGATAAGGTAGGATGTGCATGGCAACAACGCCCCAGATCTTCTGATGAACCACCAAATTCCATTAAAACTGCAATTTCATGGATCATTTCACCAGCACCAAATCCAAGAATATGCCCCCCTAATACCCGATCTGTTTTTTTATCAGAAAGGATTTTAACGAACCCATCACTCTTTTGCATTGCACGAGCACGACCATTAGCCATAAAAGGAAATTTGCCAACATTATATTCAATACCAGCAGTTTTTAGCTCTTCTTCTGTCCTTCCTACACTAGCAATTTCCGGCTGTGTATAAACAACACTAGGAATAACATCAAAATTAACATGCCCTTTTTGACCTGCCAAAATTTCTGCCACAGCAACGCCTTCTTCCTCTGCTTTATGCGCTAACATTGGCCCTTTTACGACATCACCAATCGCATAAATTCCTGGAACATTCGTCTGCCAATGGGCATCAATTGCAATAAATCCGCGTTCATCTAACTGAACACCAGCCTCCCCTAAGCCAAGCCCCTCCGTATACGGAGAACGTCCAGTAGCAATAAGCACAACATCAGCCTCTAAAGTTTCAGCTGCACCACCTTTGACGGCTTCAAAAGTCACCTGAGCAGTTGAGCCAGATTGTGTAACAGCTGTCACCTTTGTTCCCGTCTTATATTCTATCCCCTGTTTTTCCATTAATTTCTGAAATTGCCGTGAAACTTCACCATCCATTGAGCCCAAAATTTTATTAAGATACTCAATAATGGTAACTTTAGCACCTAAACGGCTCCAAACTGATCCAAGTTCTGAACCAATAACACCAGCACCCACTACAATCATATGCTCTGGTACTTTTTCAAGTGAAAGGGCTCCCGTAGAAGAAACAATAGTCTTTTCATCAATTTCAACATTCACACCTGGAATGCCTGAACTCTCTGAGCCCGTAGCAATAATAATATTTTTTGTTTCAATTGTTTGTTTATTACCATCTCTGGCAACAACTTCCACATGACCCGCACTCAAAATTTTAGCTGTCCCCAAAAAAGTATCAACTTTATTTTTTTTCATCAAAAAAGAAACGCCACTTGTATTGGCTGTCACCACAGCTTTCTTATGAACCATCATTTGTTCAAGATTAAGCTTAGATTTGCCAATAGAAATACCAAGTGTTTCAAAACCATGCTGGGTTTCAGAAAACACTTCTGAAGCATGCAACAACGCTTTAGAAGGAATACAACCAACGTTGAGACATGTTCCTCCTAATGTTGTACGCTTTTCAATAATCGCTACTTTAAGTCCTAGTTGTGCAGCCTTTATTGCTGCTACATAACCACCTGGACCCGCTCCGATCACAGCCACATCATAAGACATCCGTTTCTCCTTTCATCCTGAAAACTGTATTTTACAAATCAAGAACAAGGCGTTCCGGATCTTCTAAGCTTTCCTTAACACGCACAAGGAAAGTTACAGCTTCTTGCCCATCCACAATACGGTGATCATAAGAAAGCGCTAAATACATCATGGGGCGGATCACAACTTGGCCCTCAACAACCATTGCTCGCTCTTTAATCGCATGCATTCCCAAAATACCAGATTGTGGTGCATTCAAAATCGGTGTTGACATCAACGATCCATACACACCACCATTGGTAATGGTAAAAGTTCCCCCTTGCATATCAGAAACGGCTAATTTTCCATCACGCGCAAGACGCCCCAAACGACCAATCTCTTTTTCAATCTCTGCCAATGACATTTGATCTGCATCTCGCACTACTGGAACAACAAGCCCTTTATCCGTTCCAACAGCAATTCCAACATTGACATAGTTTTTGTAAACAATATCTGTCCCATCAATCTCGGCATTAACAGCAGGAAGTTCTTTTAATGCATGACAAACAGCTTTGGTAAAAAAGCCCATAAAACCAAGTTTAACACCATGTTTCTTTTCAAAAAGGTCCTTATAACGCTTGCGCAAATCCATCACCGCTGACATATCAACCTCATTAAATGTGGTTAACATTGCTGCTACATTTTGTGCATCTTTAAGACGGCGAGCAATTGTTTGACGCAATTTCGTCATACGAACCCGCTCTTCACGTGTTTCTTGGACAGGAGCTGCCGAAGAACTCGTCGCAGAAGAAGAGGGTGTAGAGGCATTTGTACTTTGTTTTAATCCACCAAGAACATCTTCTTTAAGAATTTGTCCACGTTTTCCAGAACCTGAAATATCGCTTTTTGCAACATTATTTTCAGCCATCAATTTTGCTGCTGAAGGAGAAGGAGGCATTGTACTGCTCGAAGCAGGCTTCTCTGATTCAGATGAAGCCGCTGGAACAAGTGTAGCAGAAGGTGAAGATGATTGGGAGACACCAGCTTCTCCAGCTTCCACCACTCCTAAAAGAGCATTTACTTCAACCGTATCGCCTTCTTTTGCAATGATTTCAGATAATTTTCCCGCAACAGGAGAAGGAACTTCAACGGTCACCTTATCAGTTTCTAATTCAACCAAAGGCTCATCCATAGCGACAGCTTCGCCAAGTTTTTTAAACCATTTGCCAATCGTTGCTTCGGTAACCGATTCGCCCAAAGTAGGAACACGAATTTCAGTAGTCATAATATTTTTCCATACATCAGAGTAGTAATAAATTAAGAACCTAACGCGTCTTTAAGAAACGCAGCCAGTTGTTCAAGGTGTTTCACCATTAACCCAGAGGCCGGTGACGCACTCGCAGGACGTCCTGCATAACGAGCACGTGAATATTGCGCATTAATATGCGTCAAAACCCATTCCAAATAAGGCTCAATAAATGACCAAGCCCCCATGTTTTTTGGTTCTTCTTGGCACCAAAAAACTTCCGCCTGCAAAAAGCGCGACAACACATTCACCAAAACTTTAGCAGGGAAAGGATAAAGTTGTTCAACACGAAGGAGGTAAACATCATCAATACCCTTTTTTTCACGTTCTTCATAAAGGTCGTAATAAACCTTACCAGTACAAAGAACGACACGGCGAATTTTATTATCTTTCTGCAACTTAATGACAGAATCTTTGAGACATTCTGCATCATCAAGCAACACACGACAGAAACTTGTTTCTGGCCCCATTTTATTGAGAAGAGAAACAGCGCGCTTATGACGTAAAAGTGATTTCGGTGTCATCAAAATCAATGGCTTACGGAAGTCACGCTTAATTTGTCGACGCAAAATATGAAAATAATTTGCAGGGGTTGTACAATTAGCAACCTGCATATTATCTTCCGCACAAAGTTGAAGAAACCGTTCTAAACGTGCAGAAGAATGCTCCGGCCCTTGCCCTTCAAAACCATGAGGCAATAAACACACAAGACCAGACATACGAAGCCACTTACGCTCTGCGGATGAAATAAATTGATCAAAAATGACCTGTGCACCATTAGAGAAATCACCAAATTGTGCTTCCCAAAGTGTTAATCCTCGTGGTTCAGCAAGAGAATATCCATATTCAAAACCAAGAACAGCTTCTTCAGAAAGCATAGAATTAACAACTTCATAAAGCGCTTGCCCCTTTTGTAAATGATTCAAAGGAATATAACGCGCCTCATTTTCTTGGTCATAAAGAACTGAATGACGTTGTGAAAAAGTTCCCCGTTCAACATCCTCACCGGAAAGACGAACCGGTGCTCCTTCCAAACAAAGAGAACCAAAAGCTAGAGCTTCAGCGGTTGCCCAGTCAACACCCTCACCGGTTTCAAAAATTTTAGCACGATTATTTAAAAAACGTTGAATGGTTTTGTGAACGTGAAAATCTGCCGGAATTTCGACAATTTTCTGACCAATTTCCTTTAAAATTTTTAATTCAACACCGGTTGTTCTAGAATGTTGTTCATCAGAACTACTAAAAGCTTTGAGTCCCGTCCAGCTTCCATCAAGCCAATCAGCTTTATTAGGCTTATAAGAAGCACTTGCTTCAAATTCACCTTCAAGCTTATCGCGCCATATTTTTTTTTGTTGCTCAATCTCTTCTAAAGAAATCACCCCTTCTGCTACCAATTGGTCACTATAAAGTTGAAGTGTTGTTTTATGATTACGAATTGCTTTATACATAAGCGGTTGCGTAAAGGAAGGCTCATCACCTTCATTATGCCCATAACGGCGATAACAAAACATATCAATAACCACCGGTTTATGGAAAATTTGGCGAAACTCTGTTGCTATTTTGGCAACAAAAACAACTGCCTCAGGATCATCACCATTCACATGGAAAATTGGTGCATCAATCATTTTTGCAACATCTGATGGATAAGGCGAAGAACGTAAAAAACGTGGAGATGTTGTAAAACCAATCTGATTATTGATAATAACATGAAGTGAGCCTGCAACACGATAACCTTTAAGACCTGAAAGACCAAAAGTTTCTTGGATAACGCCTTGTCCCGCAAAAGCAGCATCACCATGAATAAGCAATGGCATCACTTTTGAACGCTCACTTAATGAGAGTAAATCAGTATGTGCAAGTCCCATAAGTTGATCTTGTTTAGCACGTGCTTTTCCCATAACAACCGGATCAACAATCTCAAGATGAGATGGATTGGCCAACAGCGATAAATGAACTTTTTTACCATCAAATTCAAGATCAGCTGAAGTTCCCAAATGATATTTGACATCACCGGATCCCTCCACATCATCAGGCTTATAAGATCCCCCTTTGAATTCATGAAAGATAGCCCTATGCGGCTTGGCAAGAACTTGTGAAAGAACATTTAAACGACCACGATGTGCCATTCCTAAAATAACTTCCTGCACCCCTAAAGCACTACCACATTTGATAATCTGTTCAAGAGCGGGAATCAGCGCCTCACCACCATCGAGTCCAAAACGCTTTGTACCTTTATATTTAGTGTCTAAAAACTGTTCGAATCCTTCTGCCTGAATAAGCTTTTTCAGGATAGCTTTCTTGTCTTGTTGTGTGAAAGAAATTTTTTCATCTCGCCCTTCAATGCGTTCTTGAAGCCATGCTTTCTGAACCGGATCAGAAACATGCATATATTCCACACCGATTGTTGAACAATATGTACGGTTGAGAATTTCAAGCATTTGTGGAATAGTTGCATATTCCAACCCTAAAACATTATCAATAAAAATGGGACGCTCGTAATCAGCTGGAGTAAAACCATAAGCTTCTGGAGAAAGTTCCTTATAATCTTCTTGTTTTTCGGCCAATTGAAGAGGGTCAAGCCGCGCACGAAGATGCCCCCGTGCTCGAAACGCACGAATCATCATAATTGCATGAACGGAATCACGTGTTGCACGAATAATATCTTGCTCACTGGAAGTTTTTCCCTTTTGTGCAGCACCTGTTATTGCTTTTTCCTTTAATTTATCACCAAGATATTTTTCAAGAGAAGACCAATCACCATCAAGAGCAGAAACCAATTCTCCATTTGCCTTTACTGGCCAATGATCACTTTGCCATGTTGCCCCTTCAGCATTTCTGAGAACATCTTCTTTATTATCATGAAGTCCTTCAAAAAAAGCACGCCACTGTGAATCAACACTGGTAGGATCTTTTTCATATTGAGCATAAAGTTGATCTATATAATCCGCATTGCCACCATAAAGAAATGATGTCTGTGCAAAAAGGCTATTTATTTCGTCCTGCCTTGCCATATACCTCTCCGGAACATCTATTCCGTCTCCTTATATCTCTTTTCGACCTTTAAATGCTTACAAAACAAGCAATGATTCAAACATTCAAAAAAGTTTTACCTTTTTATACTCAAGTTTTTTCACCTGAATCTAAGAACTTTTTCTTATTCAGGTGAAATTTTCTTTTAGCCCTTCAAAACTGACATCAAAGTCTTACCTATCTGTGATGGTGAAGGAGACACTCGAATCCCTGCTGATTCCATTGCCGCAATTTTATCTTCTGCTCCACCTTTACCACCAGAAATAACAGCACCAGCATGTCCCATTGTACGTCCTGGAGGAGCTGTACGGCCAGCAATAAAGCCAACAACTGGTTTTTTACGACCTTTTTTTGCTTCATCTTGCAGAAACTGTGCTGCTTCTTCTTCAGCAGAACCACCAATCTCCCCAATCATAACAATAGACTGAGTTTCATCATCCGCTAAAAACATTTCCAACACATCAATAAATTCAGTGCCCTTAACAGGGTCGCCACCAATCCCTATCGCAGTTGTTTGCCCGAGACCTTCCTGACTCGTTTGAAAAACGGCTTCATAAGTTAAAGTTCCCGACCTCGAAACAACCCCAACAGAACCTTTTCTAAAAATAGAACCAGGCATAATACCAATTTTACATTCATTTGGTGTAAGAATACCAGGACAATTAGGACCAATAAGACGAGACTTTGAGTTTTCTAATCGCGCCTTCACTTTAACCATATCCATAACGGGAATACCTTCCGTAATACAGATAATTAAACGAACTTCAGCTTCAATAGCCTCTATAATAGCTGCCGCAGCCCCTGCAGGAGGAACATAAATAACAGAAGCATCCGCGCCTGTTTTTTCCTTTGCTTCTGCAACATTAGCAAAGATAGGAAGAGTTTCGCCTTTTGAACCTTCCCATGTTTCTCCACCCTTTTTAGGATTAACACCCCCAACCATTTGCGTACCATGATAAGCAAGCGCCTGTTCTGTATGAAATGTTCCTGTTTTTCCTGTAAGCCCTTGAACTAGAACTTTTGTCTCTTTATTCACAAGAATCGACATAGCTTAAGCTCCCTTCACGGCTGCAACAATTTTTTGGGCAGCATCATCTAAATCATCAGCAGGAATAACATTCAAACCACTTTCATTAATAATTGCTTTACCCTGCTCAACATTAGTGCCTTCAAGACGAACAACTAAGGGAACCTTTAAACCAACCTCACGAACAGCAGCAACCACACCTTCAGCAATGACATCACAACGCATAATACCACCAAAAATGTTAACCAAAATGCCCTTAACATTTGGATCGGCCGTAATAATTTTAAAAGCAGCTGTCACCTTTTCTTTTGACGCTCCACCACCAACGTCAAGAAAATTTGCAGGCTCAGCTCCATAGAGTTTGATAATATCCATTGTTGCCATAGCAAGACCCGCACCATTAACCATGCAACCAATCGTACCCTCAAGAGCAACATAAGCAAGATCATGCTTTGATGCTTCAATTTCTTTTGGATCCTCTTCTGAAAGATCGCGTAATTCTAAAATATCTGGATGACGAAACAGAGCATTATTATCAAAAGAAACTTTTGCATCAAGAACACGTAAACGACCATCTTTCATCACAATAAGCGGATTGATTTCTAAAAGGCTCATATCTTTTTTACAAAATGCCTTATAGAGAATCGGAAAAAGCTTTTCACCATCTTCTCGCGCACTACTTTGTAGTTTCAATGCATCACAAAGTCTTGCACAATCAACCGAAGTAACACCCTCTACAGCATCAATGGGAAGCGTGAATATTTTTTCTGGTGTCTCTTCAGCAACCGTTTCAATATCCATTCCACCTTCTGTTGAAACAACAAAAGCAATTCGACCAACGCTACGATCAACCAAAAGTGAAAGATAAAGCTCCCTTTCAATATCAGCACCATCCTCAATGTAAAGACGATTGACCTGCTTACCCTCTGGACCCGTTTGTTTGGTTACCAAAGTTTTACCAAGCATTTCTTGAACATTTGCAACAACTTCTTCAACAGATTTTGCAAGCCGAACACCACCCTTTGCATCAGGACCAAGTTCTTTAAACTTACCCTTACCACGACCACCAGCGTGTATCTGACTTTTAACCACATAGAGAGGTCCGGGCAATTTTTCCGCCCATTTTTCAGCTTGCTCAACAGAATAAACAGCAACACCATTTGCAATTGGTGCTCCATATTCATGAAGCAGACGTTTGGCCTGATACTCATGGATATTCATGCATTTGTCCTTTTCTTTTATGGATCATTATTAATCCTAAAGTTTTAATATTCTAAATACTTAGTTTTAATGAATTAAATCTTGTTCAATTTACTTGAGACTAGGCACAAGAGCAATACAAGCTTCACAAAGCTTTTTAACTGCATTTACTGAATGATCAAAAGCACCTCTTTCTTCTTTATCAAGATCAATTTCAATGACTCGTTCAACACCACCTGCACCAATTACAACAGGAACACCAACGTAGGTATCATTAACCCCATATTCTCCTGAAAGATAAGCTGCAACAGGCACAACACGCTTAGTGTCCTTTAAATAGGCCTCAGCCATAGAAACAGCAGAAGCTGCTGGTGCATAATAAGCAGAACCTGTTTTTAACAAACCAACAATTTCTGCACCGCCATCACGGGTACGCTGGATAATTTGATCAATTCTTTCCTGTGTTGTCCAGCCCATCTTTATAAGATCAGGCAAAGAAATACCACCAACTGTTGAATAACGCACGAGAGGAACCATTGTATCACCGTGCCCCCCTAAAACAAACGCTGTCACATCTTTAATAGAGACCTTAAATTCCTCAGATAAGAAATGACGAAAACGCGCTGAATCAAGAACACCAGCCATACCAACCACTTTATGTGTAGGGAGACCTGAAAATTTCTGCAATGCCCACACCATTGCATCAAGGGGATTGGTAATACAAATAACAAATGCTGAAGAAGCGTATTTTTTAATTCCAGCTCCAACTTGTTCCATAACCTTTAAATTAATGCCCAAAAGTTCATCACGGCTCATACCAGGTTTTCGCGCAACGCCTGCTGTTACAATAACAACATCAGCACCTTCAATTGCTTCATAAGCATTAGCACCTTTTAGACTGATATCAAAACCATCAACGGGAGAAGATTCGGCGATATCTAGAGCCTTACCTTGTGGCACACCTTCTGCAATATCAAATAAGACCACATCAGCAAGCTCTTTAAGCCCAATAATATGTGCTAAAGTACCACCAATCATACCTGAACCAATGAGAGCTATTTTTTTCCGTGCCATTTTATTTTTTCCTAACTTTTAGATAATTCAGCGCACACCCATCAGCGTCCCTATACTGAATATTTTTGACTTCAACCATATTCAAACAATATCATAAAAAGGAGTAAAGAAATGAAATTTACAAATTTTTCTCCTTACAGAAACAACAACCCTCCGCTGAAACAACTATTAGAAAATTATCACGATGTATCGATAAAGTGAATTTTAAAAAAATACAACAGAATTATTACATTTCTTTAATTTCAAAGAGTTATTGTTTTTACAGTTTACGTAAAGGTAAAAGTATAATCAATGCTTCTTCTTCAAAAGAAAATGTTCTTCCCAAAGTTTTAAATAATCGTGGCTTTGCATTTCAAAAAGACGTGACTGTGTTCTTTGAAATTCAAATGTTTCCGTAATCTGCGCATGCCCTTTATACAAATCTCCCACCTCTGCCGCAGCCGACATAAATAACCGTATGTGGCGCTCATAAAGAATATCAATAAGCAAAATAAACCGTTTTGTTTCATTGCGACATGTATCATCCATGACCGGTACATTATCAATAAAAATCGTATGATAATTCTCCCCTAATACCAAATACTCAGCCGCTGCCAAAGGCTTTGCACATAAATCTCCATAATCAAAGCGTGCACATCCTGCACCAACCCGCGGAATAGGAATAAGGCGCCCTTTTATAGAAAGCTCATCAGATATCTCCTTATGTCCTTGCAATACAAGTGCCCATGCTTGATCCATGCATTCATCTGCTTTTTTCCCTAAAGGTGCTACATACACAGGCTGTAGATTTGATTTTTCAAGACGATAATCTGTTTTTGCATCAAGATTAACAACACGAACATATGCTTTCAAAACTTGAATAAAAGGCAAAAAGAGTTCACGATTTAAACCGTTATAATAAAGGTTATCCGGCGCCACATTTGAAGTCGCAATAAAGAAAATTCCTTTATCAAACAAAGCAGAAATAAGCCGCCCCAATACCATAGCATCAGCAATATCTGTTACACTAAACTCATCAAAACAAAGTACCTTTGCTTCTCGTGCAAGATCTTCAGCAACAGCTAAAATAGGATTATCTTGTTTAAACTTTTCACCCCCAGATGCTTGACGATAAAAATTAATACGCTCATGCACATCAGTCATAAAATCATTAAAATGAGCACGCTTTTTATGACCTTTAGGCAAACAAGAAAAGAACAAATCCATCAGCATGGTTTTGCCCCGTCCTACTTCACCAAAAACATACAACCCCTGAAAAGAACCTTTTTCATCCCCTTGTTTTACAACACAAGAGATATTTTGTTTTTTCCTCTTAAATATTCTATTAAAGAAAGAGCAAAATATCCAAGTCCAAGGACGAGAGATGTTTTGTTCCGCAATTTTTTTTAATAAATGGTCAAAATATTCTGTTATAGCTAATTGAGCGGGATCAAAACAAACCTCCCCTTTAGAGACAAGCTCTTTATAACGTGTTGAAACGAGAATCATCCAAATAACCTTTTTCAAACCGTTCTCAATGAAAAATACAAATACTTTTCACGAATCTGCCCGTCTAGCTTAGTTTTTCATAAACGATCAAAAATGATTTAACGACTTAAAACAACGGGATGATCATCAAGTGTACGTCCCTCAAAACGATCAACATTTGAAGAGTAGAGAGCAAGGATAACACGTCCAGAGTTATTATAAAAATATAATCTTTTTCCTTTAACAGCCCACGATCTCACTTGGGAAGCAATTCCTGGACAGTGTAAAGGACCAGCGCGGTACCCTTGTCCAAACTTTGTTTGCGGCGTTGCGATCCGACAAACTTTACCCCCCATAGAAAGATTCCATACACCAGCAACACTTGCAGGAAATAAATCAGTAGCATTACTTGGCAATTCGAGACTAGCCATTCGTCCATCACTCTGAGAATCTCCTTTTTCATACATCGAAGCGTTTGCTGCCTCAGATATCGACGAAGAAGTAGATGACAGATCAGACACTTCCAATGTTGTCATTTGTTGAGATGGATAAAAAACTTCTAATGCGTTACTACCGTCATTACTGTCAAACCGTGTTGTTGAACATCCCCCTAAAAGCATTACAGTTGATAGTGCAACGAAAAACGAAATTTTTGAAAACGACATATCTGTACTCTCTCCCACGACAATAAATAAGTTCACAAAAAAAATTAAGTGAATATTTGTTATAGTTACAAAGATAAATTAACAAATTAAAAAAAACAGGTTAAAATCACTTATTTTTAAACGAAATAATTTATGTACCCAATTTTATCTTTATTAAAGACTAGAAATTTATAAGATTTTCAGTCATATATTTCTTTATAAGTAATCATTAGAAATAGAGAAGTTTCATGAAAACGCCATTTAGCAAAATGGACGGTCTTGGAAATCAAATTATTGTTATTGATATGCGTGAAAGCACTCATGCTCTTACACTACAAGCAATCCTTGCTTTGTCAGCAGATCCCGAAATGCATTTTGATCAAATCATGGCTATCCACACACCAACCCAGAAAAAAGCCGACTTCCGCATAGAAATATGGAATGCCGACGGATCAATGGCTAAAGCTTGTGGCAATGGTACCCGCTGTGTCGTTGCATGGCTTAAAGATCACAATTTTGGTGAAAAATTTCGTTTAGAAACTCCCACTGGAATTATTGAAGGGACATATCAAACCGATAATCTCATTTCTGTTGATATGGGATGCCCAAATTTCAATGCAAAAGAGATGCCTGTTTCACGTGAAATAGTTGATACCAATCACGTAGAAATTACGGCTGGTCCCCTAAAAGATGCTTGTCTCATATCCATTGGCAATCTCCATGCTATCTTTTTTGTTGAAAATGATATTCAACATATTCCATTAGAAAAATATGGGCCAAAACTTGAACATGATCCCCTATTTCCCGAACAGTGCAATATTTCCATTGCTTGCATAACGTCAAAGAAAAGTCTAAATTTACGGACATGGGAGCGAGGAGCAGGATTAACACAAGCATGTGGAAGTGCTGCCTGTGCAAGTGCAGTGGCTGCTTATCGTCGTGGTCTTACACAACGCCATATTGATGTAAACTTACCAAAGGGAACACTTAATATTTTTTACCGAGAAGATGATCACGTTATTATGACAGGACCAATAAAATATCAATTTAGTGGTTTTTTAAGCCCTTTAACAGGGTGCTACAAAAAGGATCACTCCTGATGGCAATAGAAATTGTAACTTTTGGTTGTCGGCTTAATAGCTACGAATCGGAAATCATTCGCAACGAAAGTACTTCTTCAGGGCTAGATCAGCTTAAAGATAGTGCTATTATCTTTAATACCTGTGCTGTCACTACCGAAGCCGTACGACAAGCAAAACAAGCTATCCGCAAAGCACGACGTGAAAATCCTCATGCACGTATCATTGTAACAGGGTGTGCAGCCCAAACAGAAGCACAAAATTTTGCCTCAATGACAGAAGTGGATCTCGTTTTAGGAAACGAAGATAAACTTCACGCCCATTCTTATCGTCAACTTCCTGATTTTGGTATTAACCATTCCGAAAAGGTGCGTGTCAATGATATTATGGAAGTACAAAAAATTGCTCCACATATGGTCAGTGCAATGCAAGAGCGCACCCGCGCTTTTGTACAGGTACAAAATGGATGTGATCATCGCTGTACATTTTGCATTATTCCTTATGGACGAGGACCATCTCGCTCTGTTCCCATGGGTGCTGTCATAGAACAAATTAAAAAGCTGATCGGTGAGGGTATCCAAGAAGTGGTCCTTACAGGTGTTGACCTTACAAGTTATGGCCACGATCTTCCTGGAAAAGCTACTCTAGGAAAATTAACTTCAGCAATTTTGCATCATGTCCCTGACTTAGCGCGATTACGCCTCTCATCTATTGACTCTATTGAAGCAGACGAAGAACTCATTAATCTTTTAGCTTATGAAACAAGGATCATGCCCCATTTGCATTTATCTTTGCAAGCAGGTGATAATATGATTTTAAAACGGATGAAACGGCGACACTTACGCGAACATGCCATTCAATTTTGCCAAGAGTTGCGTGCCAAACGTCCTACAATGGTTTATGGTGCCGACTTAATTGCTGGTTTTCCTACAGAAACAGAAGAGATGTTTCAAAACAGTCTTGTTTTAATCAAAGATTGTAATTTAACCCATCTCCATGTCTTCCCCTTTAGTCCAAGAGAAGGAACACCTGCCGCACGTATGCCACAAATCAACCGTAAAATAGTTAAGATGCGTGCTGAAAAATTACGTAAAGCAGGTGAAGAGGCTTACCAAAAGCATCTTGCTCATTTGCAAAACAGTCTACAAACAGTTCTCATTGAAAAAGATGAAATCGGACGAACAGAAGATTATACTCTTGTACAAGTTAAAGGTGCAAAAGCAGGAACAATTGTTCAAGCCCTTATCGTTGATCATGATGGCGATAAATTGATTGCTGTCCTTCCAAAATTAAACGCTGCTTGAGCAGGAAAATTCTTATGACGAAATCTTTTATTAAAAAAATATTCTCTTTTAACAAATCTCAAGAGCAGGAAATGAAACAACAGATTTCTATTCCTGATAAAAGCGATATAATGGAAGAAAATAAAGACAAAAATGAAAGGACAAAAAATAACCAAATCTCTATATACACAGAAAAAGAAGAGCAAACAAAAAATCGAGAGTTAACACTTACAAAATATGATAAAAAATCTCCATTTCTAGAATCCCATTCTGATAAAATTCCTCTTTCTGGTAAAATTATTGTCACAGACAACATCCGTGAAAAAAAGAATGAAGAAATTTTATCTGAACCTTCTGTTGAACAAAAAAAGATAGCGTGGTTTGGGCGCCTTAAAAAAAGTCTATCTCTTTCTTCACAACGCCTAAGCGGATCAATTGGCGACCTCTTTGTTAAAAGAAAACTTGATGAAGATACATTGCAAGAGCTCGAAGATATCCTTATCCAAGCTGATCTTGGAGTAGAAACGGCGACACGCATCACAAATACTTTAGCTTCCAGTCGTTACGGAAAAGATCTTTCCCCAGACGATATTCATACTATTGTAGCTGATGAGGTCAAAAAAGTTCTGGAACCTGTTGCAATTCCATTAGAGCTTGATCTCAGCTATAAACCTCATGTTATTTTGCTGGTAGGTGTAAATGGAACTGGAAAAACGACAACAATCGGAAAACTTGCAGCAAAATTAACAGCAGGGGGATTAAAAGTTATGCTTGCAGCTGGTGATACTTTCCGAGCCGCAGCTATTGAGCAATTGCATATTTGGGGTAAACGTACTGATTCTCCTGTTATTTCGACAAAATTGGGTGCAGATGCCGCCAGCTTAGCCTTTGATGCTTATGAAAAAGCAAAAAAAGCAAACAGCGATGTATTAATTATTGATACAGCAGGGCGTTTACAAAATAAATCTGAATTGATGGATGAGTTGGCAAAAATTATTCGTGTTTTAAAAAAACACACCCCCCAAGCACCCCATACAATCCTTCAAACGCTTGATGCAACTACCGGACAGAATGCACTCAACCAAGTGGAAATTTTCCGTGATATTGCTGGTGTTAATGGTTTAGTCATGACAAAGCTAGATGGAACCGCACGAGGAGGAATTCTTGTCGCTATAGCAGCAAAATATAAATTACCCGTTTATTTTATCGGTATAGGAGAAAATATTGAAGACCTTCAACCTTTTTCTGCTTCTGACTTTGCCGAAACTATCGCAGGAAAACATACATGAAACAGCCTTTATCTAACTCTAATTCACGCAATAATTCTGAAAAAAATATGAATAACAATAAGACCCCCCCTCTCTCACCAACCATAAAGTTTCTCTTAGAAATGGGTCCGTTGGTTGCCTTCTTTTTTGCCAATTATAAGGGAGAATGGTTAATAAAAAACATTGGATTTTTTCAAAATTTTAGTAAACCTATTTTCCCTGCAACAGCTATTTTTATGATAGCGATTATTATTTCTCTAAGCTTATCATGGATCCTTGCAAGACAAATTCCTATTATGCCTCTTCTTTCAGGAATCTTTGTTCTAGTCTTTGGATTTTTAACTCTTTGGCTTCACAACGATACTTTCATCAAAATGAAACCAACAATTATTAATAGCTTATTTGCGCTCATCCTTTTTGGTGGTATGTGTTTTAAAAAACCACTTTTACGTTATGCTCTTGATTCTACATTAAAACTTGATGATTTAGGCTGGCAAAAACTTACCTATCGTTGGGCATTCTTTTTCGTTTTTCTTGCCCTTTTGAATGAAATTATTTGGCGTAATTTTAGCGACAATTTTTGGACAAGTTTTAAAGTATTTGGCGTCATGCCCCTAACAGTCCTCTTTATGCTTACCCAAATGCCTATCATTATGAAACATTCAAAAGGACTTTTCACAGAAGAGGACAAATCTGATTCTTAAAAAAATTCACCACTATATATTATTCTATAGATTCATCACCAAACACTGTTCAGGAGAAAAACATGTTGATTGAACAGTTTATTTGTCGAAAAGATAACTTTGGTGTACTCATTCATGATGAAAAAAGTGGCTACACAGCTGCAATTGATGCTCCTGAAGGTGAAGCGATTCATGACGCCTTAAAACGCCGTAACTGGACACTTCAGACTATTTTTGTAACTCATCATCATCACGACCATGTAGAAGCATTGGAAGAATTAAAACAAGTATACAACGCTATGGTTATCGGACCAGAAGCAGAAAAAGAAAAGATTCACCATCTTGATCAAACACTTCAACCTGATGAAAAACTTCTCTTTGGTTCTCACCCACTTTTGGCTCTTTCAACACCTGGTCACACTTCGGGCGCATTATCTTATTATTTTCCTGAAGAAGGTTTACTCTTTGCTGGAGATACACTTTTCTCACTCGGTTGTGGACGCCTTTTCGAAGGAACACCTGCTCAAATGCTGAACTCTTTAAAAAAGCTTCGTCAACTTCCCGATAAGACACTTCTTTATTGCGGTCATGAATATACCAAAAACAATGCTCTTTTCGCGTTAACACTTGATCCACATAATCAGAAACTTCGTCAAAGAGTAGAAGAAGTTTTTTTGCTACATGCAAAAAATACTATGACTTTACCAGTAACCTTAGGGCAAGAAAAAGCTACCAATCCCTTTCTCCGCTGGGATGACAGTACACTGCGAAGAAGCCTTGCAATGGAAGAAGAAACAGATGAAAACGTCTTTGCTGAAATTCGAAGAAGAAAGGATAATTTTTAACCATGTTTAAGCTCGTGTTACATTTTTTTTTCCTTTTTCTTTTTGTAATACATACTCAACTAACAATGGCAAAGGAAATAGACAATCAATTTAATTTCCAGCATTTCATTGAAAATTACACCCTAACTGAAGACTTTCTTTTAAAAATGGAACAAATTGGAAAGGAATATGAAAATTTACTGCCAGAGTTAAAAACATCTAATACCCCATATAACAGTAGTATTAAAGAATTTACCGCTTATATTTTTGATCAACCAAAATTAATGAGTATTTTAAAAAACAATAACATCACACCTAAAGATTTTGCTGTTGGTTGCAATATGTTTGAAGGAATATTGATGGCGCTTAGCTGGGGTTTTGAATTTGATGAAAAAAAAACTGTGTTTTTAAGCAATTTGGAATTTGGTAAAAAACATATGTATAGAATATTGGCTGTTGAAAGCAAAATTTGTAACCCAACAAAGAAAAAGGAAACAGCCAATAAATTCAATTTCCCGCATGTCATCGCAAATTACATCTTAACGGAAGATTTGCTTTTTAAAATGGAACAAATTAATAAAGAAGAGTGTGAAAACTCACCACCAGAATCAAAAGTATCCAATACTGAAAAAGCATCTGATATTGAAATTGAACACGATGACAGTATTGAAAGATTAGTAGCTTCTATTTCTAATCAACCAAAATTAATGAATATTTTAAGAAAAAATAATATCACACCTAAAGATTTTGTTATAGGTCGCCTCGCCATTCAAGCAACATTAACAATGCTGTTATTTCCTCTTGAAGTTCTCAAAAAAGATGA
This sequence comes from Bartonella sp. CR127HXZ, assembly GCF_042194555.1. Taxonomy (NCBI): domain Bacteria; kingdom Pseudomonadati; phylum Pseudomonadota; class Alphaproteobacteria; order Hyphomicrobiales; family Bartonellaceae; genus Bartonella; species Bartonella sp. CR127HXZ. Next base: position 215,484 of record NZ_JBHIMZ010000002.1, on the reverse strand, counting down.
GATTTCTTTTGATAAAAAAAATGCTGTAGTTTCAGATAATTTGGAATTTGGTAAAAAATATATGTATAGAATGCTTGTTGCTTTAAGAGGGCGTTGTAAATAGAATTCATGCTACTTTGAACAAATGATTAACTTCGCAAACGGAAAAGTCTTCACTGAAATTTGGAAAAGAAAGGATAAATTTTGATCATGTTTAAATTGGCATTGAGTTTGTTTTTTCTTTTCTCTTTTTTAACATATATTCAAATAACAATGGCAAAGGGAACAAACAATCTATTTGTTCTCTCCCTAGCAGCCATCCAAATATCACTGTAAATTATCCTTTAACAGAATATTTCCTCTTAAAAATAGAATAACTAAAACAAAGAAATTGAGGATTTACCTCCAGAGCCAGAGGTATCCAATACCGGAAATGATAACAGCATTAAAAGACTCATTGCTTCTATTTTTTCTAGATCAAAACTAACAGATCTTTTAAGAAAACATAATCTCTCACCTAAAGATTACATTATTGATCTCATGACTCTTCAAGCAACTTTGCTGCAATAATAGCCTTTGAAGATAAAGAAATCCTCTTCAATGAAAAAATACTATATCTTCAGATGATTTAAATTTCGATCAAAAATATATCGATAGAATTCGTACTATTTTAGACAATTAACTAGTTTTGCAAACGCCGGCAAATATCATCTAATTGTTCTAGTGAAGAGTAGCGTATTTTTAAATCACCACCTTTTTTGCCATGCCGGATAGTCACTTTCATTCCGATAACATCTGCAAGTAATTTTTCTAAAGATTTTGTTTCTGTATCTTTCTCAACAGCAGTTCGTTTTTTGACTTTTGGATTTGCTTGTTCATACGCAAGTATTTCCGTTTGGCGCACAGAAAGCCCTTCGCGAATAATTTTTTCGGCTAAATCCTGTGGATTCTCAACAGTGATAAGACAGCGTGCATGACCAGCGGAAAGTTGTCCATCGGTTAAGAATTGTTGTACTTTTGGTGGAAGTTTTAACAAACGAAGCGTATTAGCAACATGACTGCGACTTTTTCCAATAACTTGCGCTAAATCTGCCTGCGTATATCCATGCTCATTCAGCAAAATTTCATATCCCATTGCTTCTTCGATAGGATTAAGATCGGCACGTTGAACATTTTCAATAATTGCCAATTCCAAAGCCGTTTTATCATCTACATCGCGAACAATAACAGGTAATTTATTTAAATTAGCTCGCTGTGCAGCACGCCAACGCCGTTCGCCAGCAATTAATTCAAAACGATGAGGATGATCACGTGATGGTCTTACAATAACAGGTTGAACAACACCGTGCTGGCGAATTGATTGTGCTAAATTATCAAGTTCTGAATCGGTAAAATGGCGTCGCGGATTATGTGGATTGCACGAAATAGATTCAAGTGGAACAAATCGTTCAGAAACAGGAGAAGCTGTATCGGACTCTGTAAATTTGTCAGTATTTGATGAACGTGTAAGATCGCTGTTTAAACTGATATCCCCAATTAATGCCGCTAATCCACGACCCAGCCTTTTTTTTGATTGATCATCATTCATAATTTTGCTCTTTAAATTTTTAGTTGATTTTTTTAAGCAGCAGCACGCGCTTGTTTTTCACGTTGAATCATTTCTGATGCTAGACGCAAATAAGCTTGGCTCCCAGCACATTTGAGATCATAAAGCAATACAGGTTTTCCAAAAGAGGGCGCTTCTGATACTCTTACATTTCGTGGAATAACAGTACGATAAACCTTATCTCCCATAAAAGAACGTACATCTTCAACAACTTGATTTGAAAGATTATTACGTCCATCATACATTGTTAGAACGATACCTTGGATTTCTAAAGATGGATTAAGTACGGATCGCACTTGTTTTACTGTTTCAAGTAATTGACTTAAACCTTCAAGTGCTAAAAATTCACACTGCATAGGCACTAAAACAGAATCCGCAGCCCCCATAGCATTAAGTGTTAAAAGATTAAGGGAGGGAGGACAATCAATTAAAATATAATTGAATTTTTTTTCCATTTCCGGATCATCATAGAAAGCTTTACGTAAGCGTTGTATGCGATCTTGTGATGAAGAAATTTCCATTTCCACACCTAAAAGATCAAGTGTAGAGGGAACTATATAAAGATTAGGTACTGCTGTTTTTAAAGCCGCTTGTGTAATTGAAACTCCCGAAACTAAAACATCATAAGAAGATAAAGGACGGTTATTACGATCAATCCCTAAACCTGTACTAGCATTACCTTGTGGATCAACATCCATAATAAGGACATTTTCACCAATAGCCGCTAAAGCTGTTGCAAGATTAATTGCTGTGGTTGTTTTTCCGACTCCACCCTTTTGGTTCGCAATAGCGATAATTCGTGTTTCGCTCATTTTGCTCTACCCTCTATATGATCGAATATGAGAAATTTCTAAAATAACAGAATTTTCATCAACTTTACTTTTATGTTTTAACAGATCAAAGTGCCAATTGGCAGAGGCATTTTTTATTTCTGTAGCGTAATCCCGACCTTTTTGCAAAAGAGCGATTGTTTTTTCTGTTAATAAAGGAAAAATAAGTTGTAAAAGACTATTGAGCGGCGCTAATCCCCGTGCCGTTATAATATCAGATACGGGAATTTTTTGATATACATCTTCAATTCTAGCGTGATAAACCGTTGCTGGAAGATTAAGTTGAGCAATAACTGTTCGCAAAAAAGAAACTTTTTTCCCATTACTTTCAACAAGATTAATATGTCCTACTTTTTTTTCTTTCAAAAAGATAGCAATCACAATTGCAGGAAAACCTCCTCCTGATCCTAAATCACACCAATGTAAAGAATGAGCATACAAAGGAAAAATTTGTGCTGAATCTAGAATATGCCGTGTCCATAGATCTGGTATCGTTGTAGCAGATATCAAATTAATATGCGCATTCCATTGAAGTATTAAAGACTCAAACTGAATTAAATTTTCCATCGTTTCACGTGAAACAGAAGGAACAATATTTAATAATTGTTGATATTTTTTTTCTGTAGAAAAATCCATTAAGCTGTTTTAGCCTTTTCACGTCGTTGACGTTGAATATATGTAATAATAAGCGATAACGCGGCGGGTGTCATGCCATCAATTTTTTGTGCATCAGCAATTGAACGCGGCGACACTTCTTGAATTTTTGATTTAAGTTCATTTGAAAGACCTGAAATTGCCTGAATATCAAGAGAAGAAGGAATTTCTAAACGCTCATCTCTTTGAAGAGAGGCAATATCTTGTGCTTGTTTATCTAAATAAACCGCATATTGTGCTTCAATTTCTAAAGATTCTGCTGTTTTAGAATCAATCATTTGTAATTGTGGCCAAAAATCTGAAAGACGCTCTAAAGTCATATGAGGATAAGCAAGAAAATCATAAGCGGAACGCCGAATTCCATCATGATTAACGTGTAATCCATGAGCAGAAGCTTCATTGGGTGTTAAAAAAAGATTTTGACATATTGATCGTGCTTGATCAAGGCGTTCTTGTTTTTTCTGATAACATTCCCAACGTATTTCACTCACAATACCACATTTTTGTGCCAAAGGTGTTAAACGCGTATCAGCATTATCAGATCGTAAAGATAAACGAAATTCAGCACGTGATGTAAACATCCTATAAGGTTCACAAACACCACGTGAAACCAAATCATCAACCATAACACCAATATAAGCGGTAGAACGACTTATAAGTATTTCATCTAATTTACCTACTTTACGTGCCGCATTTAATCCAGCTAAAAGTCCTTGTGCTGCTGCTTCCTCATATCCTGTTGTACCATTAATTTGGCCTGCTAAGAACAAACCCGGTAAAGAACATAATTCTAAGCTTCTCGTTAATTGTTGTGGATTAACAAAATCATATTCAATAGCATAACCAGGTTGCAAAACTATAGCATTTTCCAACCCTTCAATGGTTTTCAATAGAGAAATTTGTACATCTTCAGGAAGAGAAGTAGAAAGACCATTTGGATAAACAGTATCATCATTTAATCCTTCTGGTTCTAGAAAGATCTGATGTCCATCACGTTCTCCAAATTTCACAATTTTATCTTCAACAGAAGGACAATAACGTGGTCCTAACCCTTCAATATTTCCAGAATATAAAGCAGAACGATAAATATTCTCGCGAATAATTTGATGTGTTCTCTCATTTGTACGTGTTATTGCACATTCAATTTGTGGTTGTTCAATTTTCTCTGTTAAAAGAGAAAAGGGAATGGGATTTTCATCTGCTTGTTGTTTTGGAAGATGATCCCAAGCAATTGTTTTTTTACTCAAACGAGCAGGGGTTCCTGTTTTTAATCGACCAAGTTTTATATGATAATTTTTTAAACGTTTAGCAAGTTGCACACTTGACTGATCTCCCATACGTCCAGCAGCCCATGTTTTATCACCAATATGAATAAAGCCATTTAAAAATGTTCCTGTTGTTAAAACAACAGCACCAGATAAAATTGTTCCTTGTTTTTTTAAAATAACACCTGATACACAATTATCTTTAACAACCAGATCAATAACTTCATCCTCAATAAGAGTAAGATTTTCTTGTTCTTTTAATAATTTTTGAATTGCTTTTTTATAAAGTTGTCGATCCGCCTGTGTCCGTGGTCCTCTTACTGCCGGTCCTTTACGTCTATTAAGTAGTCTAAACTGAATTCCAGCAGCATCTGCTGCTCTTCCCATGAGACCATCTAACGCATCTATTTCACGAACTAGATGCCCTTTTCCAAGTCCACCAATAGCAGGATTACACGACATTGTTCCCAGTGCTGATATTTTATGTGTAACAAGCGCTGTTTTGGCTCCTACACGCGCTGAAGCTGAAGCCGCTTCACAGCCAGCATGACCACCACCAACAATAACAACATCATATGATTGCATTTTATTCATTCCGTAGAAAATATTCTAAGGTTTCACGTGAAACAGAATATAAATTACATAATCTTTATAATCTGTCTATGAAATAATCAATGTTTCACGTGAATCATTATTTACCAACACAAAACTCTGAAAAAATAATATCAAGCAAATCTTCAACATCAATATCTCCTGTAATTTTTCCAAGAAAATCACTTGCACAACGGAGATGTTCTGCACGTAAACTGAGATCAAGAGAATGATAATTAAGAGAATATTCAATCTCTTTAACAGCCTCCTTTAATAATTGAAGTTGTCTTTTACGCGCCGGAACAATATTTCCAATTTCAGAAGCACGATGATGACAAAATGATTCAAGTTCTTTGATAAAATAATCAAAATTTAAACCAGTTAATGCGGAAAATTGTATAGACCAATGCTGATCATTTTTTTCATAAAGATCAAGCTTATTGCCAACACACCATATTTCAGCCGATGTTTCTGGTAAATCAACTTGCTCAGGATTTCCTATATCATAAACCAAAATAACTAAATCAGCTTCCCTAACATGCTGTTTAGCAACTTCTATTCCCATTTGTTCTATTTTATTTTCTGTTTTTCTAAAACCAGCAGTATCCGTTAAAAAAATAGGTAAACCACCAAGAATAATTCTCATTTCTAAAGCATCACGGGTTGTTCCTGCTTCTTCCGTTACAATAGCAACAGATCTTCCTGAAAGACGATTCATAATGCTTGATTTTCCAGAATTTGGAGCACCAGCAATAACAATTTTTAATCCATCACGTAAAATACTAGCACGCTCTCCTTCAGTAATATATTCACGAATAGAAGTACAAAGATCCTCAACATCTTTCCAAACTTTATCAGATATTGCGTTAGGAATATCTGCTTCATCAACAAAATCAAGTTCTGCCTCAATAAAAGCACGCGCCTTCATAAGCTTATGACGCCAATCACGATAAAGTGTCGTTAAATGTCCACTTGTACCCATAACAGCTAAACGCCGTTGGCTTTCCGTTTCTGCTTCTATTAAATCAGCAAGACCTTCTGCTTGAACAAGATCTAATTTTCCTTCCATAAAAGCACGACGTGAAAATTCACCTGCTTCTGCAATACGGCATCCAGAAAATGTCGACAATTCATCGAGAAAACGACTAACAACGGCTTTTCCTCCATGTAAATGGAATTCTGCACAATCTTCCCCCGTAAAACTATGAGGAGCGGGAAAAAAAACAGTTAAACCAGAATCTAAAAAGCTCCCATCACGAGCAGTAAGATTTCCATAATGCATAAAACGTGCTTTAGGTAAACGACCACAAAGCGTTTTAACTATATCCACAACATGAGGACCAGAAAGCCGAATGACTGCAACCCCTGAAGGTAACAATCCACTCGAAACAGCAAAGATTGTATCCACAGGTTTTATCCTAATAAAAACTTTAATGACTCTACGTATTCATTGAATCAAAAAATTCACTATTGTTTTTGGTTTGCTTTAATTTATCAATCAAAAATTCAATTGCATCTGTTACATTCATAGATGCTAAAATACGACGAAGAACAAAAATTTTGTGCAAATCTTGTCGTTCTACCAGAAGTTCTTCCTTACGCGTTCCTGACTTTAAAATATCCATAGCAGGGAAAATACGCTTATCAGCAACTTTTCGATCAAGAACAATTTCAGAATTACCTGTTCCTTTAAATTCTTCAAAAATAACCTCATCCATACGACTTCCTGTATCAATCAAAGCCGTTGCAATAATGGTTAAAGATCCACCTTCTTCAATATTACGTGCTGCACCAAAAAAACGTTTTGGACGCTGGAGAGCATTTGCATCCACACCACCTGTTAAAACTTTACCCGAAGAAGGAACAACTGTATTATATGCACGCCCAAGACGTGTAATAGAATCAAGAAGAATAACAACATCGCGTCCATATTCAACGAGGCGTTTGGCTTTTTCAATGACCATTTCTGCTACTTGTACGTGACGTATTGCAGGTTCATCAAAAGTAGAAGAAACCACTTCTCCTTTTACTGAACGCTGCATATCTGTAACTTCTTCTGGTCGTTCATCAATTAAAAGAACAATGAGATAACATTCAGGATGATTAGTGGTAATGGAATGAGCAATATTTTGAAGTAAAACTGTTTTTCCTGTCCGAGGAGGAGCAACAATTAACCCTCTTTGTCCTTTTCCCAATGGAGATATCAAATCAATCACGCGTGATGACATATCTTTCTCTGTAGGATCTTGTATTTCCATTTGGAAACGCTCATTTGAATAAAGAGGAGTAAGATTATCAAAGTGAATTTTATAACGAATCTTTTCAGGTTTTTCAAAATTAATTGTATTAATTTTAAGGAGAGCAAAATAACGTTCTCCCTCTTTTGGACTGCGTATAGGGCCTTCAATGGTATCGCCTGTTTTTAAAGAAAATGACTGTATTTGTGCTGGTGAAAGATAAATATCATCAGGACCAGGAAGATAATTAGCGTCAGCAGATCTCAAAAAACCAAAACCGTCTTGTAAAACTTCAACAACACCCTCTCCTATAATTTCTACATCTTGTAGAGCAAGTTTTTTCAAGATAGCAAACATTAATTCTTGTTTGCGCATAAGAGAGGCATTTTCAACTTCTAATGTTTCAGCAAAAGAAACAAGTTCAACGGGATTTTTGCTTTTAAGTTCTTGTAGTTTCATTTTTTGCATGAAATATGCTCTTTGTAATTAAGGAGAAGATTATCTTAAATAATTTACGGAAATTTATGAATGAAATATTCTTAAGAAGAGAAATATTTTACACTCAATTTTTTTAATCTGCAAGTACCATTTATATGAAATTTATCCCTATAATATTAAGTAATTATATGAAAAACTTGAAAAAATATAAAACACAAATAGTATTAAATTTAATTTATAACAAAAATATGAGTTAGAGTTATAGCATTAATTAAATGCTATTCAAAAGTATTTTTTACAGAAATTTATATTAATAAATTTATATTAAAGAAGGGATTATTCTTATTTATAACTGTGTTTAGTGTGGATTATTATTTATCCTCAATTTTATCCACAAAAGGAACTAAAAAAAAGAATAAAAATAACACTATCTTAAAGATATTATCCCCTCTTTTTTATAAGAGGTATAAAATTATCACGAGCATTTAATTTGTGCATAAAAACGAAGAATTTTTCCTAAATTTTAGTTTTATAAGAAACGGTAAAGGTATATACACATATCTTAACAAGGAGTTAAAATTTCTGTGACAAAAGAAAAAAAATTCTTTCATTTACACATGCTTTCTGATGCAACGGGAGAAACATTAATCTCTGTGGGAAGAGCTGTAGCATCGCAGTATACAATGAGTCAGGCAACAGAGCATATCTATCCTATGATTCGTAATAAAATACAGTTACAAAAAGCTCTTGATGAAATACAACAAGAGCCAGGTATTGTTCTTTACACAATGATCGATGAAGAATTTAAACTTCTCCTTCAAAAAAGGTGTAAAAAAGTAAAAGTTCCTTGTATTGATATATTGCATCCTGTTTTAAATGCTTTTCAGTCTTACCTTGGAATGCCAACACATTTACGTGCAAGCGCACAACATGATCTTAATGCAGATTATTTTCGCCGTATTGAGGCACTGGATTTTACAATAGAGCATGATGATGGACAGTCTTCCAATAGCTTATCCGAAGCAGATGTGATCCTTGTGGGAATTTCAAGAACCTCTAAAACGCCAACAAGTATCTATTTAGCAAATCGCGGAATAAAAACGGCTAATGTTCCTCTTATTCCTAATATTGATTTGCCAGAATCCCTTTTAGAGGCAAAAAATTCTTTAATTATTGGTTTAATTGCTTCAGCTGAAAGAATCTCACATATTCGCCAAAATCGAGATTTGGGAGAAGGTTTTGCTCTTGATAGTTATACAAATCGTATCAACATAGCTGAAGAATTAATCTATGCAAAACGCATTTGCGAACGTTTTGGTTGGCCTATTATTGATGTCACAAGACGCTCTATTGAAGAAACTGCTGCTGCAATATTTGAACTTTTATCACGATTTCGTGAAGGAAAATGAGAGAAAATTCTCATGAACGCAGATACGTTAATATTAGCATCTCTTAGTTTTTATCGTGCAAAATTATTAAAAAAAGCAGGTTTAAATTTTTTCATTGAAGGAGCTTCTTTTGATGAAAGAGAAGTAGAAAAAAAAGCAAAAGAAAAAACACCTAAAGAACTCAGCTGTTTTCTTGCGGGTGCAAAAGCAAAAAATGTTTCAGATCGTTTTCCTGATGCTTTCGTTATTGGTTGTGATCAAGTGCTTGATTTGGAAGGTAAAGTTTTTCACAAAGCAACAAATATTAAGGAAGCACATCAACGTTTATGTGAGTTATCAGGAAAAACCCATTCTCTTCATAGTGCGGTAGCTTTATTTAAAAATGGTCAAAAAATTTGGGTTGAAGCTTTTAGTGCACATATGTCCGTCCGTTTGCTCTCGTCAGAATTTATTGAACATTATTTAGCACGCGTAGGAAAAGATGTTCTAAACAGCGTGGGAGTATATCAAATTGAAGGGGAAGGGATTCATCTCTTTGAAAAAATTGAAGGAGATTTTTTTACTATTGTTGGTTTACCTTTGCTGCCTCTACTCATAAAACTGCGTCATTTAGGAATTATTGATGGTTGACTTAGTAATAAAAAAAATAAATTATCCGCGTGCTTTTGTTGTTGGTTCTCCAATTCATCATTCAAAATCGCCTAAAATTCACAATTTTTGGATTAAACAATATGGTTTACAAGGAGAATATTTTGCACAAGAAGTAACATCTGAAGAATTCAGTCATTTTATTGCGTCTTTACAAAAAATAGGCTTTTGTGGGGGAAATGTTACTTTGCCTTATAAACAGGAAGCTTTTCGTTTAGCAGATTATAAAGATGAGAGAGCAATAATGATTGGTGCTGTTAATACACTTTGGTATGAAGGAAATAAGCTTTGTGCCACGAATAGCGATGCCTATGGTTTTAGCGCTAATCTTGATGATTTTGCATCTGATTGGGGAGGGGAAACAGCTCTTGTTTTTGGAGCAGGTGGTGCCGCACGCGCTATCATATATGCCTTAAAAAAACGCGGATTTGAACAGATTTATTTGGTTAACCGTACAAAACAACGCGCCGATAATTTAGCTCAGCATTTTGGAAAAACCATTAAAGTTTACGATTGGCATAAAATCCATGAAATACTCCATCAAGCTGATTTGATTGTTAATACAACCTCTATTGGCATAAAAAATCCAGAAGAAAAAAGTGATTCTTTTTTTTGCGATTTTCATAAAGCAAAAAAAACGGCGTTAGTAACAGATATTATTTATACACCATTGATAACTCCTTTTTTACAACAGGCAAAAGCTTGTGATCTCAAGACGGTTGATGGGCTTGGGATGCTTCTACATCAGGCTGTTATAGGGTTTGAACAGTGGTTTGGAATAAGACCACAGGTAACAAAAGCGTTACGGACAGCCATTTTAGAGGATATGAGTGAAAAAAGAGAATGAAGATCATAGGATTAACAGGATCAATTGCTATGGGAAAATCAACAGTTGCTGATTTTTTCAAGCAGGCGGGTATTTCTGTTTTTAGTGCTGATGAAGCAGTACAACAGCTTTATAAAAGTGAGCCAGCTTTGTCATTCATAGAGCGTATTTTTCCAGGTGTTGTTGAAAACGGTGAAGTTAACCGTTTGAAACTTTCTGAAATTTTGATTGATGATAAGGAAAAATTACAAACATTAGAAAAAATAATTCATCCTTTGGTGCAAGAAAAAGAAAGGGAATTTATTAATATAGCGCGTGAACAGGGGAAAAAATTAGTTATTCTTGATATTCCACTTCTATTTGAAAAAAATGGTGAAAGTCGTGTGGATAGCGTTATTGTTGTTTCTGCCCCACCAGAAATACAAAAAGAACGTGTAATGATTCGCAAAGGTATGAATGAGAAAAAATTTGCCTTTATCAATGCTCAACAAATGCCGGATGAAAAAAAACGAGAACGTGCTGATTTTATTATTTATACAGGGAAAGATTTAGAGAATACACGTCAACAGGTTTTTGATGTGATAAAAAAACTAAAGAATTGAAGTCATGCGGGAAATTATTTTTGATACAGAAACAACAGGTTTAGATAAAGAAAAAGATCGCGTAATCGAAATTGGTTGTGTAGAAATGGTTGATCGTTATCTTACGGGGCGCCAATTTCATGTTTATTTAAACCCTGAAGGCGTTATTATTCCTGATGAAGTTGTAGCAATTCACGGATTAACCAATGAACGCCTAAAAAACGAGAAAAGTTTTAGTGATATTGTTGATGAATTTTTGGAATTTATTAAAGGCGCGACAATGATTGCGCATAATGCGAGTTTTGATATTGGTTTTATTAATGCAGAATTAAAACGCGTCAACAAACCGCTCATCAGTGTTGATAATATTCTTGATACACTGGCTATGGCACGGCGTAAATTCCCTATGGGGCCTAATTCTCTTGATATTTTATGCAAACGTTTTGGAATTGATAACAACCATCGTGTTCTTCATGGTGCTTTGCTTGATGCAGAGATCCTAGCCGATGTTTATATTGAACTGATCGGTGGAAAACAAGGTGTATTGGGTTTTGGTAATAGAAGGGGTGTTGATGAACATATCCAGAATGATAAAGATACATCTTATGCAGTTAAAATTCGCCCACAGGCTTTACCTTCAAGATTGAGTACGCAAGAAAAAAGGTTTCATGCCGATTTTATCAACACGATGGGTGAAAAAGCTCTGTGGAATAACTTCAAAATTCATGAATAACATCATCTTTTCTCTAAAAAAGTCACCATTTAAATTAAAGAATATGGATGTCAAAAAAAACGGTCGTTGTGGGGAGGGGAACACCACAACGACCCTGTCGCTACATCGTACCTCAGCTATCATAGGAGGAGCAAAATGAAAGCTATTAATCCTGTAACAGCAAAGAAAAGCTCTAGGTACTTAATATAAAGTGCAACGACTTCATGTCTTATGAAAAGAAAAAATGGCTTTTTAGAGGCAAAGTGAAAAAAATAAAATAAAAGTGAAAAAAATATATAAGGGTAATTTGCGTTTTTAGCTAAAATGGAGAAATAAAATTGTCATGAAAGCAACAGATCATCTTTTTTTGGTTGACGGATCAGGCTATGTTTTTCGTGCTTATTATGCTTTGCCGCCTTTAAAACGTAAAAAGGATGGACTTCCTGTAGGAGCAGTAGCTGGTTTTTGCAATATGTTATGGAAATTACTTTGTGATGCTCGTAATACAGCGACTGGTATTGTTCCAACACATTTTGCTGTTATTTTTGATTATTCATCTGATACTTTTCGGAAACAAATTTATCCTGAATATAAAGCGAATCGCGCTGAACCTCCTGAAGATCTAATTCCTCAATTCGCGCTGATACGTCAAGCAACGAAGGCTTTTAATTTGCCTTGTATTGAAAAGGAAGGCTTTGAAGCGGATGATTTGATTGCTACCTATGCAAAATTGGCAACAAAGGTTGGGGCAAAAACAACCATTATTTCTTCTGATAAGGATCTTATGCAACTCGTAAATACGCATGTATCTTTATATGATGGAATGAAAGACAAGCATATAGGTATCTCAGAAGTTGTAGAAAAATGGGGTGTTGCACCTGAAAAAATGATTGATTTACAAGCATTAATTGGAGATTCAACGGATAATGTACCGGGTATTCCAGGCATTGGTCCCAAAACTGCAGCTCAGTTGTTAGATCAGTTTGATTCTCTTGATATTTTATTGCAAAACGTAACAGAAATTAAACAAACAAAACGACGTGAAAACATTCAAGCTTATAGAGAACAAGTTAAAATTTCTCGTGAACTTGTTAGGCTTAAAACAGATGTTCCTATAGATAATGATTTAGATGATTTTATTTTGGAGCCACAAGATGGTCCACGTTTAATTGCTTTTTTGAAAGCGATGGAATTTTCAACATTAACGCGTCGCGTGGCAGAGGCAACGTCATGCGATGCGGCTGTTATTGATGCACTTGATATAGATGTTGAATGGGAAAAACTGAGCCACGGGCATGATTCTGATATCAAAAATACTGAGCGCGCATCTCTTCATAATTTTTCTGAAAATTCTCCACAAGTTTTTGCACAAAAACGTAAAGATCAAGCGCTGACTCAAAAAATTACAAGAGATGCTTATACAACAATTCTTGATGAGGAAATTTTAAAAGATTGGTTATCACAAGCACAAGAGCAGGGTTTTTTCGCTTTTAATACTGAAACAACATCTCTTGATCCGATGCAAGCAAAGCTTGTTGGTTTTTCACTCGCATTACAGCCAGAAAAAGCAGCTTATATACCTCTTGAACATTTTGATGAAGGAGAAGAGGATCTTTTGAGGGGCGGGCACATTGCCTCGCAGATTGAGACCCGAAAAGCTTTAGCACTTTTAAAACCAATATTAGAAGATTCATCGGTGTTAAAAATTGGTCAGAATATAAAATATGATTGGTTGGTGATGAAGCAATACGACATTATTATAAGCTCTTTTGATGATACCATGCTTTTATCATATGCTTTTGATGCTGGAATATTAACCCATAATATGGATGATTTATCTGAACGTTGGCTTGAGCATAAACCAATTTCCTATAAAGACTTAACGTATAACGGAAAAAAAATTACTTCTTTTGCACAAGTAGATTTAAAACAAGCAACCCTTTATGCGGCGGAACGTGCTGATATAACGCTACGCCTTTGGCAAGTATTAAAACCGCAACTTGTTGCTCGTGGAATGACAAAAATTTATGAACGTCTTGATCGACCCCTTGTAGAAGTTCTTGCAAGAATGGAAGAACGTGGGATTCTTATTGATCGGCAGATTTTATTGCGTCTTTCAGGAGAATTGGCACAAGCTGCTTTGATTCTAGAAGAGGAAATTTACAAACAAGCTGATGAAAAGTTTAATCTTGCTTCGCCAAAGCAATTAGGGGATATCCTTTTTGGAAAAATGGGATTACCTGGAGGCGCTAAAACTAAGGGTGGACAATGGTCAACTTCTGCACAGACCTTAGAAGAGTTGGCTGCTGAAGGTCATGTTTTACCGCGTAAAATTATTGAGTGGCGTCAACTTGCAAAGCTAAAATCTACCTATACAGATGCCTTGCCTTCTTATATTTTTTCAAAAACAGGGCGAGTTCACACGAATTATTCTTTGGCAATAACATCAACAGGGCGGTTATCATCATCAGAGCCAAATTTGCAAAATATTCCAGTGCGGACTGCTGAAGGACGTAAAATTCGAACAGCTTTTATTGCTCCAAAAGGACATGTGTTACTTTCTGCTGATTATAGTCAGATTGAATTGCGTATTCTTGCACATATTGCGGATATAAAAGCATTAAAAGAAGCTTTTGCTAAAGGGCATGATATTCACGCTATAACGGCATCACAAATGTTTGGTGTTGCGATAGAAGGAATGCATTCAGATATACGACGGCGTGCAAAAGCGATTAATTTTGGTATTATTTATGGTATTTCAGCTTTTGGATTAGCAAATCAATTGGGAATTTCACGCCAAGAAGCGGGTCGTTATATTCAACTGTATTTTGAAAGATTTCCAGGAATTAAAGATTATATGGAGAAGACCAAAATCTTTGCACGTGAAAATGGTTACGTAGAAACAATTTTTGGACGTCGTATCCATTATCCAGAAATAAAAGCAAAGAATGTAAAAATTCGTTCTCTTAATGAGCGAGCAGCTATCAATGCTCCAATTCAAGGTTCCGCGGCTGATATTATTCGCCGCGCTATGATACAGATGGAAAATGCTTTAAAAGAAGAAAAACTATCAGCAAAAATGTTGCTGCAAGTGCATGATGAACTGATTTTTGAAGTACCAGAAGAAGAGAGTAAAAAAACCATGGCTGTTGTTAAAAATGTTATGGAAAATGCTACAATGCCGATTTTATCTTTATCTGTACCGCTTGAAGTAAAAGTCATGACGGCTCAAAATTGGGATGAGGCACATTAATTTTTTTATTTATTTTTAAGAATGTTGATTGCGTTGGAAAGATTAAGATAGGCTTTGATAGGCAAATGATCTGAAGCAATGCGTGCAAGCGGTGAATGATGATTTTCAATACTTGTTACCAATTGGTGGGGAAAAGAAAAAACTCTATCAAGGGCTAAAAAAGGAAAGCGAGAGGGAAAACTTGGTACAACTTCAAAAGTGCTATCAAAATAGG
Organism: Bartonella sp. CR127HXZ; assembly: GCF_042194555.1. Classification (NCBI taxonomy): domain Bacteria; kingdom Pseudomonadati; phylum Pseudomonadota; class Alphaproteobacteria; order Hyphomicrobiales; family Bartonellaceae; genus Bartonella; species Bartonella sp. CR127HXZ. Next base: position 200,262 of record NZ_JBHIMZ010000002.1, on the reverse strand, counting down.
GAAAAAAATGATTTAAAGATGAGCCTTTTCCCATCCGCCATTCATTAAAATCTCCTATGAGGAGTGTAGGCATAAGGGAGCGTTTTTGGAAAATTTCAAGGAGCATTTTTGTTTGTTGTTTACGAGAGTAACGTAATAAGCCAAAATGAGCCGCAATAATACGAATAGGGCCTGCTGCCATTTCCAACTCTACAATTACAGCCCCACGTGGTTCAATACTAGGCAGAGTGACTTGTAAAGTATCACGTACATATCCCTTTCGCAAAAAAAGAGCATTCCCATGCCAACCGTGTCCATGAGGTGACATAGTATTAAGAGGTACAGGAATCAAACCGGTTTCAGCTTTTAATAGCTGAAGATTAATCAAACCGACGCGTTCTCCAAAACGTCTATCTGCTTCTTGAAGAGCAAGGATATCAACTTGTAATTCAGTAATAACACGGACAATTCTTGTAGGATTAAAAATTTTATCAACACCTACACATTTATGCACATTATAGGAAGCAACAGTCAGATCATAATTACTATTTTGATTGATGATGTTTGATTGATGATGAGAGCGGCTGTGAATTGCATTTAAAAGGGAGCTATGGAGTTTTTGTTGGATAAAACCGGTAAACCAAGGGAATTTTTGCTTATAAGGTATTTTTGTCATTTTGCGAAAAGAATAGTCCCTAAGAGGCAAAGGGTAAAGACTTACACTAAAAACAAAAGAACCTTGTCTCTTTTAGAAACAAGGTTCTTTAATTAAGTTATGATTTCTGCAATCAATCACGGTTTGAGCCAAGAAATTGTAGCAAGAAGACAAACATATTGATGAAATCAAGATAAAGATTCAACGCGCCCATAATAACTTTACGTCCTCTGGTGTCGCTTTCATCTCCTTCATAATACATCAACTTAATGCTTTGGGTATCGTAGGCTGTTAAACCAGCAAAGATCAACACGCCAATCACAGAGATAGCAAATTGCAAAGCGCTTGATCCAAGAAAAATGTTCACAATCATGGAAAGAAACAAGCCGATCAATCCGATGAATAGGAATGAACCGATTGCCGTGAGATCACGCTTTGTCGTATAACCATAAAGTGAAAGAGCTCCAAAAGCTGCAGCGGAAATGACAAAGGTTTGCACAACACTTTCTGTCGTATAGCGCAAAACGATTGAAGACAGTGAAAGACCAACCAGAGCAGCATAACCAAAAAAGAGGCTACGAGCAGCATTTGTGCTCAATGTATTAATTTTAAAACTGAGGAATAAAACTGCTATGAGTGGTGCAAACATAACAATGTAAGAGAATGGCGATGTATAAAATGTTACTCCAAATGATGTTAAATAAACACTGCTATTGATTTGAGCTGCTGCTTGGCTCATATCTGTTGTCGTTGCTAATGATACAATTACATAAGCGGCAGCAGCTGTAATAAGCAAACCAATGGCCATTGTATTGTAGACACCCAACATATAATCGCGCAATCCCTGATCAATTGATGCATCGGCGTGAGAAGTAGGCGCCGAACGTAAATTTTTAAAATTAGCCATAATATAAAATCCTTTAGCATATGTCCCGTCAGGTATAGGGCTTTAAAAGTGTCTCTGTCATTACACAGATAAGCTTGGCATAAGCCTTAATTGGGCAAATACAAAAACCCTTAAGAATCACTGACAGAATTCCAGCATATTTGCTCTTATTATGGAGATTTATTTAAAAATTACAAGAGATTTATATGAAGAAGGAACCTTACAAATTGGTAAGGAAACGGTTCATTTTAATAAAAAATATTTCCATTTTTTGCCATATTTTTACAAGATAAAAAGACTACACTCAAAAAATTTTTATTATTCACAGAAACTATGTAATACAATCCTTTATAAAATATCCACTATTTTTGCATTTGTAAGAAGAGCGGCAAGTATCTATAATACTATTTTTCAACCTTCAATATTGCACCTGTTTTGCACGGTTAGAAGAGCTATTGAATTGGATTTATATAACATATTGATATATAGTGATAAACTGTCTTTTTGTATGCTAAATGATATTTCAAATAAAAGAGATTTAGGCTATTAAGGGCTTTTATCCAATATAAAAAACGATGATTTATATTTATAATCAATAGGTTGCTTTAACAATACACCATTGAAAATAGTTGAAAAAATGTTTTTTATTAAACAATATATAAAATAAAAAAGGAGAGTTTTTTAACGAAGCACTTAAGAAAGGCTCTGTAAAAAACAATATCTGTAAAAACTAAAAAACATATGAAAAGCAAATGTTCTAAGCAAATAATAGAACTTTAAATGCTGTAAAATATTTTCTCTCTGAATTTGATAGAGGACATATGGATAAAAAATATTGATTTCTATTTGAGTTCATTTCTTTTGCATTGACCAAGTGTAGAAGTGTAAAGTTGAAAAATAAGATTTTATAATTTTATGAAAAGAAACACGAAAAACAATTAGCTGCAAGAATTATCCAAGAAAAATCAATTTACAATCAGGCTTATGATGGTCAATAAGCTCTGTTTTCTAAGACAATGAGCATATCAATGAGAAGATGTACTGTTAGAATGACGTTTTTCTTTCATCCAAGTGCGCAATTCTTCAATAAGAATGGCAATAACACCGAGAGTTATAAAACTATCTGCAAGGTTGAAAATAGCAAAATAAAAAATATCATCAATATGAAAGAGTATATAATCAGTGACATGATGAAAGCGAATACGATCAACGAGATTGCCAATTGCTCCCCCAATAATAAGAATAAGGCCAAAGCGCATTAAAGACTTATTATGTTCAGTATTTTTCCATAGCCATAGAAGGAAGATAATCACAATGATTGTGATGGCGATGATTCCCCAGTGAGAAAAGGAAGAAAAAAACGAAAATGCAATGCCAGAATTACGCACATGATAAAGGGAAAGAAAAGGTATAAGCGAAATTTCTGTTCCTAAAGGCATATTGTGCATAACCCAGTATTTGACAGCTTGATCAAGTACTACTGTAAAAGCCAAGCCCAAGAGAAGAAAAGGGAGTGATTTACGCATCATATTTTTCCTCACATGGTTCCAGTATTAAATAGGGGCGACGGATTTCATAAAGCATAACAGCTGTTGCTACAGCTAGATTAAGCGAGTCTGCACGTCCGCTTTGTGGAATACGCGCAAGTTTATCACACCGATTTGTAAGAAGATCTGATAATCCCTGTTTTTCATTTCCCATTAAAAGGATAATAGGGCCATTTTTGAAATCAAGTGTGCGATAATCCAGAGATCCTTTGAGATGTGTTCCAACGATCATACCTTTAAAGTGAGCAGACCAGTTTAAAAAGGCGCTTTCATCAAGACGATAAAGTGGTACAGAGAAAATAGATCCCATGGTTGCACGGACCGTTTCAGGCGAGAAAGGGTCTGTTGTTTCGCCAATTAAAATAACACCTTTAGCACCTACAGCATCAGCAGTTCGAATAATGGTACCAAGATTTCCAGGGTCACGTACACGATCTAGCGCGATGTAAACATCTTTAATCTGTCCTTTTATCATTTCAAGAGAGTGCCATTTTTGCTTGAAAATACCAATAACTGTTTGTGGATTATCGCGTCGTGTAAGTGATTCCATAACCTTTTGTGAGGCTTTAATAACAAAACCACCGTTGGCTACAGCACGTGCGGCAGTATTTTCGATAGCAGCATTACCGATTTTACTTTTAGAAAAAATAAGCGTCTGTATTGTCCAGCCGAGATTGAGAGCATCAATGACCAATTTCAATCCTTCTGCCATGAAAAGACCTTCTCTATTACGGTTTTTCTTTTGGCTAAGTGCTTTAAGGTCTTTTATGATGGGGTTGCTAAGAGAGGTAATTTCTTTCACTCTACCAGTTTTGGGTCTACACATATTCAAGCAATCCAACGGCTAAAAAGAGAAGTAGAAAGAGCACGTCCTGAAACTTCTTCACGCAAAATGAGTTCTCCTGATTCGACCGTACCACCAAGATTTACAAATGCATCACGCATTAAAGCATGAAGTGCAAAAAAGGAAGCACGAATAGAATAAGCTGTAAGGACAACAGAGAGCGGTTTATCAGAGAGAAGTTTACGACAATTTGAGATCATAGCGGGTAAATGATCAAACAGTTGCCAAATTTCACCATGGGGTCCACGCCCATAAGCAGGGGGATCAAGAAGAATCATATCATAGCTTTTCTTACGACGCAGTTCACGCTCGACAAATTTCATAGCATCATCGCAAATCCAGCGAATAGAATGATCTGGTAATCCTGCTTTTTCTTGATTAGCTTTTGCCCACGCAATGGCTTTTTTAGAAGCATCAACATGGGTAACATTCGCACCCGCTCGTGCCCCAATCAAAGAGGCAATACCTGTATAGCCAAAAAGATTCAACAATTTTATAGGACGTTCGGCTTTAACAATTTGCTCTTCCATAGAGCGCCAATGAGCATCTTGTTCAGGAAAAACCCCCACATGACGAAAGGAAGTAAAACGGCCTAGAAAAAACAATCCATTCCAAGAAAGAGTCCATGTTTCATCAAGTGGCTTTTTAGGAAAATGCCAACGACCAACCCCTTCTTCATCACGGTTTCCTGTGAAAATAGCATCAACATCAGCCCATTGTTTTCGTGGTAAAGCGGGTTTCCATAGTGCTTGACCTTCTGGTCGAATAATGCGGTAAGCTCCATAACGTTCTAATTTTTGTCCATGACCAGAATCAATGAGAGCATAGTTTTCACTTACACCTGTTTCTAAAATAAGGGGCAACTTTTCCTGCGGATATCTATTGTTATGGGAGGAGGATTGAAAGCATTGTGCGGACATGTTTTGTATCACGGTATATGAGGTATGAAAATATATTATAAAGCTCTTAAGTGTTTCGTAAAAGTGCAAAAGAGCTAAAGCCAATTAAAATATGTATAAAATATGTATAAAAAAAGAAAAGAGCACTTTTAACTCTGTACTGAATATAAAATACAGAGAGAAAAGATTTTATTAAAATACCATTACACCAGATTTGTGATAGACGTTTTCAATTTCTCGATCTCTGCTTTACTTTTTTTGAGAGCTTTTTTGTATTTGTGATAGGAAAACCAACTGATCAGATTTCCTAATAAAATACCAAAACCAAAGAAAATAAAGAGCCATATAAAAAGGGGAGCATGATAAGTAAAACTTTCAGAATCTGCTCTAAAAGGATCAAGGGTTAACGGAACCATCTGACGATTAGCCACGATAAAAATAATCAAGAACGCTGTGAGAATCACACCGATACTTGTTAGAAGAATACGTTTAATTATCATAAGTTTCTCACTGATTAAGACGGTCGCGTAAATCCTTGCCAGTTTTAAAAAAAGGAATCCACTTTTCTTCAACAGAAACGGCTTCACCTGTTCGTGGATTACGTCCATTACGGGCTGAACGGCTTTTTACAGAAAAAGCTCCAAATCCACGAAGTTCAACGCGATTGCCATTTGCAAGTGCTGTTGAAATTTCCTCAAAAATAGCGTTTACAATATTCTCTACATCCCGTTGAAAAAGATGCGGGTTATGACGAGCGATAATTTGCACAAGCTCTGATTTTACCACAATAGCCTCACTTTCACACAAAAATTTTTTTGTAATTGTGCACTTCATGCATATTACAATATATAAACGGATAAAAGCAAAATAAAACCAAGAAAAAACAAATTGCAAGAAACAAAATTTGAAAATACCTTCTATAAAGGTTATACAGATTAAAAATGCGGAGTATTTAAGAGATTAGGAGAGTATGTCCGTACACAATAATTATGAAGCCTTTTCAACGCAATCATCTTTTGGAGATGTTTTTAAAAAAGCATCCCTTCATTCGCGTCGTATTAGCATATTAAAAATTTTTTTACCTCTCTTAGCGTTGATTTCAGCGCTGGTTTTTTGCTGGTTTACGTTTTTCTTGGTTCCCGTTACTTCTGATTCTATGCCTTTGAATAATGAAGAAAGTGGCGTGGTGAATTTGACAATGCTCAATCCAAAGTTAGAAGGGTATACGCGTGCTCATGAACCTTATTGGCTTAAAGCAGAAAAGGCATTTCAAGACCATACACACTCTGGAATGATTGGGTTGCAAAACATTACAGCTAAAGCATTTATGGGCCAACAAAAACAGGTTTTTCTCGCAGCACAAGGGGGGGTTTACGATAACATTAATGGTTTTTTACAGTTGGACAAGCCATTCACCATTACGACGAATGATGGGATGATGGCACAATTTATGTCAGCGAGTATTAACTTATCCGAGGGACAGTTAAAAACAGATCAGCGTGTTAATATTCAGCAAGCCGGTTTGCATCTTGCCGCAAATGCCTTACAAATTCGAGAAAAAGGAAAAAACATGTATTTCCATGGTGGTGTGCATTTAGTGCTTCAAAAGCAATGACGTAATATCAATACGAATCTTCAAAGGATATTTATAAAGAGAAGTATGTGTATATACAAACAGAAGAATTGAAATAATGAAATCGTACAAAAGATGGATAGGTGTGACCTTGGCTTTTAGCATGGGAATGTTAGGAGGAGCAGTTTTAGGATATGCCGAAGTGGCTCATTTTGGAATAAGTTTATCAAGCGACAAAGAACCGGTAGAACTTCATGCAGATTCTTTGGAAATACGTGATAAAGAAGGGATAGCGCTTTTTAAAGGTGATGTTTCAGTGGTGCAAGGTGAACGTCTTTTAAGAACGGCAAAATTAGTTGTTTACTACGATAAAGCATATAAAGAAATTGATAAAAACAAGGAAGATACAAAGGCATCATCTGTTTCTTTATTTGGTTCGTCGGGTATACAAAAAATGGAAGCTTTAGGAAAAGTTTATATAAAAATTGCTACGCAAATTGCTACGGGTGATAAAGGCGTTTTTGATGGAAAGTCAAAAATGATGAGTTTGACAGGGAGTCATGTTGTGTTAACTGACGGTGACAATGTGGCCACGGGGTGCAAACTAACGGCAAATATGGAAAGCGGAAAGGCTTTTTTAGAAGGTTGTGAGACGCCTAAGAAAAAAGGTCGTGTTTCTATTATTTTAAAACAAAATCAAAAGAATGGCCATTAAGATTTCATGTTTGGAATCAAAAGAAAAAAACAGACCGATAAATATAATCTTGAAAGTGAAGCTTCAAAAAATCCCTTAAAAGGGACCTTGATTGCCAGTAACTTGATTAAAGTTTATCGAGGAAGACGAACTGTTAATGGTGTTTCTTTTGGCATTCGTACGGGAGAAGCCGTTGGCATTTTAGGGCCCAATGGGGCAGGTAAAACAACTTGTTTTTATATGGTTACGGGGCTCATAAAATCTGATGGAGGATCCATTAAAATTGATGGATTTGATATTACGCATCTTCCGATGTATCGACGTGCGCGTTTAGGTATTGGATATCTTCCACAGGAGGCTTCTATTTTTCGTGGTCTTTCAGTAGAAAATAACATTAAAGCTGTTTTAGAGGTCGTTGAAAAAGATCGCCTTAAACAACGTGAAGAGTTAGATAGCCTTTTACATGAATTTAAAATTGATCATTTACGTAAAATGTCTGCACTTTCGTTATCTGGAGGTGAACGTCGGCGACTTGAAATTGCGCGCGCTTTAGCTTCTCGTCCCCATTTTATGTTACTTGATGAACCATTTGCAGGAATTGATCCTATCGCTATTTTCGATATTCAACAACTTATTCGTCATTTAACTAGGCGTGGCATTGGTGTTCTAATAACGGATCATAATGTGCGTGAGACATTAGGGCTTGTCGATCGCGCTTATATTATTCATACAGGGCGGGTGTTAGTTCACGGTTGTCCTAATGATATTATCAACAACGTTGATGTACGCAGAATTTATTTGGGAAATCAGTTTTCTCTTTGATTTTACAGCTTTCACGAGTTTCCATTTAAGTTTAACCAAACATTATTACTGAAAATCTCCTTATTTATGCCAAAACTTCTTTTATGACTATAACCTTAATGTTGTTATTGAGTGGTGAAAAAGACTTCATCATTAGAGGGTTAGTTTGTTGTTTTATAAGTTTAGCTTGCTCATGATTGTATCATAGAAAAGATATCACTAGATTAACTTGATAATGAGTGATAAACGAAGCTCTCAATAAATGCGTGTGTTATTGAAAGGTAAGAGATATTTATCATATTTTTCTCTGTCGAATCAAATAATATATCGATGATGCTGTTTTAGGTATTTTGATGGGAGCACCGGTTATATATTGCGGTTATTCAATAGGAGTTGTCGTATTTTATTGGTTTATATGGCCTATTTGAAAATAAGAGCTCGGCTAAAGATATCAGGATAAATCTATAAACCTTTCAAAATAATCATTAAATCTCTAAAAACCTTTATATTCTTGTTATAAGGCGATGTTCAAGCTATACAGTAATTTTCAAAGTAAAGGTCCATTTTGCTCAGTATGCTTTTCATCTTAATTTAAGGGCTCATTTTTAAAGAAAGAAAAACTCTGATGGCGAATTATACATCAACTCTTATGACAAGTTTAATAAATTTATGAATAATGACCTTTTCTAGAGTCGTGAGGAAATTAACTTTATGAACAACTTCATTTCTTTGGTTTCTCATGCCGTTAATGATGATCCGAATACTATTTATTGTTGTGTTAGAAGTGATATGAGATGTATTGAGCCATCACCCATTATAAATTGAAAAGTAAAAACACATGCGATGTTGCGAAAAGTGAAAGAACATTAAGTATCTATACCGTTTATAGGTTTATTGATGAGCATTTTAGCGTGTAAGAGGAAAATTAAAGTATGAATTTGAGTGAGTTAATAGCACCGGAAGCGATCATTCCGGCTCTTAAGGCTAATTCGAAAAAACAGGTTCTGCAAATTTTAGCCGAAAAAGCTTCCAAGCTAACAGGTCTTAGTGAGCATGTGATTTTTGATGTTGTTTTACAACGCGAGAAGCTTGGTTCAACGGGTTTGGGTGGAGGTATTGCGATTCCTCATGGAAAATTACCTGATATTAATCGGATCATTGGTATATTTGCACGTCTTGAAAGTCCTGTTGATTTTGAAGCTCTTGATGACGAACCTATAGATCTCGTTTTTCTCCTTTTAGCACCTGAAAATGCTGGTGCAGATCACTTAAAAGCTTTATCACAGATCGCACGTGTTTTGCGTCACACTGATGTTGTGCAAAAATTGCGCAATACGCATAATGCTAATGCGCTTTATGCTTTACTGATTCAAACTTCAGAATCAAATGCAGCTTAGAAGATATTATGAGTGTATAAGTTGCAAGGTATACACCACGGAACGTAGAAAATAATATAATTTTTATCTTAAAAGACTGATAACAAAAGGTTATGTCATGCAATTTTGAGAAATCGTTTCTAAGCGAACCTTCTTTTTAAAGAGCAAGTAACAAAAACGAAGTACTTGTTTTTGTTACTTGCTCTTGTATATTAAAGCATCTAATCATTATGCTTCGTGGGTTAATTTATCCTGTTGTACTGTAAAAAGCCATCATTTGAGGTGTGGAGAGATAAGGCATGTAAGTCTTCTTAATACATTAAATGCTTTTAGAATGTGTGGTAAATATTCTTAAGCAGGACTTGTTTGTAGAGCTTTTGGTTAGGTAAATCACATAAGTGGGAAGACAAGAGGAGACCGCTCGACAAGAATCCAAACTTTTTCAGTCCAGATTGGATTAAGAATCTTTGTCCTTTGAAAGCGGGAAAGAAATCAACAGAAAAATTTATTTGTGCATCGAATTTTTTCGTAAATTGAGTTTGAGTGTTTAGGGATAATATTTTAATGCTCAAGAAGAAATAAGAGTGTATCCTCAGTATAGCAAGATATTGATTTATAAATATAATTCACTATTTTGCATGTTGTAAATGGAATTAGCGTGTGGATAAAAACTGTACAAGAAAGGGTAAAAATGCTTCCTATGAATCGTCTCAAGTATCGAGGGTTGTAGCAAAACATTGGGAGCTGGAAAATAGTGTTATGGTGCCGGTTTGCTTCTTCACAAGTGGAGAGGTCAACTATTTTATAGATATGATTTAGATGTCAGCTGTTTTATAGAGCCCATGCTAAAAAACAATTTTGTACGGTAAAAATGAAAGTTATAGCTTTAGGTTGGGTGAAACAGCTTTGTGCATGGGAAGATTTATTCAGATCCACTTTAATTGATTAAAATGTTGTTAAAAAACGATAAGGTTAAAATTGCTGTAGAAAAAGATTTTATATTTTTGTTGATAAATTACTTAGAAATAAGAGAAGGAAACTTTTCAAAAGAATTCTTAGGAAGTTTTTTATAACAGAAAGGAAAATGTCGTCTAACATATTAAAATAATATGATTAAGCTATTATAAGCTACTAAAATCATTTTAGAAATTAATAATTGGAGATAAAATATATAGGGAAATAAGATCAAAAGAAACAAAGTGGTATGTGATTATTGAGATAGAATCTGAATTCTTTATGTTTTATTATTAATATCTTGATAATATTTTATTATTTTTACAAGATATTTTGAAGATTGAGAAAAAGTGTTATCGGGACGATATTGAATACGAAGTATGAATGCACTATAATGGGTGAAAGATGGAGTATTTTGTGAACATAAATGTATTGAATGCATAAAGTCGAGAAGTGATATCCGTAAGGCGATTAAGCTTTTTTGCGGGGAGTATGGGGTGTATTTTCAAAATTTTGCATCAGATTGCTTGTGACATAAAGAGTATGGTTTATTTCTTAACAGAGTGATGGTATATTTTCATCTCGTTTTGAAGTTCTATAGCTTAAAGAAATCGTTTTTTATACAAAAACGAAATGAGTAGCATAAAATGAAGATGTTATTTTTTAATGTGGTTATTGAATAAGAAGTTTATGTTTTGGTAACGATTAAAAGGTCACAATGGAACGTGGAAATCTATTCTGGTTAGTGTGAAAATATTTCGCTTATTGAAGGAATTAAGACAATAACACATGGATATCGAGGAGTTTTTGTTGAATTTTTCCAATGAAGAGAATCTTGTTAGAGACTAAAGAAGTGAGCTAAATGAAGATGTTTGAAAAGACTGTTATTGCTGCATCTGTAATGGTTTTTGTTACAGCGGGCGTGGCATATGCACAAACGCCAAGCCGTTTAAATCAATTTGAAGCGTGGGGAGCCTATTCTTATAAATCGCCCAAAAATACGATTTGCTATGTGTTATCGGTACCTTTGAAGGCTCTTCCAACGACAGTTAATCATGGTGATAACTTTTTCTTGGTTACCAAGCGTTCTCATTCACCTATTTCGTTTGAACCGCAGTTTATGGCTGGTTATACCCTTCAAGAAGGGTCGAGAGTGACAGTGACCATTGGAGGTAAGGACTTTGATTTTTTCACGAAAGATTCCTCAGCTTGGTTGGCTTCATCAGAGCTAGAAAAGCAGCTTGTTTCTGCTATGCGTGCAGGAAGCAATATGACAGTGAAAGCGATATCAAAACGAGGAACGCATACCACTTATACTTATTCCTTAAAAGGGGTTACTGCTGCATTAAATGCAGCTCAAAAGTGCCATTAAGGTTTCGATAATTTCTAAAATAGTGATGTGAATTGGAAAGCAATGGCCATTTCCTATGACCTTAGACCAGTTGGTTCATGTTTTGCGCGAGAAACAGATAATGTGGTCGTGAAGGAGAGTTCTAAGCTCTCTTTAATTGGTTTGTCGCAAGATGAGATGGTGCAGGCTTTAAAGACAGTTGGTGTACCAGAGCATCAAACGCGTATGCGTGTGCGTCAGCTTTGGCATTGGCTTTATGTGCGTGGCGTTTCAAATTTTGATGAGATGCTGAATATTTCTAAAGCAATGCAAGAAACACTTAAGTGTCATTTCTCCATTGCGCGCCCAGAAATTGTTGGAGAACAAATATCAAAAGATGGTACGCGTAAATGGCTCTTACGTTTTCCTGCACGTGGAGCTGGAAGGCCTGTTGAAATTGAAACGGTTTATATCCCTGAAGAAGGACGTGGTACTTTATGTCTTTCATCGCAAGTAGGGTGTACGTTAACTTGCTCTTTTTGCCATACGGGAACGCAGATGCTTGTTCGCAATCTGACTGCGGAAGAAATTTTGGCACAATTATTGGTTGCACGTGATTGTTTGGGTGATTTTCCTGATAAAAATACCCCTGATGGGGCAATAGTTCCCATTGAAGGTCGCAAAATTACCAATATTGTTATGATGGGGATGGGAGAACCTCTTTATAATTTTGAAGCTGTTAAAAAAGCTTTATTGATTGCTTCTGATGGCGACGGGCTTTCTTTATCAAAACGTCGGATTACGCTTTCAACCAGTGGGGTTGTTCCTGGAATTATCCGAACCGGAGAAGAAATTGGTGTTATGTTGGCGATTTCACTCCATGCAGTACACGATACATTAAGGGATATGCTTGTTCCCATTAATAAAAAATATCCGCTTGCTTTACTAATGGAGGCTTGCCGTAATTATCCTGGTCTTTCCAATGCAAAGCGAATCACTTTTGAATATGTTATGCTGAAAGATATCAATGATAGTTTAGATGATGCTAAGCGATTGATTAAGTTATTGAAAGGGATTCCTGCTAAGATCAATTTAATCCCTTTTAATCCGTGGCCAGGGAGCAATTATCAGTGTTCTGATTGGGAGCAAATCGAGCGTTTTGCTGATGTCGTTAATCAAGCGGGCTATGCTTCTCCTATTCGGATACCGCGTGGACGCGATATTTTAGCGGCATGTGGACAACTTAAATCAGCTTCAGAGCGTTTACGGAAATCTGAACGTTTGCGACTTGAAAATGCCATTGGTCATTAGTTAATGCAACTTTCTGCGATATTAAAGCCTATGCTTTTTTTTCAGTAAATCAGCATATAATAGCATGTGTGAGACAGAGATTAAGATGGATAAGTGTTAGACGAACAGTTTCAGCTTTTATATGCTCAATGGGGAGAAATATTGTATATAGCAGTCTGTTTGCGTAATTTCTAAAATAAGGAGGAAACCTCATTTAGAGGCAATATGAAGTCTTAAGGGTCTTAACTAATTTCCATATTATTATCGTACATTTTAATTCTATTTTATGACTTTTAAAAGCATCTACGGTAATATCTTTTAAAAAGTGGAGATTGTGTATTGCCTCACTCTTTTGTTTATTACGTTCTTTAAAAAGATTTCGCTTCACACACGAAAACTCCCGATTCGCTTATAACGTACAAGGGAAAGATATTGTTTGATTCAAAATAAACAGGTTTGAAATGAGAGAATCCTACAATATTTTGGTTCTCATTTAAATTAAAAACGATAAATTACATTTATAAATCAATTTTTGTAACTATAAGGAGATGGAGGGCAAAGATAGTAAAAGTACCAGCAATAAGCCAGTCGAGAAAGCGAATATAAAGAGGTTTTTTCTTGAGAATTTTGGTAAGTTTATGCGCTGTAAAAACGATAGAAATTGTAATGGGAAAAGAAATAGGGATATAAGAGAGTCCTAAAAAGAGTAGCTTTTGTGTTGCCATAGGATCATCCGCATTGATAAATTGTGGTAAGAATGTCGCGTTAAAGAGTATAACTTTAGGATTTAAAAGATTGATTCCAATACCAGCAAGATAGTTACGTTTAGCGCTTTGAGATTTAGAAGATGTCTGTTCGAAGGAAAAAGTTGGATTTCTCCGTAACGCTTGAAAAGAAAACCATAAAAGATAAAAGGCGCCAGCAATTTTTAGAAGAATAAAAGTGTGTGGCGCAGCAAAAATAAGCGCTGATAAGCCAAGTGCTACAGCGGTAACCTGAATGGCAAACCCTGTTGCACTACCCAAGGCGCACATAATTCCAGCTTTTTTGCTTTGTGTAATGGTTCGTCCTACAGAAAGCATCATATCAGGTCCTGGAATAAGTGCTAAAATCAACGATGCTAAAGAAAATTGTACAACAATAGACCACTCCGGTAGAAATGACACGTAAATCTCCTTTTATTTTTAAGCAGTATTCATTATTTACACTCTAAAGCGTTTTTATTTACGTTTTTTGCGTCTTTTTAATGTTGCTTAAAGAGAATTTATTTTTATATTTGTTGCATTGTTTTGATTTCTAGGTAGAGATAAAAGAGCAGCTCATATAGAATTTTGAAATGAAGAAGTGGCAAAATATTAGAAAAGTTGTTTTGGCTTATTCAGGGGGATTGGATACGTCAATTATTCTCAAATGGTTGCAAAGTACGCTAGGCGTTGAAGTTGTAACTTTTACAGCGGATTTGGGGCAGGGGGAAGAGCTAGAATTTGCTCGTCGTAAAGCTGAAATGTTAGGTGTTAAAGAAATCTATATTGAAGATTTGCGCGAAGAATTTGTGCGTGATTTTGTTTTTCCGATGTTTCGAGCCAATACCGTTTATGAGGGAACTTATCTTTTAGGAACATCAATTGCACGCCCACTTATTTCAAAACGCCTTATTGAAATTGCTAAGGAAACAGGAGCAGATGCAATTGCTCATGGGGCAACGGGCAAAGGCAATGATCAGGTACGCTTTGAGCTTTCCGCTTATGCTCTTAACCCTGATATAAAGATTATTGCTCCATGGCGTGATTGGGATTTTAAGAGTCGGACAGATCTGTTTGAATTTGCTCGTATACATCAAATTCCTGTAGAAAAGGATAAGCAAGGCGAAGCACCTTTTTCAGTGGATGCAAATTTATTGCATTCTTCATCAGAAGGAAAGATTTTAGAAGATCCAGCACTTCCTGCTCCTGAATATGTCCATATGCGTACTCTTTCGGTGGAAGATGCTCCAGATCAAGCAACCAGAATCACTCTTGGCTTTAAAAAAGGTGATGCTGTTTCAATCAATGGAAAAAATTTATCTCCTGCAACTTTACTTGCAGAATTAAATCATTATGGGCGCGATAATGGTATTGGTCGGTTAGATTTGGTAGAAAATCGCTTTGTGGGTATGAAATCGCGGGGTATTTATGAAACACCAGGGGGGACCATTCTTTTAACGGCTCACAGAGCTATAGAATCTTTAACGCTAGATCGTGGTGCAGCTCATTTGAAAGATGAATTGATGCCACGTTATGCAGAACTCATTTATTATGGATTTTGGTTTTCGCCGGAACGTAAGATGCTGCAGGCAGCTATTGATTTATCTCAAGAACATGTTGAAGGTGAAGTCACGTTAAAACTCTATAAAGGAAACGTAATTGTTGAAGGGCGCCAAAGTAAAAAATCACTTTATTCGAGTGAGTTGGTAACTTTCGAGGATGATCAAGGTACTTATGATCAAAGAGATGCAACTGGTTTTATTAAATTAAATGCTTTACGTTTGCGTACATTAGCAATGCGTCATCAAGGTGACAAAAAAAGAAATAGAAAATTACAGTGACAAGTGTAAAGTAGGGGAAGTACTTTTGTATGGAATGCCTAACTTAAGCATTTTTATCTGTTGGTTTTTGCAGTCCGTTCATTCAATGTTAGAGGCTTCGCTTTTGTACTAAATCAGTATAATAAGCAAAATTCATGATAATAATAGCAATGAAGGCTCTGATAATCAAAACAAGTCAATTTTGCTTTATAATATTGAATGTTTTTGATTTTTATCAGAACAAAATATGTTTATAGCGAGGGCGATTTTTGTATTGTGACTTAAGAGTATAAAGAAATTTTCATCTTTTTGCTTGCTATTATTGACGAATAAATTCAAGAACCATACACCCTATTTTGAAAGAGTGTAATTTTTAGGACAAATAATGATGCGTGATCAGTGTGATACCCTTAACCTTGCGCCTGAATTAAAAGATGCGGCTTTTCAATCGAGAACTTGGCCATTTGAAGAAGCACGTAAGATTATCAAACGGTATGAAAAGACGGGTTATCCAGACAGTGTGATATTTGAAACAGGTTATGGACCTTCTGGTTTACCGCATATTGGTACTTTTGGGGAAGTTGCACGTACAACCATGGTGCGTCATGCATTTCATATTCTTACGGAGAATAAAGTAAAAACAAAATTGCTTTGTTTTTCTGATGATATGGATGGTTTGCGCAAGGTTCCTGAGAATGTGCCTGATCGCGAGAGGATGGAACATTATCTTGGTCAACCGTTGAGCCGTGTACCCGACCCTTTTGGAGATGACTATCCTTCTTTTGGGGCAGCAAATAATGCGCGGCTACGGGCTTTCCTTGATCGTTTTGGTTTTGATTATGAATTTGCAAGTGCTACGGATTATTACCATTCTGGTCGTTTTGATGAAACACTTTTGAAAATCCTTGCCTGTTATGACAAGGTTATGGCAATTATTTTACCAACATTGGGTGCAGAGCGGCAAGCGACCTATTCGCTCTTTTTACCAATTTCTCCCTTTTCTGGAAAAGTATTACAGGTACCGATGATTGAGCGTAATGTTGAAAAAGGTACAGTTACTTATATCGAACCAGAAACAGGAGAAACCATAGAAACAGAGGTTACGGGGGGCAAGGTTAAATGTCAGTGGAAGGTGGATTGGGCAATGCGTTGGACAGCACTTGGCATTGATTATGAAATGGCAGGAAAAGACCTTATCGATTCCACAAATCTTTCTTCTAAAATTTGTAAAGTATTAGGTGGGAAGTCCCCAGAAGGATTCAACTATGAGCTATTTTTAGATGAGAAAGGGCAGAAAATTTCCAAATCCAAGGGAAATGGCTTAACCATTGATGAATGGCTTACTTATGCCCCAACAGAGAGTTTAGGGCTTTATATGTTTTCAAAGCCTAAAACAGCAAAAAGGCTTTATTTTGATGTCATTCCTAAAGCGGTTGATGAATACTATGCGCATCTTTCAGCCTATGGTCGCCAAGAATGGAAAGAGCGGTTGAATAATCCTGTATGGCATATTCATAATGGTTGTCCTCCGCAGGTTGATTTGCCTGTTTCCTTTGCGATGCTTTTAAATTTGGTAAGTGCTTCAAATGCGGAGAATGCAGAAGTTCTTTGGGGTTTTATTTCTCGTTACGCTAAAGGAGCAAATGCACAAACTTATCCAGAACTTAATCAATTAGTGAAGTTTGCCATTAGATATTTTGATGTTTTTGTTAAACCAAACAAAAAATTCCGGCTCCCTGATGATAGCGAACGAGCAACATTAGCACAAATTGATGAAAAATTAGCTAATTTACCTGAAACTGTTGATGGCAATATGCTACAAAATATGCTTCTTGATGTTGCGCGGTTAACGGAACGCTATCAAGATCATAGCAAAAAAAGCCCTGAAGGTGGGCCTGGTGTTTCCAATGTTTTTTTTCAAATGTTGTATGAAGTCCTTCTGGGACAAGAGCGAGGTCCACGATGGGGATCATTTATAGCGCTTTATGGGATTAATGAAATGCGTGCACTGATTGCTGAAGCGCTTGCACGTCCTGTGGAGGAATAATGGAAAAGAGAGTGCAGGAAGTAAAGCGACGCCGTACATTTGCAATTATTGCTCACCCAGATGCTGGGAAAACAACATTGACAGAAAAGCTTTTATTGTTTGGTGGTGCTATTCAACTTGCAGGAGAAGTAAAAGCCAAAAAAGATCGTATTCAAACCCGTTCTGATTGGATGAATATTGAGCGTGATCGTGGTATTTCCGTTGTAACTTCGGTGATGACGTTTGAATATGAAAATCATATTTTTAATCTCCTAGATACTCCAGGACATGAGGACTTTGCGGACGATACCTATCGCACACTCACAGCTGTTGATAGTGCTGTCATGGTTTTGGATGCGGCACGGGGAATTGAGCCTAGAACATTAAAATTGTTTGAAGTGTGTCGGATGCGGGATATTCCTATTGTTACGTTTATCAATAAAATGGATCGTGAGGCACGTGATCCTATAGAGCTTTTAGATGAAATTGAAGAAAAGCTTGCTCTTGATACTGCGCCTATAACATGGCCAATTGGTACGGGTAAAGATTTTGTTGGTACCTATGACCTTTATCATAATCGTTTTCGTCAAAAAGATGATGAGATAACACAGCAGATAGTTTCAAATCCCAGAGAGGTTGTCCATTTACTTCCTGAATATCAACATTCAACTTTTATTGAAGGGGTAGAACTCGCTCAAAGTGTTTGCAAGAATTTTGATCTTCAAGCTTTCCGTGAAGGTCATATGACTCCGGTTTATTTTGGTTCAGCTTTGCGAAATTTTGGTGTTCGTGATTTGATCAATGCGCTTATTGATTTTGGTCAAAGTCCTCGTGACCAAAGTGCAGATCAGCGCAATGTCATAGCCATGGAACCTAAAATGACGGGATTTGTTTTTAAAATTCAAGCAAATATGGATCCTAATCATCGTGATCGTATTGCATTTTTTCGGGTATGTTCGGGAACACTTGAACGTGGTATGAAGACAAAGTTGGTTCGAACAGGAAAACCAATGACACTTTCGGCTCCACAATTTTTCTTTGCGCGTTCACGCCAAATTGCTGATCAAGCCTATGCCGGTGATATCGTAGGGATTCCTAATCATGGAACATTGCGTATTGGCGATACTTTGACTGAAGGAGAAGATATCCTCTTTAAGGGAGTACCAAATTTTGCACCAGAGATTTTGCGTCGTGTTTGTTTGGGCGATCCAATGAAAGCAAAAAAGCTCAAAGAAGCTTTGCAACAAATGGCTGAAGAAGGGGTTGTACAATTGTTTATTCCTGATGATGGGTCGCCTTCTCTCATTGGTGTTATTGGTGCTTTGCAAATTGATGTTTTAAAAGAACGATTAAAAATAGAATATTCTTTGCCAGTGAATTTTGAGTCTGCGCGTTTTAATTTATGTCGTTGGATTTCAGCGCAGAGCAAAGATGAGTTGCAAAAGTTTCTCAGCAATCACCGCTCTGCTATTGCGTATGATTTAGAAGGTGATCCAGTCTTTTTAGCGGAGAATCATTTTTCATTGAATTATGAGGCAGAAAGAGCTCCTAAAATAAAATTTTCTGCTTTTAAAGATTACCAAGTACGCTCTTAAAATAAAGAAAAATATTTTCTACAATAATTTGATTTATAATGATAATTTATCATTTTTTATATTGGGTTAAAAATCTGAATATTATAAGTTTCTTATATTGAAACAATCAAAATCGTTTGTTTGCATGTCATAAGTAGGATTGATGTGTGCGTAAAACACTGGAAGCAAGAAATACAAAGCCTCTTATAAATCTTCTCCATAGCCAAGAGCTTTCAAAATATTGGGTGAGGGTAAAAAAGTGATGATGGTGGTTTGTAGCGTTATGATGTAACGATGGTGGTGTGTGGTGTATCTTATCCCATTCACGGAAGTTTAAGTTATACTATTCATTTATATTATTTACGGGACGACATTACGAGGTAAGCTCAAGTACAATGAAAGATGTCTCTTTAAAAACAAACATATAAAATTGCAACATAATGATATTTTTGGGCATTCTATTTTGCATAAGGGATGTAATCCTAGCAAAATAGAGGCTTGCACGATAAACTTTTGCAAAACTCTCTCCATCAAAGTAATCTATTTCCGCTGTGAAGGGTGGAAATATTATTTTTTTTCCCAAGCTTTTTATGGGAAAATATTATTTATGAAACTGATTTTTTAAATCTAAAATAAAAAATCTGCTGTATAAATATAGCTTTTCAGTTTTTCCTTGTATAAATATTGTATACAGTCAAAATAATACAAATAATCAATAAGCTGAAATTTGTTATCCCAAATATGAGATCATATGACCTATAAACCGCGTGTCTTTTCTATTTCTCCGGGAACTGCTTTTTTGCCTCACTTTGTTGATGCACTACTCTCTGGTAGCCTTATTGATAATTTCGCTTCCAGTGGAGATATTCAAACTGCCCTTGCCGATAGCCTTATTTATGTTCCGACACGTCGTGCTGCTCGCGCTTTGCGTTTAGCCTTTGTTGAAAGAAGTGATACACAATCAACATTCTTGCCAACCATTCGTGCTCTAGGAGATGTAGATGAAGACAGTTTCCTTTTTGTTGAAAATCATACCAGCACTCTCGATCCGCCTATTGGAGAAAGCGAACGTCTTTTACTTTTAGCACGCCTTATTCGTCCATGGCGTGAAAATTTACCTGCGCATCTGCGTGCCATGTTTGGCACAGAAGATGTGCTTATTCCGGCTCATAGTGCTGATGCGATTTGGCTTGCGCAAGATTTAGCACACTTGATGGACGAAATTGAAACAGAAGGAGCAGACTGGTCAAAACTTAAAAATATTGCACCTGATATGGTCGCTGAATGGTGGCAAATAACGCTCGATTTCTTGACTATTGTTACGCAAAATTGGCCAAAAATCTTGACAGAAAGACAACGAAGTAATCCCGCTGAATGGCGTAATCAAGCACTCACAATGCACGCAGAGACTTTACGACGTATGCCGCCTGATAAACCGGTCATTGCAGCTGGTGTGTCAGGTTCTATGCCCGCAGTTTCTCATCTTTTAAAGGTTATAGCTTCTCTGCCAAAAGGGGCTGTTGTTCTTCCTGGCCTTGATCTTCATATGGATGAAGAACAATGGAATGCACTATGCACAAGCCATAAAGAAAAAACAGCTTGTGATTTTTTTGATCCTGCAGAAAATGTTTTTAGCCATCCTCAATATCATTTAAAAAAACTTCTAACTCTCATGGAGTGTCAACGTCATCATGTTTGCGAAATTGGCCAACAAAGTATAACAAAGAAAAGACGAATGGCTCTTTTATCAGAAGCACTCCGACCAGCTTCTACAACAGATAAATGGATACAAATTGTCCGTGATGATTATGAAAATCTTTGTGCAGATTGGTCATTTATTGAAGCTATAAATGAACGTGAAGAAGCTCTCGCTATAGCTGTTACCTTACGTAAAGCTATTGAAGAACCCCAAAAAACTGCGGCCCTTATTACAAATGACCGTAATTTAGCACGCCGTGTTGCTGTGGAATTACAGAGATTTGGAATTGAAGCAAATGATTCAAGCGGAATACCACTTGCACAAACATTGCCTGTAACTCTCTTACGGCTTATTTTAGAAAATGTGTTGCAACCCGATGATCCCATTGCTTTTCTTTCTCTTCTTAAACATCCTCTGACAACACTCCAACAAAACCGTCATCGTTTACGCGAAATGGCAGAAAATTTTGAACTTTTTATTCTTCGAGGGAATACAGGGCGCATCAATCTTTGCGAATGTGATCAATTTCTTGAAAAATGGATTGAAACGCACTTTCATAATAGTTCTGAAATCAACGCTCTTGATCAGCAGAAATGTGAAGAAGCACGTTTCCTTTGTCATCTTTTGAGGAAAGCTGTTGAACCTTTAACATCTCTTATGAAAAAAGAGAAAGAATGCACCATCACCGAAGCTGCGATAGCAACTGTTGAGGTTTTTGAAAATTTTGGTCGCAATGAAGATAATTCTCTTGCACATCTTTATCAACACGAAGCAGGACAAGCCCTATCAAAATTTTTACGTGAATTGGTCAGTGATCAATCAGGATTAACATTTCATCTTTGCGAATGGCCCGCTATGTTTTCTGCCATAATAGCAACCCGTTCCGTCACACCTTCGCCTGGAGGACATCCACGTTTATTCATCTGGGGTACTTTGGAATCACGTTTGCAAACAGTTGATACAGTGGTCATCGGCGGTCTTAATGAAGGGTCATGGCCGATATCAACCCGAAATGATGCTTTTTTATCGCGACCGATGAAAATGATGTTAACTCTGGAGCCACCAGAGCAGCGTATTGGTCTTTCCGCGCATGATTTTCAATGGGCGATGGGAATGGATAAAGTGGTGATGAGTCGCGCATTGCGCGTTAATCATACACCCTCCATTCCTTCACGCTGGCTACAACGCATGGAAACAGTTGTAGGGAAACAGGTTTGGAAAAAAATCCGTGAACGAGGTGAAATACTACGCCATTGGGCAAAGATGCTTGATCATACAAGCATAACTTCTGAGGTGGAACGTCCTTGCCCTGCTCCACCTCTTGATATACGTCCGCGTCATTTTTCAGTCACTGAAATAGAAACATTGCGGTATGATCCTTATGCTATTTATGCTAAAAAAATCTTACGGCTCAAACCACTTAAAGAACTTATTCATGATCCTAGCGCTTCAGAACGTGGAACACTTTATCACGCTATTCTTGCAGCTTTTTGCACACAAATAAAAAATCCAAATGCTGCAAATGCACTCAATGTGCTGCTTTCTATTGGACGTAAAGAGTTTGATAAATTCAATTTTCCACCCGACATTGAAGTAATTTGGTGGAATAGTTTTGAAAATCTTGCTCCACGCCTTATTCAATGGGAACAAAGTTTAGGACTGCGAGAGCGATATTCGGAAGTGGTATCACAAAAAATCCCTATAGGAACAACAGGGGTAACCCTTTCAGGACGTGCTGATCGTCTTGATGTTTTGCCAGATAAAACAGTTGAAATTCTAGATTTCAAAACTGGTACCCCTCCTTCATCAAAACAAGTTCGTGAATTATTATTTCCGCAATTGGCTTTAGAAACAGCTTTACTCATACAAGGGGGATTCCCAGATTTTCAAGATTTTACTCCCTCAAATTTATTTTACATACCCCTTAACAAAAAAGGTGAAATTAAATCCCAATCAATTCTTTTAAAGAAAAAAGACGGAAAAACTCACCTAAGTGCTGTTAATCTTGGTGAAAATGCATGGGAAAATCTTATCGCACTCATAACTTATTATCAAAATCCACAACAAGGCTATCTCTCATATGCTGTCCCCATGTCAAAACGATATGAAGGCGACTACGACCATTTGGCTCGGTTGTGGGAATGGTCAAGTGGTTTTCATAAAGAAGAGTAATCATGACGATTTTTTCTATTCCTGAAGCCGCTCTTGATGCACAAGCAACGGCAACACATCCCCAAAAAAACGTGTGGGTTTCTGCAAATGCTGGATCTGGAAAAACCCATGTTTTAAGTGAACGTGTTATCCGTTTGCTTTTAAACGGTACGCCTCCAGCACGTATTTTATGCCTTACTTATACAAGAGCTGCTGCTGCTGTTATGCAATCACGAATTTTTCGCACGCTTTCCAGTTGGAATGAACTCGATGACGCACAGCTGCAAGAAACCTTAACACGGTTTGAAAAAAAAACTGTTAATGCGCAAAAACTAACTTATGCACGACAACTCTTCGCGCGTGCTCTCGAAACGCCTGGTGGCTTAAAAATCCAAACGATTCATGCTTTTTGTGAATCTCTCTTGCATCAATTCATGTTAGAAGCCAATATTGCAGGGCATTTTGAACTTCCCGATGATATCAGTCGAAAAAAATTACTACAAGAATCTCGTCGCCAACTTTTAGCTCGTCGTGATGTACAGCCTGCTTTACAACAGTTATTTAAAGTTATTAGCGAACATACTTTTAATCAATTGCTCTATGAAGCAACGGAAAAGCAACATAAATTATCTGATTTTTTATCTTCTCTTCTATCTGAAAATGGAGAAGAAAAATTGCGTGCACTTTTTAACTTAGCGCCAGATGAAACAAACCAATGTCTATTGGAACAAATTAAACAGACAGCGCGCCTTCCTCTTTATGCTCTTAACCATTGTGAAACCAATGGTAGTCAAAGCTGCAAGGATATGGTGGAAAAACTTTCCCAATTAGAAAAGGTGCATGATGAGACAAATATTCTCAATATTATTTCTGATATTTATTTTACAATAAAAGGTGAGCCACGTAAGTTTTCACATTTATCTCGTAAAAAGTCAGACCAAATTTGGCCTTTTATTCAACAAATGCTTGAAGATAAACAAAACAAGCTTTCTATTCTTTTAGAGAAATATCAATGTGCAAAAGTTGCTACTCTCAATATGGCTGCTTTTCAGTTATGTGCTGTTTATCTCAAAATCTACACGAATCTAAAAAAGGCTAATGGCTTCTTAGACTTTGACGATCTTATTGAGCGTACACTTCATTTATTACAGCGTAAAGGTGCAAGCCAATGGGTGCATTATAAACTTGATCGTGGTCTTGATCACATTCTACTTGATGAAGCACAAGATACTAATCCTGAGCAATGGCAAATTATTCAACTGTTGGCACAAGAGTTTTTCTCAGGTTATAGCCAACGAACAAATATACGGACTCTTTTTGCTGTTGGAGATGAAAAGCAATCTATTTATTCTTTTCAAGGCGCAGCTCCAGAAAATTTTGCTGAAAATGGACGAATCATTCAAAAAAAAGTGCAGCAAACAAATCAGCAATTTGAAAAAATACAACTGCATTACTCTTTTCGCTCTACAGCGGATGTTCTTAAAAGCGTTGATATTGTTTTTGAAACACCAGAAAACTACAAAGGACTTTCGGCAGAAAATACAAAAACGGTGCATGAAGCTATTCGTGTTCATAGTCCCGGTGAAGTTGTTATATGGGATGCTATTTCCCAAGAGACGAGTGAATTTCCTCATGATTGGCATTTAAGCGTTGATCATTTAGATACCCCTGAAGTTCGTTTAGCAGAAAAAATTGCTGAAACTATTGCCAACTGGTTACAAAAAGGTGAAATGCTTCCAGCAAAAGGACGCTTAATACGTGCAAGTGATATTATGATCTTGGTTCGTAAACGTGATCAATTTGTCTCAGCTCTTTCTCGTGCTTTTAAACACCGCAATATTCCCGTAGCAGGGGCTGATCGTTTACAGCTTACCAAACATATTAGTATTCGTGATTTAATGGCGCTTGCGCGTTTTATTTTGCAGCCACAAGATGATCTTTCTCTTGCTTGTGTTTTAAAAAGCCCCCTTTTTGCTCTTAGTGAAGAGGAACTCTATCAGCTTGCTGCACACCGCACCGGCTCTCTTTGGCAAAGCTTATTTACGCACGCATCATCGCAGGCATCTTTTAAAGATGCTTTTGAAAAGCTAAACCATTATCGCGCTTTAGTGGATAAAATACCGGTTTTCGAGTTTTATAGCCATATTTTGAATAATGATAAGGGAAGACAAAAAATTCTGTCTCGTTTAGGATCTGAAGCAAATGATGTGCTCGATGCTTTTATGGATTATACGCTCACTATTCAAAAAACAGGATTACCAGGATTACAAGCTTTTTTAGAAACATTAAGTGCAAGCGAACCAGAAATTAAACGTGAATTTGAACAAAATAATGAAGAAATCCGCATCATGACTGTTCATGCTGCAAAGGGACTAGAGGCTGCTATTGTGTTTTTGGTCGATCCTGGTAGTGCGATTTGGCATCCTCAGCATGCGCCTCACTTGCTTAAAGTTTCTTTAAACAATGCACAATGGAATGGAAAACAAGCCTTTATTTGGCGCCCCAATGAAAATTTTGATACAAAACCCTCTAAACAAGCAATTTCACATTTAAAAGAGCGTGCAGAAGAAGAATATAGGCGCCTTCTTTATGTAGGAATGACACGTGCTGAAGATCGCTTGTTTATTTGTGGATATAAAGGCCAGAAAACGCAATCTCATACATGGTTACAACTGGTAAAAAAAGCCCTCGAACCGCATGCTCTTGCTATAAAAGATTCTGCGGAAGATATTGCAGCTTGGCGTTATTGTATTACATCTCCTTCCTCTGCTTCTATAAACCCAAAAGTCCCTTGCGCTGAATGCCAAACCTTACCACCTTTGCCTGCTTTTTTCTCCCATAAAGTACCAGAAGAACCAGTGCTACCAAAACCGTTAAAACCCTCAGTCGCGAGCCTTTCCATTGAAGCTGATACAGAGCTGTCCTCAAGTCCAAAACAGCTTACCACCTCCCCTGTTTTAGGAGCAACAAATACTAACAGAGCTTTTTCCATTGAATATGGTAATATCGTTCACCGATTGTTACAATATTTACCCGATTATCCCCTACAAAAACGTCGAGACTATGCTCGAAACTATCTCAATATCAAAGCCTCTCATTGGTATGAGAGCCAAAGAAAAGATGCTCTTCGCCATGTTTGGAAAATATTAGATCACGTTTACCTCAAGCCCCTTTTTTCTGAGCATTCACGTGCTGAGGTCTCCTTAATGGGTATAGTGAAAATTCGTGGAAAAGAACAAGCAATTTCTGGTCAAATTGACCGTCTCTACATCACGCAAAACAGCATTATCTTTGCTGATTTTAAAACAGGAACCCCGCCAGAAAATGAAGCTGCTATTGCTTCCCATCACTGGTTGCAAATGGCTCTTTACCGAAAATTGTTGCAAGCTATTCATCCCGATAAAGATATCCAAGCTCTGCTTATCTACAGTAAAGAAGCCAAAATTTTTAAACTTTCTCCAGAAAAACTCGAGGCATTTCTTGGTGAAGTTGCCTTATAAGTTACTCCTTTCCTTCAAAGTATCCTTACACTTTTTTACTTTCATAAAATCGCCCAAACAAACACAATACACAATCTCTGGTGTAAAAAAGTCCTTTAATAATTTATCTTTGCAATAACTTGATATGAATTGTTATCATACCAATCTATAAAAAGTGAATATAAAGGATAAATCAATGACGTGTATAAAAGTTGATAAGGACAATTTCGAAAGTGAAGTTCTAACCTCTTCCACCCCTGTTGTGGTTGATTTTTGGGCAGAATGGTGTGGCCCTTGCAAAATGATTGCTCCAATTTTGGATGAAATTTCAATAGAAATGCAAAATCAAGTTAAAATTGCTAAGGTAAATATTGATGAAAATCCAGAACTGGCTACCCAATACGGAGTACGTTCTATCCCTACATTATTAATGTTTAAAAATGGAAATATTTCATCGAATATGGTTGGCGCTACCTCTAAAGGACGTCTTTCTGAA
Organism: Bartonella sp. CR127HXZ; assembly: GCF_042194555.1. Lineage (NCBI taxonomy): Bacteria > Pseudomonadati > Pseudomonadota > Alphaproteobacteria > Hyphomicrobiales > Bartonellaceae > Bartonella > Bartonella sp. CR127HXZ. The sequence continues at coordinate 173,446 of NZ_JBHIMZ010000002.1, read as the reverse complement.
TGGATAAAAGATGGGCTTAGTTAATTCCACATATAATCACTATAAAGGAGAGAAGCTTTGTCTCTCCTTTTGATTTTTAAACATTCTTTTTTGCATTATACTATAATAAAAAGATAATAAAATCAAAATGTTAAATGAATTTAAGAATTCATACTTTTATGCATGATTCAATTGACTATTTTTTATAAAAAATTGCCCTGTATGAAGAATATAGGCAATTCTTTCCTTATATGCGCGTCAAAAATATTGGGTGAATGATAATTTCATAGAGGTATTTTCTTCTTGAATAAGACTATTGAGATAGATAGTGCTTTCAACACATAAAAAGGCAATATCAATCTAGAAATAAGGAGATTTTAAGAAAAAACTTTGCAAATTACTTTTCTGAAGTTCACAATTTTTAAGCAGAAAGAAGTAAGCAATTCACTACAGATTATATAATGCTCTTCTAAAGGGTTACCACTTCAATTTAAAATTCTCTTGTACTATTCTCTAGAATCAAAAGATTTTTTTGGAGCCTTTACCAAAAATATGAAAGGCAAAAAACATTCTCTAAAATAAATTGATAAATTCCTATAAATTAACGGATGTCCTTTGCAATTTATGTCATTGTTATATAAAAGAGTCAGTATTTCGTCTCATCTTCATGGTTGATCCGCCATGAGGGACTTCTTTATGTTGTTCATCATTTCAAATTTCGGTACGTATTAGAGGTATTATCAATTAAAAAATGATGAGGTCCATGCTCATGTCGATGTTTTTTTAAAATGTACGAATTGCAAAAGACTGTTGCAAACGTTCAATGGAATGTTGTGCTGATCTGAGTGTTACATGACGCCCATGTTCTTTATAGTGTAAGGTGAGTGCAAAAGTGGCAAGCTCTAAAAGAGCTGTATTTCTTTCTGGCCATTCAACAAGCAAAATATTTTTCTCACGAGCTTCATGAAGCCCTAATTCATCAATTTCTTCTGCCATAGAAAGGCGGTAAAGATCAGCATGAATAATTTCAAACTGTGGAAGTTGATAGCTTTGCACAAGAGTAAAAGTAGGGCTTGGAACATCCATAGTGTTATCATTCGCAAGTGTTTGGATGATTGTACGTGCAATAGTTGATTTTCCAGTTCCAAGATCTCCTTGCAACGTTACAAGATCCCCCGGCTTTAAAGAAAGGGTTAAATGTTGTGCAAAAAGCTTTGTTGCCTCTTCATTTTCAAGAAAAAAACTAAAATTCATTAAGAGTTCCATGAAATGGATGAAAAATTTTTGTTATAATAAAGATTGAAATTAAAAAATCTTATCTCCTTTGGGAAGTGGGAAAAAACATTTAACTGTTGTTCCTTTTCCAGAACCGGTAAGAATCTCAACATGTCCACCGTGTAGTTCAACGAAACTCTTCACAAGGGAAAGGCCAAGACCCGCTCCTGCACGCCCGCCATGGTGTGAATGAGAAGAAAAACGTTTAAAAATACGATCAAGGACGTCTTTTGGAATATCAGAGCCTTCATTGTGAACGCTAAAGACAATATTATCATCTTGTTCATCGACGCAAAATTCAATAGTGCTCGCTTCCGTTGCAAAATTAATAGCATTACTCAGCACATTCACAAAAATTTGATGCAAGCGTTTTTCGTCAGCAGAAATGGAATTTAAGGAAGGAGAAATTTGTTGTAAAAGCGTAATATGGCGTCCATTAAGGCGATCTTCTATACGTGTTACTGCTTGTATCATAGCATCTGCAATATTAACCGATTTTATGTCCAACTCCATAATGCCTGCATCAAGGGTAGCAAGATCAAGAATATCGTTAACAATATTTAAAAGAGTTCCTGATTCTGAATGAATATGCCCAAGATATTCTTGTTGACGTTTATTGATAGAGCCGAAAATTTGATCACGTAAAATATCCGAAAATCCAATAATATTGGTGAGAGGTGTACGCAATTCATAGGAAACATGTTGAACAAATTCATTACGCAAACGATCAGCACTTTCTAATGCTTCATTTCTTTCTTGAAGAGCACGCGCAACATGGACAGTGTCCGTAACATTCACAAAAGTAAGCATCGTTTGTCCATCGGGAAGAGGGACCAGAGTATAGTCAATAATCATATCATTTTTAAGATCTATACGACCTGAATATGTTTCACGTTTTTCAGCAAAACCGGTAATGAATTTGGTAAATTGATCCCATTCTTGTCCTAAGGTTAAGGCTGAACAATGGCTTTGTAACTGTGTAATATGGGTCCCTTCTACCAGTAAATTATAGGGAAGCGACCACAATTTCGACAGGGCAGGATTCGATAAACGAAGGCGCCCATCAGTACCAAAAACAACCACGCCTTCGGAAAGTTTATCAAGTGTTTCACCTTGTATTTTAATAAGTGTATTATAACGGCGTTCAAGATCAATTTTTTCTGTAAGGTTTTCGTAAAGCCAAGTGACACCTCCTTGTGGATGAGGGTTCGAGATAACACGCACCGTACGCCCATCTGGAAGATTCCAAATTTGTTGGTTCGATTCTGTTTGTCGATAGGCTTTAAAAAGTTCTTCTTTCCACGCGCGCCAATCGGGGTGTTCAGCAATGAGCCCTTTTTCACGTAAACGTTCAAGAAATAATGTATGGCTTGGTTCACTTTCTAAAAAGGAAGTCTCCAACGGCCATAAAATTTTAAAAGCATGATTACAGAATTTTAATTTTTGGTTTGTATCAAAAATAGCTACAGCTGTTGAAATTTGGTCAAGTGTTTCACAATGGCTTTGAAGAACATAACTTAATTCATGAGCAAGATTTTCATATGCGCTGTCATCACGCGCAAAAGCTGCCATCCCTTCGGCTGTTGTAATACGTGTGAGATGAAAACGATGTCGTTCTCCATCAATAACTGTGTGAACATGTTCTTGAAAAATTGTTTCTGTTTCATCTGTTTTACGTTGTGTATTTTCATTGAAAAGATCCCCCACTTCATCACTGTCTTCACGAAAGTCTGTCATTTCTCTAAAGGCGCGATTTATAAAACAAACTTTTCCTTCACAATCTTTTATCCATACGGGCTCTTGAATAAGATCAAGAAGATTACGCTGCATTCTCAGTTCAGTAAGAAGGCGGGCGATATCTTTCTGTAAACGAGCATTTTCACTCTGTTGTTTTGAGATATCTTGAAAACGAGCAATAGCGACTGTTCCTGCGATAACTCCTGTAACTTGCAGCAGTACATTGTTTGTGGTGGTGATAGAAAGATCAAAAGGGTGACATTTACAACGTAGTTGAGTCAATGCATAATCAAGTTCTCGCAGAGAATTTTCTTCAACCCAGAGCTCAAAACGCTGAAAATCTTTCTGATCGATTCCTATTTTTTGCAATGCAGAAAGGGCACCAACGACACGGGGTAAGGTTGTTGGATTTTCCCAAATAAGAAGGAATTGCTCGGTTTCTTCCAGAAGCCATTCATAATATTTAAGTTTTTCAGAAAAATTTGCCTGAATTATCTTCAAAGGCTTCTGTGCAGTTTTTTTTGCACGCATAATAACAGCTAGGCACGTGAGAAGTGAAGCACAAGAAATTCCTCCACACAGCGCTAAAAGCAGCCATGGACCATCTAGTAAAGTGAAGAAAAATGGTAGATAACCTTCCAGTGGCTGAGCAACAGCGCATGTTGGAGAAAAAAAGAAAAAAAGGCAAAATATATACGCATAGATTCGAATCATTTTTTGAGCTTTTTCTTTGGGGTTATAGTCACCAAAGCTGCGCACGACATCTTTCCCTTTTTTAACCCAAGGAAATGTTTAGTAACGGTAATGGTTTGGTTTATAAGGTCCTTGTGGTGTGACTCCAATATAAGCGGCTTGTTCTTCTGATAAAACACTTAATTTTATTCCTAACCGGTCAAGATGTAGACGTGCAACTTTTTCATCAAGATGTTTAGGCAAAACAGTGACTTCATTTGTATAGTGTTCTGCACGGGTAAAAAGTTCAATTTGCGCTAAAACTTGATTAGTAAACGAGGCTGACATGACAAAAGAGGGATGCCCAGTCGCATTCCCGAGGTTTAACAAACGCCCTTCAGAGAGCAAAATGATGCGTTTTCCATCGGGAAAGGTGATCATATCAACTTGTGGTTTAATATTTGTCCATGGCAAATTTCTAAGGGCTGCGACTTGGATTTCGTTATCAAAATGACCAATATTTCCAAGAATACACATATCCTTTACTTGTCGCATATGGTCTAAACGAACAACATCTTTATTGCCTGTTGTCGTGATGATAATATCAGCACTGGAAGCAGCATCATCCAAATTAACAACTTCATAGCCATCCATAGCTGCTTGAAGAGCGCAAATAGGATCAATTTCTGTTACTTTAACACGAGCCCCAGCACCAGAAAGAGATGCTGCTGAACCTTTTCCTACGTCACCATAACCACAGACAATGGCAGTTTTACCAGCGATCATCACGTCTGTTCCACGTCGAATACCATCGACCAATGATTCTTTACATCCATATTTATTATCAAACTTTGATTTAGTGACGCTATCATTGACATTAATAGCAGGAAAAGGCAGAAGCCCTTCTTTTTGTAACTGATAAAGACGGTTTACACCTGTTGTGGTTTCTTCGCTTACACCTTTAATTGTTGCACGCTGTCGTGTAAAAAATCTTGGCGTTGCATCCATACGCTTTTGTATTTGTTTGAAAAAAATTTCTTCTTCTTCTGTTTTGGGATGCGATAGGATATCTTTATTTTGTTCTGCACGACTTCCCATTAAAATATAGTTTGTGGCGTCAGCTCCATCATCTAAAATAAGATTGGAAGGATTACCATCTGGCCATTGGAAAATTGCATCTATATAAGTCCAATATTCTTCCAATGTTTCACCCTTAACGGCGAATACAGGAATACCAGTTGCGGCGATAGCTGCTGCTGCATGGTCTTGCGTAGAAAAAATATTACTAGAGCTCCACCGTATATCGGCGCCAATAGCTTTTAATGTTTCAATTAAAACAGCTGTTTGAATTGTCATGTGCAATGAGCCAGAAATACGCGCTCCGCGCAAAGGTTGATTAGAGGAAAACTCCTTACGACAAGCCATCAAACCAGGCATCTCAGTTTCAGCAATATCAAGTTCTTTACGACCATAAGCGGCAAGTGCAATATCTTTGACAACAAAATCTTGAGCTGCCATTCTTTATTCCTTTAAAATAAGTTTTTCCAAGACGGTAGGAGAAATTAAAAAAAAATGCAAGACAAGAAGAGGACTTCTTTATGTGAAAAAGCTCTTTTAAAATCTTCATAAATTTGTGCAACAAATATGCATTTATGAATCTGAGTGATGATGTTACTGACAGAATGAGAGATCTCCATGATAAGTCTTATTATATAAACAAAACTCTATCCTTTTCACGTAACGTTAAAGCTTTTAAAAATCTCCAGAGAGAATACCTTTTAAATAATAAAAATTGTGCATTGCTTCACAGTTTTTATATCGATTTTTTATGGGATAATATCGAAAGTAGTATACGAGTATTCTACTCGCTTATGCGGTTGTTGAAAAAGGAAGTATTACCTTACTTTAATCTCATTATTAAGCTTTCTACCAAAATAATATAATGCAAAGCCATAGGTTATCATATTTATGAATAGGCAATTCAGAATCGGTTCTTTAGGATTCCAATGTTGCATCTGTTCTTGGATAAAGACAGTTTATAGGAAGTGCGTTTCTCCTGTTTTCAACGATTTTTATCAAAATACTATAGATATACGATTAAACATTTTTTGTGATACTGAATAGAGCATTAAAAATGCAAAGACATTACTCTATTGAGCACTCTGATTTTAGAACCGCGAACAACGAGCTATGAATTATAAATCAAATAATTAACTCAGTTTTGGAAAAATTTATTCTAGACGAGTAAGTTTTGGGAAAATTGACCATGTGGACGAAATCGCCAAAGATAACTTGGCAAGAATGCAGCCATTGCTCTGGGGGTAATTCCCACACCTTCTAGAGTATATCCATTCTCTATAGCCTCTTTAGAAACAATGTTATCCATTTGCAAAAAACGTATCTGATTGGCTGTTACGAGTGTTGGTACAAAAGGCAATTTACCGATAGTTCCCAAAATTCCTCCAATCAATAGACCAGCAGAAAGGGGCATGGATAGGATTGTTTTTTTACGGTGAATAATTTTGAGTATATTTTCAAGAGTATTTTGAAAGGTGATAATCTGGGGACCACCAAGATCATAATTTTTTCCCCAAGCAACCTGTCCATCTAAAGTGCGCGCGATAAACTCAGCAACGTCACCAACATACACGGGTTGCAATTTGCTTTGCCCACCCCCAAAAAGAGGCATAATTGGTAAAAAACGTGACAAATCTGCTAAGGTGTTAAAGAAACAATCCTCTGGTCCAAAGATAACGGATGGACGGATAATAATTGCTTGAGGATGCTTGTTATGAATGATTTGTTCACCCATAAACTTAACACGTGCATAAAGACATGAAGCATTCTCGTTAGCCACAAGTGTGGACATATAGATGAGTGGAATAGCAGCTTGTGCTGTTAATTCAGCAACATTGTAAGCACCATCAATTTGTGTGTTTTTAAAATTCGATTGATTTGCTTGTTTTAAGCTACCAGGTAAAAACACTGCCGCATCAGCTCCAAGCAACGCGCGTGCAACAGAGGCACGATGCTTGATATCCGTTTTAAGCATTTGGGTTTGTCCTACTTCTCCTATTTGGAGCATGTAATAAGCTTTTTGTGGATAACGAACAGCGATACGAACGCGATATCCCCGCTTAGTCAAAGTTTCAACGACATGTCGTCCTACAAAACCAGATCCGCCAAAAACAGTAATAAGTTTAGGATGTTGATAAAGTGCACAATCAAGTTGCATGATTAAAAAGTCTATCTTTCAAAGCTTTAAAATAATCAATTTCTAGCATGGAGGTGTTTTATTGTCACGTAAAATATCGCCCGCAAGATAAAGGGAACCACTAATAAGGACAATTGCCTCTTTATATTCGGCTCTAATCTTATGCAAAGCATCTTGTAGATGTGCTTGTGGAGTAGCAAAGATTCCTGCTTTTTGCGCTGATTCAGCTAATTTTATTGGAGAGATACTGGCATTATTGTTAATCAGCGGTATCGTATATATTTTATCGACAAGGTTCGCTAAGGAACGAAAATAACCGACAGCATCTTTGGTATTGAGCATGCCAGCAATCATAATAATGGGACGATCTGTTTTTTTTCTCCATTGTGTAAGTTCTGCCGCAATAACTTTTCCAGCAGCAGGATTGTGACCACCGTCTAACCATAAATCAATATTAGGAGACAGTTGATCAACCAAATGTCCTTGGATAAGATGTTGCATCCGTGCGGGCCAATAAATATTTTTCAAAGCGTCATTTATGGTTTGTTCTAAAAGTTGAAAACCTGCTTGACAAACTGCTTCAAGAGATGCGCCAGCATTGGCAATTTGGTGGTCTCCAATAAGGTTAGGAAGTGAAAGATCCATGAGACCTTGATTGTTTTGAAAAACCATACGTCCATGTTCTTTATAACTTTGATAATCTTGATCAAATAGAGAATAAGGTGCTTTATTTTTATCGGCAAGGGGTATTAAAGTAGCAAGAGTTTCTTCATAATTTTGCTTCCCGATGACTACTGGAACATTTGGTTTGATAATTCCCCCCTTTTGAAAAGCGATTTGAGCAATTGTGTTTCCAAGAAAGTTCTCATGATCATAATCAATGGGCATAATAAGCGATACAGCTGGTTTGTTAATGACATTGGTAGCATCAAAACGCCCTCCCAACCCAACTTCTAAAATGACAACATCAGCTGGATGTGTACTAAACAGCATAAAGGCAGCGGCTGTAAAAATTTCAAAAATAGTAATCGGCTCTTGACGATTTACTTTTATAATTTCACGGATTGTCTCAGCCAATTGGTTTTCTGTAACAAGTTGACCACCTCCTTTTTGACCTAACCGGCAGCGTTCATTCCAGTTGACGAGATGAGGTGAGCTATAGACATGAACGCAGTATCCTGCACTTTCTAAAAGAGCACGGCAAATCGCTGAGGCAGATCCTTTGCCATTTGTTCCAGCGATGTGAATAATAGGGGCAAGTTTTAAATGTGGATTACCAAGACGCTCTAAAAGGTGAATAATACGCTCTAAAGAAAGATCAAATTTTTTCGGATAATTTTTTAGTAAATCATCCACCACCCTTTGTATCTGGTTTTGTTGCATAAATTTAAGCTGCTTTTGTTGTAGAAAGCGATGTTTGAGAGTCTGTTGGGGATGGATCGGAAGGGTCAAAAACAGCAGGGCGTTTCATCATCAAACGTAAAAGACGCGCAATTGTTGTTTTCATTTCTAAACGTGATACAACCATATCAATCATACCATGTTCGAGCAGATATTCACTACTTTGAAAACCTTCTGGTAGGGTTTCGCGTATAGTTTGTTGAATCACACGTGGACCAGCAAAACCAATCATAGCGCCAGGTTCAGCAATGTGAATATCACCAAGCATGGCGTAAGAAGCAGTAACACCACCGGTGGTTGGATTAGTCAGCACAACAATATAGGGAAGTTTTGCTTCTTTCAACATTTCAATCGCTACGGTTGTACGAGGCATTTGCATCAACGAGAGTGTTCCTTCTTGCATGCGTGCGCCACCAGAAGCAGAAAAAAGAACTAACGGGCGCCTTTCGGCAATGGCAGTATCAAAAGCTTTAATAATAGCTTCTCCTGAAGCCATACCGAGTGATCCACCCATAAAGGCGAAATCTTGAACGGTCGCAATGATTGGTAAGCCTTCAATCGTACCACGTGCACTTAAAATATTATCATCAACACCAAGTTTAGAACGATAATCTTTTAACCGGTCAATATAGCGTTTTTCGTCACGAAATTTTAAAGGATCTGTTACAACTTTTGGATTTTCAAGAGCTGTATAAACACCATCATCAAAAAAATGCATGAGACGATTTTTAGCGCTGATACGCATATGATGGCCAGAATTGGGAGCTACAAATTGATTAGCTTCCAGATCTTTATGGAAGATCATTTCACCACTGGTAGGATCTTTAATCCATAGATTTTCTGGAATTTCACGGCGCCCCAATATAGAGTTAATTTTAGGACGAACATAATTTGTAATCCAGTTCATCTTTATAACCTTCCTTTAAATATTACACATCTTTCGCATGATTTGAAAGAATATGAACCTAAGCAGTCACATTTGCTTTACCGGTGGAACAAAGGAGTCTATTTAATACTTTTATCTGTGTACGTATAGCTTGTTTTTTAATTTTTATTTTTTTACTTTGGTATTAAAATTCACTCCTTGCGATGGTTAACAAACCCCTTATTTTTTAATAAAAATGAAAATCCAATTAATCATTCGTATCAACAGTTTTTAAGAAAAGAAACCTTATAATATAAGGCTTTAACAAGGCTAAAATAATCCATTTAAGATAATGTACATGATAACACCATATTAGCGAAACGTTATCATCAGAGCAAGATTTTTTTCAAAAGGTTTCTTTAAAGCGCGCGCTTTTCACAATTAAAATTGAATACCCTCAAAAATGCTATTATATTACTCATTCATGTGCTTGTTTTACAAAGACATTTTTCAATAATCACCAAAACTCTCTTAATGACTGTCCTCAGAAGAGTATATACTCTCCGTAAATGGTATAAAATACATTATGCTCTTCATTTTTACTGAAATAGAAGGTACAAATCGATACCATCATACTCTTTTCCAGTTTTAATGTGACGATAATGTTTGCATTGAGAGGATTCATAAAAGATATTTCACGCCTTTTTGAAAGTACCTTTATCTACACACCACCTCCGTTTATGACATATTAACAAACGATTTCAATTAATCCAATATGAATAGGATTAAAATGAGAAAGCCTCATGATATTTAGGTTTTTCACTCATGTTGTGAAACAATAAATTATCGTTATAAATCAATATATTACTTTAATAAAAGATAAAGCATAAAATTTTATATTATGCTTTTTTGGCTGGCAAGTTTTATTAGCCTTAAAGTCAAGTAACATTATTTTTGTGTAATGCGTGCCATGGTCTTTTGGGAAAGCATTTTGTGTAAATATGTCATAAAGGCGGCTGCAAAAAGCGGTGTTGTTAAATTAAGAATTGGAATCGAAACAAAAAGCGCTATTAATAATCCTGCACCAAAAACCGTTGTGTAATGAGTATGTAAAAAAGCACGTGCATCTTGCTCTGTTCGAAAACGATAAGCAGCAAACAAGAAATATTCATGACCAAGCAAATAACCATTAATAACGTAAAAAGCGATTAAATTAATACCTGGTATGAAGAATAAAATAAAAGCAATTCCATTACCAAGAAGGCTTAAAATAACAAATTTAAAGGAAATGATAAGAGAACGCTGAAACGGCAAAGCTTGTCCAATAGGCTCGTTTGGGTAATCCTCTTTTTCAATGATTTCAGCAACAGAGTCAATGAAAAAACCACCAATCATAGCTGCGATTGGTGCAATCAAAAAAGCCAACAAAAGAGCCAAACCAAGATTAAAAATGATAAGCATGCTAAAACCAATCCATCCCGCCCAACTAGGGAGTTCAGGAAAAAACTGAGCAATCCAAGGCCAAAAGTAAGACATAAAAAGTTGGTGCACACATAACCATAAAATGGCGAGAATGAAAAAAGTAATCCCCAATGCTTTCAGTATCATAATACTATATTGCGAGGTCAGAAGACGTTGTAAAGCACGATAGGCAGCAGTAAAAATCATAAATTAATAAACTAAGGAAAGAAGCAAAAAAAACAAGAAATATATTTAAAGAATGTACGGTGTAGTTTTTTCTTTTTTGAATTACAAGATTTCTTTTCAAGAACATTATAAAAAACGGCTAAGGCTTCTTTGTTTAAAATAAAGTTTGAATAGATAGAAATTTTGATTTTTAAAAATCAAGAAGAATTTAAAAAGCAGCTGTTGTAGAAGAAATTTTTAATATTTTTGTACAGAGTGTAGGTTATTGCGTTTATATGATATATGTAAAAATTAAGGAATAAGAACTATTTGGGAGGAAAGTTGTTGACTTCTATTTATTCAGTAGAGTTGTCTAATTTCGTTTATCTACGTGCTTAATTGTTTTGCACAATTCCTAATGCTCTGTACTTTTATACTATTTGGCGGCATGCTTTTGCCTCTCGCTTTTATTCAAAACATATTGAGTTCAATGGAATAGGAGTAACGTAGTAGCTTGTAGATATTCTGATTTGGGCAACAGAATGATTAATATGATAGAAGTGGAAAAAATAAGCTTAGGCGATTGACTGTCCATATCCCATGGAAGGGTAATTTCTTGAGAAGAAGCAAAGAGTGGGAGACACCACTGATGATTAAAAATGATGAGATTTTGAATTTTAAAAGCTATAAGTGCAATGAAGTAAGAATTCATTGAAGCACTTTTCATATAAGTGGTGCACTGTATCAAATAATTTTTAGATAATAACACCACTAATTTATGAAGAGAATTGATCATTTTCAACTTGAATAAGAATCCAAAATATAGAAATATTCTTTAATTTCAAAGCCTTTATTCAACATCAAAAAATTATTTACTTGCACATTATAGGCGAGACCAGTGTATGGATACAAAGCTTTCGATAAAGGACTAAAAATGCTTCTCATGAAACATCACAATGTGAGGATATCATGGATCAAATCCTAGTCTTTGTGGTCTTGGTATGCTGGAGAGAGGACACACACATTTAATTTTAAAGACCGATCACTGAGGAAAATAATAAAGGCGTCAGTTTCATAAACTTATAGACAGTGGTGCAATGAATTTTGTTTACATTCTTTATGAGCATCAGTGTGAGATATGCTTCAAATTGCATTGAGATGTTATAATACATTGATTTATACATTATTTTTCATAGTGAATAAGAGCCCCAAGTAAAGTTGTCATATTTTCTTATTAGCTGCTCTCATCATGAAACAATCAAAAGCATTTATTTGCACATCATAAATAGGACTAATATGGGGATAAAAACATTGAAGAAAGAAAATGCTTTTATAAACTCTATCCAGTGCAAGAGCTTTCTCAAAATTGATGGTAGGCAAAGTAAATAATAGCTTGTTTTTTATAAGCTGGGGAAACAGAGGTGCAATAGATCCTACTTTTTATGATGGCTATGGGTGAAATAGAATTTTTTAAAGAAACATTTCCCAACGCTCGTCACACCCATTTCCCAACAGTGCTTGTGAATGGTATAAGGGTAAAGCTCTCGTGAATAATATAAAACTTATAGGGCACCACTATCTTTACACTTAATAAAAGAGCACTGCGGGCACCATCATTCTCTCAGTATTGCTCGACAGCTCTGTTCTTGAGACGGTCCATTATAAGCGTTTTTAGTTCTTTCTTAAACGTTTTGTATTCATACGGCTATCCTTCTTTGCAACGTGCAAGAAAATGGTTTTTATTGATTCAACATGAGAGAGAGTTGAAATGAGAGAATCTTACGATATTCAGGATTCTAATTTAATATGAACAACGCTAGATGATCATTATAACTCAAAATATTGTATACTAATCGAGATAGATAGACACCTATTGTTAGTTCTATTTTATAAGGTGTTTTAATATGAATGCATTTGAAGAGTTATTATTTGAAATGGGGTATATTTTCCTCATGAGGAGTAGGTGTCTGGGGGGCAAAAAATGATACAATCATGTTTGCTAATTTTTGCGCTACGTGTTGTTTACTCATATGGGGCCATTGTTCAACTTTTTCCTTACTCACGAGATAAACTTGATTTGTATCAGCACCCATGACACTTGTGCCATCTAGTTGAAGAGAAATATCATTAGCAAGAATGAAATCAGCTCCTTTTTCAACACATTTTTTTTGCGCATTGGCAATAATATCACATGTTTCAGCAGCAAAACCAATGACCAATGAGGGGCGATTTGGAGCGTGTCCAATCATTGCTAAAATGTCAGGATTTTCGACCATATGAAGGGATGGTGGTATTTTATGAGCATTCTTTTTAATTTTGTGTAAAGACTGCGTTTGACTGCGCCAATCACAAACAGCGGCGACAAAAATGGCACCATCAGCAGGCAATGCGGTTTGAACGGCTTGTAACATCTGTTGTGCTGTTTCAACATGAATGGTTTTTACTTCTTGTGGGTCTGCAAGATTAACAGGTCCACAAATAAGTGTTACTTTTGCACCCAAATGCGCAAGAGCAGTTGCGATGGCATGACCTTGTTTACCTGAAGACCGATTAGCAAGATAACGCACTGGATCAATTGGTTCATGGGTAGGGCCAGAGGTAACGATGAAATGGCGGTCAGAGAGAGGTTTTTCATGCACATTCAAAAGAGCCTCTATGGTAGCGACAATCGTTAAAGGTTCGCTCATGCGCCCATATCCTATCTCGTCACGTTCAGCCATATTTCCGATTTCTGGTCCAATGATATGAACGCCATCTGCGCGCAGTTGTGCAACATTGCGAATAGTGGCTGGATGCGCCCACATGGACGGATTCATAGCGGGTGCAATTAAGAGTGGACAGCGTGCCGCTAAAAGGATGCAATCAGCCAGATCATCTCCTATGCCATTGGCTATTTTTGCAATGCGATTGGCTGTAGCAGGGGCTAAAATAATAAGGTCAGCATTACGTGCTAATCGGATATGTCCAATATCGTGTTCTTCTTCGCGTGAAAATAAATCAGTATATACAGTACCACTGCTTAAAGCTTCAGCAGCTAAAGGCGTAATAAATTTTTGCGCTGCTTTTGTCATCACAACTTTTAAGTGTGCTCCACGTTCTTGTAAACGGCGAATCAAATCAAGTGCTTTATAGGATGCAATACTTCCCCCAATAATAAGAAGGAGAGATTTTGATTTCAATGATTGCACTTCAACAGCACTAGTATGAGAGAGTTGTGTGGTGAGAGGAGTGGGATTGCTTAAAAGGCGTCGGACTTCTTCTTCCATAGAAACACCATTTTGCGCGGCACGTATGCGCAAAGCTTCTTTGGTTTCAGGAGACAGGTTACGAATAGTAATACTGGCCATAAAATACCTCCAAGAAATAAAATGATTGCAATGATTTCATCGTTGATATTTTTAGCATATTAAGGAAATTAGAAAAGATGAAAAAAGTAAAAAGTGAGACAAACGCAACAAAGCGCAATGATGAAAAGACTATAACGACCATAACGGTTTCTACGACTTTGTTCGACAGCAAGTTGTTTGATGGTGGCAGGAGAAAGATTAAAACCTGTTTTTCTCATTTGATCGAAATCTTCTTCTATCCGTTGGAAATTTTGAACCAATTGTGGTGTTTTGCGTGCCAGCGAAAGGAGAGCTTGCGCTCCTTCACTAAAGTCTTTTGCAACGCCTACAGGTCCCAAATTTTTACTAATCCATTCTTTGACAACAGGTTCAGAAGCTTTCCACATATTAAAAGTGGGGTCTAATGTGCGGGCAACACCTTCCACGACAACCATCGTTTTTTGCAGCAATAAAAGTTCAGGTCGCGTTTGCATGTCAAATAATTCAGTGACTTCAAACAATAAAGTGAGCAATTTAGCCATGGAAATACTTTGTGCTGATTGTCCATGTATTGGTTCGCCAATAGCGCGGTTGGCTTGCGCAAAGCTTTCAATGTTATGGTGTGAAGGAACATAACCGGCTTCAAAATGGGCGCGTGCAACCCGATGATAATCACGGGTAATAAAGCCATAAAGGATTTCAGCAAGGAAATGCTTTTCTTTTTTGCCAAGCCTTCCTGTAATGCCTAGATCAACAGCAACAATACATCCTTTTGCATCTACAAATAAATTACCAGGATGCATATCAGCGTGAAAAAAACCATCACGCAATGTATGACGAAGAAAAGATTGAATAAGCGTAATGGCAAGCGCCTGCAAATCAAATCCTGCTTCTTTGAGTTTGGAAATTTCGGATATTCTGATACCATCAATCCATTCCATTGTAAGAACATTACGTCCTGTCCGTTCCCAGTCAATACGTGGAACCCGAAAGCCTGTATCATGTTGAATATTTTCAGCCATTTCAGATATAGCCGCTGCTTCTAAACGTAAATCCATTTCAATGCGTGTTGTTTGTGCTAAAGTATCTACCACACGAACAGGACGAAGCCTTCGAGAGGCAGGGATATAGCGCTCTTGTAAGTGAGCAATGAGATAGAATCCTCTAAGATCTTTAGAAAAACGTGCTCTGATATTAGGACGAATAACTTTTACAGCACATTTTTTCGTATGACCAGTTTCATCACTGTATTCAGCTGGATGAACTTGAGCAATAGAAGCTGCAGCAATGGGGGGATAAAAATTTATGAATAAATCATCGATAGAGCGACCAAGAGAACTTTCAATTTGAGCAACAGCAGCAGTGCAAGAAAATGTTTGGACACGATCTTGTAGTTGTGACAAATCTTCCGCAATATCACGCCCAACAATATCAGGTCTTGTGGCAAGAAATTGACCAAGTTTTATGTAAGAGGGTCCAAGCTTATTAATGGCATACGAAATATTTTCAGATCGCTGTTTTTTTTTCGTTTTGCGTCGTGCTAATGCACTCGCTATACGATGACATAGCGCTGGAAATCCTTGAAGATCATCATGAGGAAGAGCACTTAAAACACCTTCACGTGCTAAAACCCATCCTGCATGCATCAATTGAAGGTAAGGGGAAATTTGCACCATTTTTAAATTTTCCAACCTGAATGCAGCGCTGCAATCGCACCGGTGAGATTGCGGTACGATACCCGCGAAAATCCTGCATGCTTGATCATATGGGCAAAATCATCTTGCTTAGGAAATTTGCGGATAGATTCAACCAAATAACGATAAGCATCACCATCATTTGCAATAAATTGACCAAGCTTAGGGATAGCATGGAAAGACCAAAGATCATAAATTTTATCCAGCAGAGGCGTCTCGACATTTGAAAATTCTAAACATAAAAAACGTCCACCGAGCTTTAAAACACGAAAAGCTTCTCTAAGAGCTTGATCAATATGAGGAACATTGCGAATTCCAAAAGCAATAGTGTAAGCGTCAAAGCTTTGATCTTCAAAAGGTAGATTTTCTGCATTGGCTTCAACAAAATCAATCAGAGGGGCAAGACCATTTTTTTGTGCGCGCTTTTTGCCAATGTTGAGCATTGAGCCGTTAATATCAAGCACTGTAGCATGGGCTTTTTGGCGTGAAGCATTGAGAATACGAAAAGCAATATCACCTGTACCGCCAGCGACATCAAGAACTTTCCAATGAGAAAGTGCTGGTGGGGAAAGCCAAGCAATCATGGAATTTTTCCACACACGGTGTAACCCTAATGATAAGATATCATTCATCTTGTCATAATTTTCAGCAACAGAATGAAACACACCATCCACCATGGATTGTTTTTGTGTTTCATCTACTCTTGTAAAACCAAAAGAGTGCTCCATGCCACCCTTGGCTCCTACACGTTCTGTTTCAACTGCCATGTGTATGACCTTCCTTATTTTTCTTTTATCGTAAATGAAATAAAGAGGGAATGTTCAAATACGAAAAAACAACGTATAAAACTGCGACATTTACACAGCTAAAAACAGAAGAGTACCTTTAGATATCAAGATTGGCAACGCTTAAGGCATTGTCTTGAATAAAAATACGTCTAGGTTCAACTTCATCACCCATGAGACGAGAAAAGAGTGAATCTGCATCGGTTGCATCATTAATTTTTACTTGTAAAAGAGAACGTGCATTAGGATCAAGCGTTGTTTCCCAAAGCTGTTCAGCATTCATTTCCCCAAGACCTTTATAACGTTGAAGAGTAATACCTTTTTTACCGTTTGTAAAAATGCTCTCTAAAAGGCTCATAGGACCAAAAATACGCTCTGTTTTATCTTTGCGACGTAAAAGAACAGGAGGATGATATATGTCGATAAAATTTTGGGAAATGCGATCAATTTGGCGTGCGTCAGTTGAATTTATAAGTCCCACATCAAGCGTAACAACATCTTTAACACCACGCAAAATACGCTCAAAACATAAGTTTCCATCTGCTGTATATTGTCCACTCCAACCTTGTTCCATATCATCAGCAATCAGATTAAGGCGGTGTGCTATAGTATCTGCTATTTTTTGCGCTTTTTCTTGTGTTGCAAAGACTTCAAGATTAAAAGCGCCAACGATTGCTGCTTGTTCAACGATATTACGGTCATAACGGGTATGAAGACCATCTAAAAGTTGACGTAATATACGAGCATCTTTAGCGAGTTGATACAAATCAGCCCCTGCACGAACTTCTCCCGTTGAAAGCTCAAGCGTTGTTTCTTCTAATCCAGTATCGATCAAGAATTCTTCAAATGCTGCTTCATTTTTAATATATTGGGAAGATTTTCCACGCGATACTTTATAAAGAGGAGGCTGAGCAATATAAAGATGCCCACGTTCAATCAACTCGGGCATTTGTCTAAAAAAGAAAGTGAGCAGCAGAGTACGAATATGGGCTCCATCAACGTCCGCATCTGTCATGATAATAATCTTATGATAACGTAATTTATCCGGTGAAAATTCATCTTTACCGATAGACGTTCCAAGAGCTGTAATAAGTGTTCCAATCATATCAGATGAGAGCATGCGGTCGAAACGTGCTCGTTCAACATTGAGAATTTTACCACGAAGGGGTAAAATTGCTTGATTTTGACGTGAGCGCCCACTTTTTGCTGAACCGCCAGCCGAATCCCCCTCGACAATAAAGATTTCTGATTTTGCAGGATCACGTTCTTGGCAATCGGCAAGTTTTCCTGGTAAAGAAGTGATATCAAGCGCCCCTTTTCGTCTTGTGAGTTCACGTGCTTTGCGTGCTGCTTCACGTGCTGTTGCAGCTTCTACCACTTTACTAATGAGAAGTTTTGCTTCATGAGGATGTTCTTCCAGCCATACTGAAAGACCTTCATTGACCAAATTTTCAACAATAGGACGCACTTCAGAAGAGACTAACTTATCCTTTGTTTGTGAAGAAAACTTTGGATCAGGAACTTTCACAGAAAGAATAGCTGTTAATCCTTCACGGCAGTCATCACCGGTTAAGTTTACTTTTTCTTTTTTAGCAATACCTGAAGATTCAGCATAGCCATTAATTTGGCGCGTAAGGGCACTTCTAAAACCTATCAAATGAGTTCCACCGTCACGCTGAGGAATATTATTGGTAAAACACAGGACCTTCTCATGATAGGAATCATTCCACCATAGGGCAACATCAACGCTCATACCATCTTTTTCACTTGCAATGTAAATAGGATTATCAAGCAGAGCTTTTTTTGATTGATCAATATATTTGACAAACTCCGTTAATCCACCTTCATAATGTAATTCAACTGATTTAGTATCAGCATGACGCTCGTCAACAAGGAGAATATAAACACCAGAATTTAGAAAGGCTAATTCCCGTAAACGGCGCTCCAAAGTTTCAAAATCAAACTCAACCATAGTAAAAGTTTCAGAACTTGGTAAAAATCTGATTTCTGTTCCACTTTCTCTATCGCAATCGCCAATAACTTTTAATGGAGCATCAGCCACTCCGTGGGTAAATGATATTTCATGAATTTTACCATTCCGTCTGATTTGCAATTTAAGCCAAACGGATAATGCATTCACAACAGAGACGCCAACACCGTGTAATCCACCTGAAACTTTATAAGAGTTTTGATCAAACTTTCCGCCGGCATGAAGCTGTGTCATAATAACTTCAGCTGCAGAAACACCTTCTGTTGGATGGATATCTGTCGGAATTCCACGTCCATTATCACGAACAGAACAAGAACCATCAGCATGGAGTGTGACGTTTACAAGAGTAGCATGACCGGCTAAAGCTTCATCGATAGCATTGTCTACAACTTCATAGACCATATGGTGTAAACCCGATCCATCATCAGTATCACCGATATACATACCAGGACGTTTGCGTACAGCATCAAGGCCTTTGAGGACTTTGATAGAAGAAGCGCCATAATCATCACTTTGTGCCGCTGAGGTTATTTCATCACTCATAAGTTAGTCCATTCCTGTGTTCAATTTACAATATTCTATCTGCTTTTTTAAAGCTTAATGTTCTGATCAGTTATTTATGGAATAACCACATTAAACATTTACCGTATATCAGAACTAGATTCAATATCTGTCGATATATAATGAAGAGAATGATGAAATGAGATTGTACTGTTATGTCGTAAAACTCCGTCATTTAGGGCGGTGATATGGTGATATAAGGAAAGTAAGCACTACCTTGATACATTAAGTATTTTTAAAGTGTGTGGTGAATATTCGGAGCAGGGTTTATTTGTATAACCTTTAGTTAAGTAAATTGCATGAGTGGATAGCCCCAAAGAATTAGTCGAGAGAAGCAGGACTGTCTAGACGTCAACGCTAGTAGGAATCCTTTTCCTTTGAGGTGTGGGAATGAGGTCAATTAAGCTTTACAATAATGATGCTATTTATTTTGTTTATTTTTGCATATGCGTAATGTTTCAAAATTAGTTATACATTTTTGTGTTAGACTAACAAAGGTCTTACTTGTTTTATCCATAAATCAATTTTCAATTCTAATGCTGCCGTATATTTAAAACAAAGGTTACGAGCTCTCTAAGCAGCTCAAATTTTTATATATTAGATTGAGGCGAAAATATTGGGTATATTGGTTTGTGGCATCTTTAAAATGTGGAAAATATAAAGGCGTAAATGTAAAAACACGTTTCCACTATCGTTCTTTTATTCAGTTTTACAACTTTTAAAAACGTCTACGGCGATGTTTTTAAAGAATGGGGGTGATGACGCATTGTCTTACGCTTTTGTTTTTCTCATTCCTGTAATGGAGGTTACGTCCCTTATTTAAAACAAAGCCCCATTGCGCTGTTATTCACGCACTTTTTTAAGAAACATCTCTCAATGTTCCTAAACTCATTTTACAACGATGTTTAAATAGTATAACGCACAATACCCTGTGAATACTACAAGATTCATGTCCCCTATCTTGCCCATATTGACAATAAGGTGCAAACCAGCAGCATCATTTTATTTTCCAGCTCTTAAATGTTGACGCAACCTTAATGTTGAGAAACCCCTCGGCATTTGAAGGGTATTTTTACTCTTTTCTTTAATAGTGTCTATATACTCCCTCTGGTTGTGATACGCAAGAAAATGGTTTTGATATTTTGATAAAATGGAGTGTGCCACTAAAGTATGTACAGCTTATTTCTTATATTTAAAAAATCAAATCGCCTTTCTCTAAAATTACATTTTTATATATTCATTTGGGAAAATTAACACCAAAAGCTTAGGCATTTTCAATGGTTTTTAAAAATAGCAAGAATTTTATTTATTAAACGCCAGATATTTTGGTGAAGAGCGTTAGATAATAATCGAGAAGAGTTGCATCTTAGCTTTAAAAATGGGGGAGAGATTTTGAAAATAAAAAAATCTATATATATAAAACATCTTCAATTGCGTTTATGGTATTTTTTATTCAATAATCCATACAATATTTTTATTCGTATTATTTTTATTCGTATTTTATTTGTAGCAGGGGGGGGGCTATTTTCCTCTTACGCAGAAGCTGAAAGGTTGCCTTCTTTTTTTGATTCGCATGAACATTTGGTACAACCTGATACGACGGATATTCTTCGTTTGCGTTTTGTAACAACTTTTGATTTTCCTCCTTTTAATTTCCTTGATCAAACGGGGCATCTTGCAGGTTATAATATCGATTTATTGCGCGCTATTTGCTCAAAATTAAAATTAGAGATGCTTTGTGAAGTAGAAGTAATTCCTTGGAAAGAGCTTGTAGAATATGTTAAAAATGGTGGTGCAGAAGTCATTATTGCGGGTTTAAAAGAAACAAGTAAAACCCAGCAAGATCTTGTTTTTACAAAGTCATATTTGCGCTTTCCAGCGCGATTTGTTGCTTCTCGACTTTTAGATCTCGATGAGCCAATAAGCGATCAATTGGTACATTTAACCAGTGGTGTTTTGTCTAAAAGTATTCACGAAAAGCTCTTTCATCATTATTTTCCTAAAGCAAAATGGCAAGAATTTAAAAAGAGAGAAGAGCTCTATAAAGCATTACAAGAGCGTAAAATTGACCTTATTTTTGATGATGGATTTGCTTTATCGTTATGGTTCAAAAAACAAAAATCTGTTGATTGCTGCCATTTTGTTGGGGGGGCATATATGGCGCCACAGTTATTGGGACAAGGAATGCAGCTTGCTGTTGCAAAAAAGAATGAAAAATTGGTTGATATACTCAATTATGCGCTGAAATCTCTAGAAGAGGATGGTAAACTTACAGAACTTTATTTGCGTTATTTTCCAATAAGTTTTTATTGATGAATAGTTTTTTAGTTAAGGGCTGTTAATCTTTCTGCGCCTAGTCGATAGGAAATAGCTTCTGCGAGATGATAGCGTGAAAGATTATCTGATCCGTCAAGATCAGCAATTGTGCGTGCAACTTTGAGAATGCGATGATAAGCGCGTGCAGAGAGGTGCATTTTTTCACTCACATCTCGTAAGAGTATGGTCGCACTTTTATCAGGAATGGCAATCTGTTCTATAATTTTGGCAGGGCAATCGCCATTGGTGCGAATATGATCAAACCCCATTGTTGCAAAACGTTTAGCTTGAATGGTACGGCATCGTGCGACGCGTTTGGCAACATCGCAGCTTTTTTCTGATTGTTCTGGTTGCATAAGGTCCATAGCTGTCAAAGCAGGGACATCAATCCGTAAATCAATTCGGTCAAGCAGAGGACCAGAAATACGGGACTGATAATCGATTTGGCAGCGTATTCCTTTAGCGCAAACATGGTCTTTTTCGCCTGCCATACCACAACGGCAAGGATTCATTGCGGCAATGAGTTGGAAGCGAGCAGGATAGCTAATATGGTGATTAGCGCGGGCGATAACCGATTCCCCACTTTCTAAGGGTTGACGAAGAGAATCAAGAACCTGCGGAGAAAATTCAGGCAATTCATCAAGGAATAACACACCATTATGGGCAAGAGAGACCTCTCCCGGTCGTCCTTTAAGTCCCCCACCAATCATTGCGGCCATGGAAGCAGAATGATGTGGGGAACGAAAGGGGCAATGAAGTGAAATGGTATTATGAACCGTTTCTCCTGTAATAGAAGCAATCAGAGAGACATCTAAAAGCTCACGGCTATCAAGAGGTGGCAAAATGGAAGGTAAGCGTTGCGCTAACATAGATTTCCCAGCACCAGGAGGTCCTACAAACAAAAGGTTATGGCGTCCAGCAGCACAAACTTCTAAGGCACGTTTGGCTGTTTTCTGTCCTTTGATTTCGCAAAGATCTGGGAGTTCAGTTTCGATAGTATATTGGCGTGGTTGTGGACGTTTTTGAATTTGGGTTCCTTTGAAATGGTTGACTATAGTGAGCAGAGTCTCTGGGGCAAGAATATTTATTTCTGCATTTGCCCAAGCAGCTTCAGGTCCACATTGGAAGGGACAAATCAGTCCTTTATCGAGTGATAAAGCTGTCATGGCAGCTGGTAAAACACCATTAACAGCGGTAAGTGAACCATCCAGTGATAATTCTCCCAAAATGATATAGTCTTGTGCTACTTCAGGAGGGAGGATTCCCATAGCAAGCATTAAGCCTACAGCGATTGGCAAATCATAATGCGAGCCCTCTTTAGGCAAATCAGCTGGTGCAAGATTAATCGTAATCCGTTTAGTAGGCATAGAAAGTCCACAAGCGTGGAGGGCTGCTTGCACACGTTCACGGCTTTCTGCAACTGCCTTATCAGCTAATCCAACAATAGCCATTCCTATTTTACCAGACGAAATCATAACCTGTACATCGACAGGGACTGCTTCTAGACCGCGAAAAGCAACAGTTGTAACACGTGCGATCATTTATTTATTTTCCCCTTTAGACTTTGTAGAGACAATCATATCTATGCATAAAAATCAAGAAGCATCTCTATGGTTTTTTTTATAGAGAGATCTATATACATAGGCAGTTTTTTAGCGTCCTCATGGAAAGTCATTTGTACAAATTTAACCATGATAGTATGGGACGCAATAAAACATTTATAATAAGCTAAATAAATATGTTAAGGAAAAAGAATGAGGCTGTTCGTGTTATACAACAGTGCAAAATTTTATGAAAATATAAGGGGAGGGTGACGTTATGTATCGCAGAGTGTTATTTGATGTGATAAAACGTGTAAAATGTGCAAAGTAATTACATTTACCTTTCTTATTTTTATATTATTTAAAGTATAGTAGATGCAAAGTGTATTATAAGGTATCTGATTTTATGGTATACCAGGCAAGAATTTTGTTAAAATCAGGGACTGTGCGCTGTGTATTTATAGGCTTGTGTTTCGCTTTTGCTTTTCCACAGCCACTTGCTGCATTTGATTTTTTCGGCATACCTTTTTTTGGTCAAAAGAAAACAAATTCTCCTTCAAATTATGCCAAAAGTACAGAGAGATTTTATAAAGTTGATGTTGTTGCACCGCCAGGCGCGCCATTAGAAGGTATAAAAATAGTTAAATCTGTTTCTTCTCTTGTTGCTGATAAAGAGAAAGCATCCGCCAGTTCTTCTGGTTTGCTAGCCAAGGCGCGCTCAGATTATCGAGCAATTCTTTCTGCTCTTTATGCTGATGGGCGCTACGGTGGTGTTATTAGTATTAAAATTAATGGCTTAGAAGTCGCTGATTTAAGTCCGGTAACTCAACTTCCAGCACAATCCAATATTGCTATTACAATTAATGCCGGTCCACAATATGTTTTTAGTATTGCAGATATTGATAAAGTAGCTCCGTTTGAAAAACGTAAAGCGCATAAAATGCCCACAATTGAAGAATTGGGCTATAAAGTTGGGGCTATTGCTAAATCTGAAACCATTTTGAAAGCAGAAAAATGGGCGATAGAAGGATGGCGTCAACAAGGTTATGCTAAAGCTAAAATTATGAAAAGTGAGGTCGTGGCTGATCATGCTGCGTTGCGTGTTGAAGGACGGATTGTTGTTGATCTTGGACAAAAGGCTCATTATGGTCCTTTAAGTGTGCGTAATATAAGTAATAAACCACGTGTAGATTCAGCTTATATCGCATGGATGACCGGATTGAAGCAAGGTCAGAAGTACGATTCCGATGCGTTAGCGAAGGCAAATGAACGTCTTGCGCGCCTTGGTGTTTTTCGCGCTATCAATATACGTGAGGCTGATACCATTAATCCAGATGGCAGTTTACCGCTTTCACTTGTTGTACAAGAACGTAAACCGCGTCGTTTTGGTATAGGCGGTAGCTATTCAACATTAGATGGTGCTGGTTTTGAAGCTTATTGGATGCATAACAATCTTTTTGGTCATGCAGAGGTTCTTAAAATTGAAACAAAGATAGGCGGTGTTGGTAGCAATAAAAAGCAATCGTATAATTTTAAAAATTTTGATTATCTTTTCGGTGGCACGTTTATAAAGCCTGGTGTACTTACGCCAGATACAGATCTCAGGTCAGAATTAAAAATACAACAAGATGTTCTAGAAAATTATACGACAAAAGCCATCAAAGGAAGATTAGGGATTACGCATATTTTCAATGGTAATCTATTGGGACAGGCTGCTGTAGAAGTTTCAAATGGTTATTCACGTGATATTTATTTTGGGAGCCGTAATTTTACAACAATAGGTTTTCCTAGCGGTTTGATTTACGATAGTCGTAATAATAAGCTTAATGCAACAAAAGGTTTATATGGTGAAGTTTTCATTGAGCCTTTTTATGAGATGCGTTTTAGCAACTTTGTTGCAAAAGTAACAGCAGAAGGTCGTTCTTACTGGGCGTTGGATGAAGGGAATCGTTTTGTTTTTGCTACGCGGGCAAAGCTTGGTACAATTCTTGGGAATGATACAGCACAAATCCCCGCGAATACGCTTTTTTTTGCTGGTGGTGGGGGCTCTGTTCGTGGTTATGCTTACCGTAATATTGGTATCAAAACAGAAAATGATGCGGTTGTTGGTGGACGGGCAGTTGTTGAGGGATCGGCAGAATTGCGTGTTTCTTTAAATGACAAAATAGGGTTTGTCGGTTTTCTTGATGGAGGTTTAGTAGGGGAAAAGGCGAATTTTGATTTTTCTCAAAAAATTAAATGGGGAGCCGGTATAGGAGGTCGTTATATGACAGGTCTTGGTCCTTTACGCGTTGATTTAGCCTTTCCTTTAAAGAGAGAGAAGGGTGATCCTCGCATTGGTTTTTATGTGGGTATAGGGCAAGCATTTTAATGAAAAAAGGTGTACATTTATCAGCTTTCTTCTTTGTATTTTTGTTTTTTGGGGTGGGTGGTTTTGTTTTTGCGCAAAGAGGAGATACTCTTCCCTCTAGCGAAATGAAAACAGATGATCGCTCATGGTTTGTTTCTTTAATTGAACGAAAGCTTTCAGCGCCCAATCGTCAAGTTCGTTTACACAATATGCAAGGGACACTGTCTTCTCAAACATCAATTGATGCTATTACGGTCAGTGATAAAAAAGGGGTTTGGCTTAAAATTACCAATGCTAAAATGAATTGGAATCGTCTAGCGTTGCTAAGAGGGCGGATGGATATTAACCAGCTTTCGGCAGAACAGGTTACATTTTTACGCAAACCGCAAGGCAATTCTTCTTTTGTTTCTTCCCTTGAGACGGGTAAGTTCTCTTTACCAAAATTGCCGCTTGCTCTTTCTATCAATACGCTTACAGCTCAACATGTGATATTTGAACAGAATCTTTTTGGTTTTTCTGCTGATATGTCCCTAAAAGGCAAATTCACTTTAGCTAGTGGTAATTTTGATGTCGATATAGCGGCGCATCGTTTAGATGCACCGGGTTCTTTTTCTGTTCTCACCAAGATATCTGATAGTAATCGTACAGCTCAAATTGATATTTCTGCTAACGAACCACAAAATGGTATTTTGGCGAATATTTTTAACATTGAACAACGTCCAGCACTAAATCTCGTCGTGAAAGGTGATGGTACTTTTGATGATTTGGTTATCAAACTTTCTTTAGAGTCTGATCATCATTCTATTTTAGATGGTAATGTTATTCTTGCAAGTGTTCCAGAAGGACACAGTTTTTCTACAAAACTAAAGGGAACACTGAGCCCTTTAATACCTTCTCAATATCGTAGCCTCTTCGAATCTGATATAACATTAAAAGCAAAGGCAAGAAGAACAAAAGAAGGTGTGACACACCTTGATCAGATGGTTATTCAGAGCAAAGCAATGAATGTTATAGCCAATGCTGAAATAACTGCCGATGGATTTTTGCGGCGGCTTTTTGTTGATGGCAAAATGGCTCTTGATAACGAACAGGAGTCTGTTCATTTACCTGTATCAGAAGTGCCAAAACCTGCCAATACTCTTGCTCTGAACATTGACTATGGTCGCGAAGGGCAACAATCTTGGAATGGGCGGTTGGTTGTAGGTAATTTAAGCAATAAAAATATTTATATTCGCGATGCAATTTTTGATATGGGAGGAGTAAGCGAAAATCTTGATAATTCAGCTTCTCGTCATGTTGGTGTTCAGGTTAAAGGGACGCTTCAAGGGGTTAAAAAGATTAAGGGAGCGTTAGTAGAAAATTTAAGCCAAGCGGTTCATGTGCATTTAGATACGGATATTGTTTCGAATAAACCAATTTTGATTCATGATTTGAGTGTTACGGCTCAGGGTTTTTCTTCTTGGTTAAAAGGGACAATGGAGGGTTTTGTTTTTAAAGGCGACCTCGGTTTAAAAGCTCAGACATTAACTCCTTTGGAAGCGTTCAGTAAACAATCACTTTCTGGTAGTGCAGATATTAAAGCCAAAGGAACAATCAATTTATTGAGTGGCATTTTTGATCTCCAATTATCAGGAATGGCTGACGATATGAAAATAGGCGTGCAGTCTTTTGATCGTTTATTCAAAGGAAACATCACTCTTTCAGGTGGTGCTACTCGAAATACGAAGGGTTTCATTTTTCGTCATTTTAATTTGAAAAATCAATATACAAACATAAAGGCTAATGGTTATTTTTCAGATGAAAGCGCTAAAATGGATCTATCTGCTGAAATATCTGATTTGTCCAAATTAGATCCAAAGATAAGCGGTGCGCTTACAATTGAAAGTACGGCGAGAGGGCGCAATAGCCATATAAAACTAAATACACGTGCCCATATTGCTGAAGCATTAATCGTAGGGAAGAAACTTCAAAATACAACATTTAACATAGATGCACTTGTAGATAATACAGCACCAGTTACTGCTTTAACGGGGGTGATAAAAGGTGAAGGGATTTTTGCTAAGAAACCTTTGCATTTATCGGCCTCTTTTAAAGATTCTCATAAAATTCGAAAACTTGAAAATATCGATATTAGAGGGGGAAGTGCAAAAATAACGGGTGCTCTTTCTCAACAACTTGGCGGTTTTTTGAAAGGAGCGCTGCATATTGATGCCGATGATATTTCCGTACTGTCAACGTTATTTTTGCAGGATGGTAGTGGAGAAGTAAAAGGAGATTTTATTTTTGATGAACAAAATGGCAGACAAAAAACCAATGTGAAGGCGCATATTAACCATTTGAATTTTTCCAAGAATAAAATAAAAAAATTGGCAATAGATGCTGATATATTCGATCCTTTTGGCATGACACAGTTTGAAGGAGTTATCAATGCAGAACATATTCAAACACCTTTGATAATGGTCAATCGTTTAAATGCTCACGCTGATAGAAATAATGGACAAACGGTTTTTACTGTCCAAGCGATGTTGCATGATACTCTCAATGCACAGCTTTCTGGTCGTTTAATGGTTGAGGAACTTCCAGAAAGTATAAAACGAGAAGTGCAAATTGAAACTGTGGATCTAAAACAACACACTTTTCATGCAAAATTGCTGAAACCATCCATAATTGCTTTTGATAAAGATGGAATGGCAATCAATGAATTAGGAATTGCAATAAATGGAGGCAACATCATCTTAGCAGGGAATATTCAAGATACCCTGAATTTGCAACTTACAATGAATGCGCTTCCTGCTACTTTAGTTAATCTGTGGAAAGCCGATCTTGGAGCAGCAGGGAGTGTAACAGGGCAGGTTATGATTCGTGGTCATTTAACAAAACCTGATATAACTTACGATATAAAAGGTGAGGGACTGACAACCGTTGCTTTTCAAGATAAAAAAATTATGCCTTTTTCTTTTTCTGCTACGGGGAAAACCTTAGATCAAAATCTTACTTTGAATGCAAATTTAACAGGAGAAGGAGTACAAGCACAAGCTCAGGGGCATGTATCTCTAGAGAAAAATAAGCTTGATCTTCATATTAATTTGCAAAATTTATCTGCACATTTGGCAAATGGTTTTATTGCAGGACAAGCGCTTGATGGGACAATGATAGGCAAAGTTGATATTGATGGAACAATGAAGGATCCATCTGCTCATTTTGAGCTTTCTAGTCAAAATTTAACCGCTATGACGCATAAAGGACCGATGTCAATCAATATAAATGCTCGTGGTTCTTATAAAAAATCGACTTTTCATATTGAAAATATGATAGCTACAGGAGATAAAGGATTAGATCTTTCCATCCATGGGCCTGTATCTCTTAATGGTTCAGAGGCAAAATTAAACGTTAAAGGGATAATGCCTCTTGATTTTGTTAATCTCTTATTAGCTAAGCGTGGTGCACATATAACGGGTACAGCAAGAATTGATACAACTCTTAATGGGGCGTTATCAAAGCCACAATTGATAGGAAATATTTCTATAGGCGACGGTAGCTTTTTTGATTCACAAACAAATGTAGGGTTGAATAATATAACGCTTGAAGGCAAATTGAACGGTGATCATATCCTTATAGAGAAAGCTTCAGCTTCTTCGTTTGAGGGGGGGAGAATTTCTGCTTCAGGTCGTATCTCTAATGATCTAGAGACAGATTTGATATTTCATCTTGATAATGCCAATTATAATGATGGTTCTATGATTCTGGCAACATTATCAGGTGAGATGACAATGACAGGTCATTTTTTAAATGATCTTGTTCTTGGTGGTGATATCATCGTTGAAAAAGCTGAAGTTTTTGTTCCTGATCATTTTAAAAGTGCTAAGTTTCTTGATATCAGAAATAAGAATTTAACTAAATCGATTCAAACAACACTTGAACGTGCTGATGTTAAGAACACGAACAAAAGCAAAAGCCGGATTGTTACACAAGAATCTTCATCTGTTGTGCTATCAAATATGCGTATTACAGCACGCAATCAATTTTTTGTACGCGGAAAAGGGTTAGATGCTGAACTGGGAGGACTCATTAATCTAGCAGGTCCATTGAATGATGTGCATCCAGTTGGTGAATTTAGAATGATTCGTGGACGTTTTGATATTCTTTCGCAACGTCTTAATTTTGATCAAGGACAAGCGAGTTTTAGCGGTAATCTTAATCCTACGGTTTATTTTGTAACCAACAATAACAGTGGTGATATTCAAGTCACTGTAACTGTAAGTGGGACGATTGATAATCTTGATATTAATTTTTCTTCACAACCGAACTTGCCTCAGGATGAGATTTTGGCGCGTTTGATTTTTAATCGCTCTCTTAATGAATTATCACCATTTCAGATTGCTCAACTTGCAGCAGCAGCGGCTGATCTTGCAGGTGCTGCTAATACATCTTTGTTGAATACTTTACGAACTAAAATTGGGCTTGATGATCTTGATGTTATCGTTAATGAGAAAGGTAATACAGGCTTACGTATTGGACGCTACATACACAATAATATTTATTTGGGCTTTGAAGCAGGGTCCGATGGAACGACGAAAGGGACAATTAATTTAGATATTTCGCGTCATCTCAAAGCTAAAGGTGCCATAGGAAATGAACAAAATTCTAGTATTGGTCTCTTTTATGAAAGAGATTATTAAAGATTGAATCTAAAAAACAAATTCTTCGTTTTTTGTCTCTCATTTCTAAATCTGAGGAAGAAAACATAGGCTAAAAGTCCTATAAAAAAAGAAGCTTTTTGTTGAGGCGTGAAGAAACATATCTAAAATACTCAATTTTTGTTTATACTATCCTCTAAAGGGATAAAATCTTCACGAAAGACAGTATGTTATTTGCTGTTATATATTTATTTTATAGAAATACTTTACCTTGTTCTCAAAACCATTCGCCTTGTATGTTACAAGCGGAGAATCCTGTGTGGATAAAACTATTGAGAAATGATTAAAAATGCCTCTTATGAATTATCTTGAGAGCTAAGAGCTGTCGCAACATTAGGGGCTAGCACTATAGTGTAAATGGTGCCGGCTTGTTACTCCATAAGCGTAAAGATGAGGGGCTTAATGGATTTATCGTTATACAATTCACGAACGTTATCGCGAAATGGACTTGGGGAGGACTTTGAGAGAGGTCTCTTTAAAACAAGCACCTGAATTTGCAATACAATGGCATTCTGTTCTTACGTGAAGGGCGTGATTCCATTAAAGAACGCGATAAACAAAAGCATGAGATAAGCGTAGAATTTATAAAATATCGATTTTATTTTCAAACGCATTTAAAGCAATATTTTTTAATAATAAAAATTATCTATTATTTTAGATTTTTGTTTATTGTGTTTTTGAATTAGATCACTTTTCTTATAACGAACAGCTCCCCAAACAGAACACTCCAAAATATAACACTATTGTGTTGCAAATTCATGTGCTTGTTTTAAAGAAACATTTCTCAGTGTGCGCTTGAGCCTATTTCATAAGATTGCTTGTGAAATGATATAAAGTACCCCTTATGAATGGTATAAAATCCATACTACCATTGTTAATAAAGGTATAAGTATTTATTAAAGATATAAGCCGGCATTATCATTCTATTTTCCAGCTTCTCATGTTGCCGACAATCTTTTCACTTGAAAATGTAGAGGTATTTTTATTGCTTATCTTAAGAGTTTTTATGCATACACCAATATCTCTTATGACGTACAACAAGTGCTTTTGATTAATTCATCATAAATATAAAGAAAATTTGCAATAAGTAAATTACATCTTATCTTTTATTTAAGATGTAAAGTAATAAATTATGATTATAAATCAAAGTATTAAAATGCAGGTCAAAAGATATTTTTTGTAAAAATGTTTATCAGAGTTATATGTCATATTTTTCTATTTAGGCGGTTAAAAGAAAGAGGAATGTCATTTTACTTTTCATCTGTTTTTTTGCATGTTGAAATCATAGCCTTATATAAGCACTAACGTTGTGCATTTATAAACTCTTCAAGAAGTTAAGGTATTGGAGGAATATCACTTTAGTTTCTAGATATAGAAAAAACAGCAAAGCTTGCTTTAAAGCAAGCTACAACAGTAAAAAAGTTTTATAATAAATCTTCTCTTATTTTTTCAATGTTTTTCTTTTATGCTGAGTGTATCTATAATTTGCAGCATAATTATAATTGTCAGCCTATCCTGTTGTACCATAAAAGACCGACATTTGAGGTGCGGTAATGTAAGGCATGTAAGTCTTTTTGACAAAGTATTTTGAAAGCACGTGGTGAATATTTAGGGTAAGCCTTGTATAAGTGAATCACATAAGTTGTTATCAAGTGGAACGAACTCAATAAAAATCTGGATTGTTTACAGATCCGATTGGGTAGAATCTTTGTTCTTTAAGATGTGTGGAGAAAAAAATTGTCAGTGCAGGGATAAACACGGATAAAGATTGTATTAATCCAGATTCATCATCATAATCCGCGGCAATTTTTTCAAACCTTGATGCTCTATCTTTTAGGATTCGCAACATTTATGAATGTTTCAACACTTATTTGAGGAAGGGAAGGGGTTTTTGAAGTTTCATTGTTAAAGTCAATTGCATTCAACAAAATGACGAGTAAAGTTTTCATCTAAATCCAAGAAGTTTATTTTCAATAAACCATAAATTCTTTGCCAATTCTTGATTGAAGTAATACTTTTGCTTGGTAACAAGACTTTTTTATAAATGGAGCATTACCTTCTATCCATTTTTATTTCAAATCTTATTTAAGAATCTAGAAATTAGGAGGTATGTTTTTGAACTGGATATTATGAAGTTTTTTATAAAACCCATGTTCTTTTGCTAGCAATTCTTTCTGAGTACCTTGTTCAATCAGTTGTCCATTTTGTATGACCACAATTTTATGAGCACGAGCAATCGTTGAAAGGCGATGAGCAATAATGATCGTTGTGCGTCCTTTGGTAAGGTGTTGAATGGCTTCATTAATTTGTGCTTCGGTGTGTGAATCAAGCGCACTCGTTGCTTCATCAAGAATCAGAATTTCGCTATCGTGAATCATTGCTCTAGCGATAGCGAGTCGTTGTTTTTGCCCCCCTGAAAGGTTACAGCCATTATCACCTATCTGTGTATCATAACCATTTGGCAAACTCATAATAAAGTCATGAGCATTTGCTGCTTTTGCTGCTTCGATAATTTCGTCATCACTAGCCCCTTCTTTTCCAAGCCCGATATTATATTTAACAGTTCCTTGAAAGAGAAAAGTATCCTGTCCTACATAGGCCATCAGGTTTCTCAGAGAGCGAAATGTTGTGTAGCGAATATCTTGATCATTAATCAATATGCGTCCTTTTGTGGGGTCATAGAGGCGCATAATAAGGTTGATAAGGGTTGACTTTCCCGAACCGGATGGTCCCACTAATGCTGTCATTTTTCCGGCTTCTATTTCTAGGTTGATATCTTTCAATATCATTTTGTTATTAGTGTATGCAAAAGAAACATGTTCGAAACGAATAGTTCCTTGCGTTTTACTCAGATCTTTAGCTTCTTTATGTTCTATAACTGTAAGGGGACAATCGAGTATTTCAAACATCGTACGGATATTGACCAAGCCAGATTCAATTTTGACACGTACATTTGCTAGCCTTTTTGCGGGTTCATACGCTAAAAGTAAAGCAACAATAAAGGACATAAATTCACCTTGAACACCTGCGCGTTCGGTTGCAAGATAACCGGAAAAACAAATAATACCTGCAATGGCAATACCCGTGAGTGTTTCCATAATCGGACTGGTAATAGCTTCGAGTGTTGCAATATTGTTTGTTTGTTTTTCAACATCACAAATGGCTTTGTCCATTCGTTTTTTCATGACTTCTTCTAGTGAAAAGGCCTTTATGATTCGAATACCAACAGCCGTTTCCTGTACGATTTTGATAATTTCACCAAGTGAAAGGAGCTCTTTTTCCATCAGGCGGCGAACGCGTTTTAAAGCCATTCGAACGCCTAAAAAAGCTAGTGGTCCTACGATTAAAGTAATGGAGATTAACACAAAGTTTTGAATGAACATGACAAGCAACAGACCACTAACGGAAAGCAAATCACGTACAAAAGTTGTGATAATAGTATCAATTATATTACGTACAGCTGTCGCATTATGAGTTACACGAACAAGAAGATCAGATGAAGTGTTATTATGATAAAAAGAGACTCCTTGTTCCATAAGTCGTGCAAAAATTTTACGCTGTTGTTCAGCAATGATACTATTGCCTGCTTTGTTTAGAAAGTAAGTTTGGGAAAAAGTTGCAACTCCTTTGAGAATAAAGATAAAAGCAATGAAGCTAGAAATCAAAACAATTATAGGAAAATTTTGTGCATCAATAATCTGATTAACAACATCACGCATAATCCATGCACTGGTTGCTGTGGTACAAGAAATGATGATCATTGAGAAAATAGCCGCACTGTACCAACGCATATGTTTACGAAAATTTTCTCGCAAAAGGCGGATAATAAGATGTTTATCAAAAGAGGAAATTTGTTTTTTAGCCATGAATTGCTTCCATATTCTCTCATTATTTTATGCAAGATTGAAACATTCTTAATTAAAAAGCCCCTTAATCTTTTTTACAAAAATAGCCTTTTCTTTCAAGGTTCATCACATCAATTTCACGACGGCGAGAGTGAAAAATGTAGTGCAAAGTTTCTGTAAAAGGTATAGTGAAAATTCGTTGTTCATCATTATTTTTAATTTTCAATAAAAGGTAACGGCGAGTTTCACCATTGTATTTACCAATTTCCATATTGTGATAGCCTTTGGCACTTGAAATAGCTCACAAAAAACATTTCTGCTTTTTTAATAATTTTTATGTATCATCTCCTTTAATAATTTTTATGTATCATCTCCGTTTGTGATGTGTAAGCAAACAATTTTGCCGCATTGCATGATAAGAGAGCTTGAAATAAGAAGACCTTACGATGTTTGAGCTTTCTCATTTAATATGCAAAATAACGAATTCTTCTTATAAATCGATAAAGCATTATTAAACTCTTAAAAGGATTTATACACATTTATAAAACCTTAAAAGCACCACAAAAACTCTATGTGGTGCTTCTAAATAATGCCATACGCCTATTTTGATGAGTTGCATGCAAATATTATTCTAATGCAAAACTATTTAGGTGCTATCACCATCATCATTTGCCGGCCTTCAAGCTTTGGCTCCAATTCAATTTTGGCAATTTCACTTGTATCTTCTTTCACACGCTGAAGAAGCTTTAATCCAAGATCTTGGTGAGCCATCTCACGACCACGAAAACGCAAAGTAATCTTTACTTTATCACCATGATCAATAAAGCGATGAACAGCCTTGAGTTTGACTCCATAATCATGGACATCAACATTTGGGCGCATCTTAATCTCTTTGATTTCGATGACTTTTTGCTTCTTACGTGTTTCAGCAGCTTTTTTTTGGGTTTGATATTTTAATTTGCCCAAATCGATGATTTTACATACGGGTGGCTCCGCATTTGGTACAATCTCAACCAAATCAAGCCCCGCATCTGCAGCCATAGCAAGAGCTTCTTGTATCGCAACAACCCCCTGATGTTGTCCCTCATCATTAATAAGCTGAACATGAGGTACTCGGATATCCTGATTTGAACGTGGTCCGTCTTTTTGGGTAGGTGTCATTTTAAACGGTTTACGAATGGTTTATGCTCCTTAATTTTGATTCAACTACAGTTAATTTAATATACAATTATGCACCTAAAAACAACTATAATTCGTGTCTTTTTCATTATTTGATTTATTACTTTTGGGAATGATTTAGATTATAAAAGTTTTTCTCTTAATTTAAAGGAATTGTTTTATGGAGGATAAAGAATCATGGATCAAAATATTCCTTGTCAGTTTTTTTCGTTTGAGAACACCGCACTTGCAGTACGTTATCGCAAAGGCAGCCATTCTCTAGGTTTAGTTTGGCTTCATGGCTATCTGTCCGATATGTCAGGGGATAAGGCGATGTTGGTTGATAGTTTTGCTCAGAAGAATGATTTGTCCTGCTTACGTTTTGATTACTCTGGACATGGAGAATCTGAAGGTGATTTTTTTCAAGGAACGATTTCACGCTGGGTTAAAGAAAGTTTAGCGGTTTTTGAAAATTATTGTGAGGGGCCACAAATTTTGATTGGCACCTCTATGGGCGGGTGGATTGCGCTAAAGCTTGCTATGATGCTAGCACAGAAAAATAAGAAGCTTGCTGGCATGATATTGATTGCTCCAGCACCTGATTTTACACAAACATTGGTGGAACCAAAATTAGGCCCAGAAGAATGGAAGATTTTGGAGGAAAAAGGCTATATTGAACGACCTGCAGTTGATGATACAGAGCCAATGCCCTTTACAAAAACATTGATTGAAGATGGACGCGAAAATTGTGTTATGAAAGGATGCATTGATGTTGGGTGTCCAGTCCATATTTTACAAGGGATGGAAGATGAAGATATTCCCTATCAGCATACATTGACTTTACTTGATCATTTACCTCTCCATGATGTAACATTGACACTTGTTCGTGATGCAGGTCATCGCTTTTCTCGTCCGCAAGATTTAGATTGCCTCGAAACGGTATTGAGATCTTTTATTAATCAGATTAATGCAAAATAAGGGGTACATTTATTGATGAAGATAAAAATATATGAGCATTTCTAAACAGCATTTTATTTTTTCTGATCGCTCTGTACCTGTACGGGTGCGGGAAAATAAGTGCGCGCGCCGTCTTACCTTACGTATTGATGCGAGCGGACGGAGGATTTGTGTAACAACACCACCAGCGATAAGTCTCTGTACGATTCAAAGTTTTATTGAAAAGCATCGGTCTTGGATTGAGGCACGTCTTGCTCGTGTACAAATCTCTCATGAAAATGCTTATCTCAAAGAGGGGGCAACGATTCCTTTATTGGGTGTTTGCCATTCCATAAAGCATAGAGAAGGACGTGGGGTGACGGAAATTATTGCAGGAGATGCAGAACAAGACCCTCAAATTATCGTTTATGGTCAATTAGAATATTTGCCAAGGCGTGTTGCTGACGTTTTGAAAAAACAAGCAGCACGTATTATAACACCTTTGGTGGCACATTATGCCCATAAAGTAGAGCGTAAAGTCAAATCAATTTGTTATAAAGATACGAGAAGTCGTTGGGGGTCTTGTTCAATAGATAAGCGTCTTTCTTTTTCTTGGCGCCTTGTTATGGCACCAAAAGAAGTTGTGGAATATGTTGTTGCTCATGAGGTTGCTCATCTTGTTGAAATGAATCACGGTCCAAGATTTTGGGCTCTTTGTGAAGAACTATGTCCTGATAGTAAAACGTATCGTGCTTGGTTGAAGGAAAATGCTCATAGATTGCACGCAATTAATTTTGATTCATATAATTTAAAGGCGTAAAAAGCTTTCCAATGAAGGCAATATTTAACGGAACTTTTTGTCGAGTGTTTTGTTGTGTGTGTACTTGCTCATGCATAATGAGGAAGCCATTGAAGCTCTCAGCACGATTGTTCTCCCCTGCTTGGTTTGCTGAGTGTCTTCAATGTTTTTGCTTTATCTTTTTTGTAATTCAGCGTAATAACCTTAAGTTCCGATAACTTATAAAAAAATGGGAAGGGGAGCTTATGCCTGTTCTTACAGATCCACTTCAGCTATTACAAAGACTTATCCGTTGTCCTTCTGTTACACCTCATGAAGCAGGGGCTTTATCAACTTTGGAACAATTTTTGAAAAAAATGGGATTTCATGTTGAGCGCCCTATTTTTACGGATAAAAATACAGATAATGTTGAAAATCTTTATGCAAAAATGGGAAATGAAGGACCCCATCTTATGTTTGCAGGTCATACAGATGTCGTACCACCAGGCGCATTGGATGAATGGACCTATTCACCTTTTGAAGCTGTCATAGATCAGGGAAAATTATATGGGCGGGGTGCTGTTGATATGAAGGGCGGAATCGCTTGTTTTATTGCGGCGTTGGCTCGAGTTCTAGAAAAACAGTCTATTAAAGGAACAATAAGCCTTTTGATCACTGGTGACGAAGAAGGTCCTGCACTTAATGGTACGGTAAAACTTCTGAAATGGGCAGAGCAAAAAGGGGAAAAATGGACTGCAGCTCTTGTCGGAGAACCAACAAGCGTAAAAACTGTTGGGGATGTCATCAAAATTGGTCGCCGCGGATCGATTTCTGGTATCATTACCGTGAGAGGTCGCCAAGGTCATGTTGCTTTTCCTGAGCGGGCAGCCAATCCATTGCCTTTAGTAAATAAGCTTATTCAAGCATTGACACTAAAAGCCTTAGATCAAGGTACAGAAAATTTTCAACCCAGTAATTTAGAGCTAACAACCATCGATACGGGGAATCCCGCGGTGAACGTTATTCCAGCGCAAACAACAATCCGTTTTAATATACGCTACAATGATCTTTGGACAAAAGAAACGCTTATGACAGAAATTGAAAAACGCCTTGCTTTGGTGCAGCCAAAAAATAAGAATGATCAATTACCCTACTATCAGCTTGAATGGATTCCAAGTTTGGGAGATGTTTTTTTGACCAAAAATGATAAACTCGTTAAAACTTTATCCAATGCTATTGAAGGTGTGACAGGGAATATACCAGAATGTTCAACTTCGGGGGGGACTTCGGATGCGCGGTTTATTAAAGATTATTGCCCAGTGGTTGAATTTGGCTTACCAGGGCAAACGATGCATATGGTAGATGAGTGTGTAGCCCTTGATGCAGTGGAAACGCTTACTACTATTTATGAGCGTTTTATTGTTGATTTTTTTGCATGAAGAAATGATTGCTG
This sequence comes from Bartonella sp. CR127HXZ, assembly GCF_042194555.1. Lineage (NCBI taxonomy): Bacteria > Pseudomonadati > Pseudomonadota > Alphaproteobacteria > Hyphomicrobiales > Bartonellaceae > Bartonella > Bartonella sp. CR127HXZ. The sequence continues at coordinate 135,247 of NZ_JBHIMZ010000002.1, read as the reverse complement.
GTTCAAAAATACCTTTATCTTGTTGTGCCATAAGATATTGCCATTTGAGGTGTGGTAATATGAGACACGTAAGACTTAATATATTAAGTGGGTTTAGAATAAGTGATGAATATTCTTAAGTTGTGATTCTTGCCTGTAGAGTCTTTCGTTAAGTGAATTACATAATTGGAAAGCCAAGTGGGACCTGCTTTAAGAAGCAGAACTGTTTACAGTCCATATTGGATTAAAAATATTCGTTCTTTAAAGTGTAGAAAGGAAGTCAATACGCAATCATATATGGAAAACAGTGAATATTTATATCATAATTGTGTGATGACAGGTTGAAGCCATAAAGACACACAAAAACATGTTGCTATTGTAAAAAATTCGTACAGCATAAATGCGCTCATTCACAGCTCATGCCTTAATATGGTTTCTGCACTCTCATAAAAGGCACTTCTTGTTTCAATTAGCCTCTCTTAGAGTAAAGCCCATAGAGATGCGCTTTAAGTTTGTTTTATTTCATATATTTTCCCCTTCTTTTTTGTCCCCAAAAACTTCCATTGCAAAATCATTACGAGATAGAAGGTGAGCTTATTTAATCAGCTTTAATATTGGTTATGATAAAGATACACAGAAATTCTTTTGTAGCAGCACGTTGACCTCTTTAGACAAGGATTTTCCTAGTGTTATTCTCAATTTTTTAATAAAATAACCTTAAAGGACGCGTACAGACACTCATAAGCATGTACGCAAGTAAGATCATATGGGATTACTATCATTTCGCTCGCTAACAAAGCAATCTCGATTCATATCTGGTATATTTGCCATTTAAGTGCATTGTTTGTTTAATAAAGTTCATGATTTTCCTGTGACCTATAAATCAATACCAATCATACAGCCGCGTATCTCAAATAAATATTGGTTCAGTATTTTTTGCGACAACAGCTTTTATATGCCAGAATAGGATAAAAGTATTGTGTATATCTATTCTTTGTAATCTCTGAAACAGACATACAACCACAACCTCATTGAGGGAAAACATAAAGGTATAAAGGTGAAAATCAACGTGCTTTTTTACTCTCCTTTTTTATTCGGTTTTACGATTTTCAAAAGTATCTAGAGTAATATCTTTTTAAATAATCAGAGCTTAATGCATGGTTTCATGCTTATTTCTCTGGTCCTTTAAATGGTGCTACGATTTCATAAAAAACAATACATTATCGTATTATGCATTCACATACTTGTTTTAAAGAAATTTTCTCAATATTTGTCACATTCGTGCAACTACGGTGCTTATGAATAGTGTAATATAAAATTTTCCGTGAAATGTATAAAGTCTACAGTGCCTCACCATCTTTACGTTTATGAAAAAGAAAGTTAGACCACCATACACTTTCTAGCTCAAAATATTGCGATAGCTTTTAGTACTTAAGGGTGTTCATAAGAGTCCTTTTTACTTCTTTTTTATAGCTTTTATCCATACGCTTCTCTACTTTTAAGGTGTAAGCAAATGGTGGTAACTAATTTACTATAAATAGTTTTGAAATGAGAGAATCTCACGATATTCTAATCTCGCCTTTGCTAGGAAAAATGATAATTATGATTAAAATAAGTATGTTGTTATAAAAACTTTAGTTTGCGAGTTGGCTGATGATGTGATCAAGAACAATACGTCCTTTGGTTGTCGCTTTTAAGCGTTGGTTATCCACCATTTCTATCAATTCTTGGTGTTGTAAATCGATCAGTTTTTCCATTGGGATGCGTTTAGGGCTTAAGGTTTCATAGCGTATAAGTTCTAAGCCTTCGCAAAGGCGTAATCCCATAAGGAGCATTTCATTTGCCTGTTGTTCAGTGGTTAAATGTTCCGTTTCAATACAGCCATGTCCTGTTGTTTCTACCAAATTAAGCCACTGTTCGGGATGCTTTTCATTTATTGTGACATAACGTTCGCGGTTTTCAAGATGTGATGACAATGTTTTTGAACAGGCAGAGGAATGATTCGGTGCGTGCTCAATGAAACGTCCATGTGCTCCTGGACCAAAGCCTGCATATTGGTGATAACGCCAGTAAAGAAGATTGTGTGCTGATTCAGCACCGGGTATTGCATGGTTTGAGATTTCATAGGCGGGAAGTCCATGCAGTGCTGTTATTTCTTGGGTAAGATGATACAGATCTGCTGCTAGCTCTGATGGGGGAAGGATAAGTCTTCCTGCATCATGAAGCCGTTTAAAGGCAGTTCCTTCTTCGATCGTCAATTGATAAAGAGAAAGATGGTCCGCTGCCAAATCAATTGCTTGTACAAGTTCAGATTTCCATTGTTCAAGGGTTTGTTCGGGGCGGGCATAAATGAGATCAAAGGATAAACGTGGAAAAATTTGCCGTGCTAAAGCAATGGCACAAAGAGCTTGTTCCACATTATGGAGTCGGCCAAGTTTGCGCAATGCTTTATCATTGAGCGCTTGTATCCCTAGAGATAAACGATTAACACCTGCTGCACGGTATCCACGAAAGCGTTCTACCTCCACACTGGATGGATTAGCTTCTAATGTAATTTCAACTTTATCATCGACTACCCATTTTTTTGCAAGTGCTTGCAATAGGGCATCGACAGTTCGCGGCTCCATAAGAGAAGGAGTTCCCCCACCAATAAAAATACTTGTAATATGGCGTGGGCCTATTTTGTGGTATTGCGTTTCTATTTCGCGCTTAAAGGCGGTGACAAAACGTGGTTGATCAACACCATGGATGCGAACATGCGAATTAAAGTCACAATAAGGACATTTAGCTGCACAAAAGGGCCAATGAATGTAAATGCCAAAAGGTTCATTCATGAGAATGCTAAAAGGTTTTCTGCCAAAAGTTTGAAAGCACGTGCGCGATGTGAAAGAGGGGGAATATCATTACATTTCCAGTTGTGTTTTTGCTCTGTTGACATTTCTCCAAAGGTATTTTCATATCCATCTGGTAAAAAAATAGGATCAAAACCAAAGCCTTTGTCGCCCCGTGGAGGCCAAAAGAATGTTCCTTCAACGCATCCGCGGAAGTAATCTGCATGAGCATCAGGCCATGCAATGCAAATGACGGATATAAAACGGCATTTTCGTTGGCTTTTTTCTCGCGCTCCGACTTTTTGGAGTTCATTTTCTATTTTTTTCATAGCTTTTGGAAAATTACGTGTGCCATCGGCTTGAATTGCCCAATCAGCGGTATAAACGCCTGGCGCACCCTCCAATGCATCTACCTCTAAGCCTGAATCATCAGAAAGGGCAGGAAGTCCTGTCTTTTTTGCTGCTGAAAAAGCCTTAATATAAGCATTTTCTTCAAATGTTTTTCCCGTTTCTTTTGGTTCTGGCAAGCCCAGTTCTTTTGCCGATTGTATTATTAAATCGAAAGGCGTAATTAAAGTAGTGATTTCATGCAGTTTGCCGGTGTTATGTGTAGCAATGACAAGTTTTTTATCTGCTATGCTTCTCATATAGATTTCTCCAAAAATGAAAGGGGAACTATTTTTGTGCTAAAAACCAGCTTAAATACTCATATACACACATTCTGCTTGATTTTACATGATATGATTATTTTACACGTTTTATGATATTTTATTCCAACAAAATTTTTTATCTTGTACAAAGATAACCTTGCAAAAATATGAAAGGCATGTCTTTTTGATGATAGCACTTTTATAGTAAATTTCCAATTTCCGGCTTGCTCTAAAAGGTGAAATTTTCTACTTATAGCGGTTTTTAAACAATCCAGATTCTCTTAGTCAAATTCTCTTGGCAAGTCCCTACAGCAGACCACTTTATAGATCAACTCTTATCTTAAATATTTTTCACACACTCTAACAAAAAATACCTCCTGCGTAATTTATCAATCATCATTCTGAAAGGTAGCATTTTACGGCTCAATAGGATAATATGCTTTTATACTACTTTAGACTATTTGACCAAACCTTGGCAAAACTTATATAAGAGATGAGGATTTTAAAAGTAGTGAAACAATTGTGATGAAGCACAAAACTATTGATAATGAACTAAAATATCTTGATGAACGTTCACGTGATATTTTTCGCCATATTGTTGAAGCTTATCTTAATGATGGTGAACCTGTAGGGTCACGCAATCTTTCACGGCTTTTACGACAGACATTATCACCTGCGACGATTCGCAATGTGATGAGTGATCTTGAACATCTCGGTTTGATTTATGCACCACATGTTTCTGCGGGTCGAATGCCGACACAATCAGGTTTACGCTTTTTTGTAGATGCATTTATGGAAGCGGGTGATTTGCCAAACGAAGAGCGAGAAAATATTGAAATGCAAGTCAAAGAGGCTGGTCATGCACAATCGGTTGAACATTTTCTTGTTCAAGCAAGCCGAGTTCTTTCAGATCTTTCACGTGGGGCAGGGCTTGTTTTAGCAACAAAACAAGAAGGAACATTGAAACATATTGAATTTGTGCGCCTTGATAGGGAGCACGCTCTTGCCGTTTTGGTGACTCAACAAGGTGAAGTTGAAAATCGTATTGTTCATTTGCCAGAAGGGGTTACTCATGCACAACTGACGGAGGCAACGAATTTTCTCAATGCTCATATTCAGGGGCGAACATTGAGTGAAGCTAAAGAGGAAATTGCACGTTTATGCTCAGAAACACGGGCTGCACTTGATGATTTATCGCATCATCTTGTTGAAACGGGATTAGCTCTTTGGGGAGGAGAAGGTGCTGATCATAAAATACACCTCATTGTTCGCGGGCGTAGCAATTTACTTGAAGATGTGAAAGCAGAAGAAGATTTAGAACGATTACGCCATTTGTTTGATGATCTTGAAACGCGTGAGAGTATGGCACAGCTTCTCGATTTAACGGATGAAGGTTCTGGGGTTCGAATTTTTATTGGTTCAGAAAATAAGTTATTTTCACTTTCTGGTTCTTCTTTAGTTGTAGCGCCTTATCGTGATTCACAACAAAGAGTCATTGGTGCTTTAGGCGTTATTGGTCCTACACGGCTTAATTATGCAAGGATTGTGCCCATGGTTGATTATACAGCTCAACTTGTGTCACAGTTATTGCGTTAAAACGATGCAGGTAAGTATTTGTACTATAAAAGCTCATTGTATTATATACATCGATACCCCTTGATTTTTGTCTGTAGAATTTCGATATCGAGAATAACGAATCTTATGAAGGAATAAAATTTTTATGTCTGATGAAAAAAACAAATTTACTGACGCTTCATTTGAAAATTGTGATTTAAAAAATCCAGCTGATCGTAATACACTTAAACAGGCAGCCGATGAATTTTTAAAAACACATAAAACAGAGGAACACGAAGACGTTGAAAAAGAAAGCAATGAGGTTAGTGATCTTTTAGCGTCTTTGCAGGATGAAAATAAAGAACTGAAAGATCAGCTTTTACGTCTTGTTGCAGATATGGAAAATCTTCGACGCCGTACTATGCGAGATGTGGCGGATGCAAAGGCTTACTCCATTGCTAATTTTGCACGGGATATGTTATCGGTTTCTGACAATCTCAATCGTGCTTTGGAAGCTATTCCAGAAGGGGCGCGGGAAAGTGATGCTGGTTTGAAATCATTGGCAGAAGGTGTTGAAATGACTGAACGTGCCATGATGGCAGCATTAGAACGTCATGGGGTGCAAAAAATCCATCCAGAGGGGCAAAAATTTGATCCTCATTTTCATCAAGCGATGTTTGAAATTCCTAATGCCGATGTTCCAGATAATACTGTTCAACAAGTTGTTCAGGCAGGCTATATTATCGGGGAAAGGGTGTTACGTCCAGCTATAGTGGGTGTAGCCAAAGGAGGAGCAAAAGAAGCTTCTGTTGAAACTGATTCTGCTTAAAACACATCAATAATAAATCTCCAACATAAAATGCAGTATTCCCTGCAATTACACATATATGAGGTCTTTTCTCAAAGAGTTTTTAAAGGGTGTTATAAACACCCTTTTATCTTTGAAGTGCCCAACTTCCTTTTATAAGATACACGGCCTCGCTTGAGGGAGATGACGATGAAAATAAAACAAAGTGATCGACCTCAAAAGGAGGGATAAAAAAATCATCTTGAAAAGATAGATAAGAAGAAAGATCTTCAAGATTGATATCAAATATTCGTGCAAGAGTAATATGCGGAATAAATTGTCTTTCATCAGGCTTTAACTCTAATTTATTCCGGATATATTGCATCTTTTCATGTAAAAGATTAAGCTTTTCACAAGGTTCAATGCGAACTACAAGAGAATGGGGAGCATTTTCTGAACCAAAAACTTCAAAACCATCTATTTGTAGCATAAAAGGAGAGAGCTTTATTGTATCAAAGGCGTGCATAAGTGCATCTGCGGTAGCACTTTCAACTTCACCGAAAAAAGATAAGGTGACGTGAAAATTTTGCGGGTTGATCCATTGCGCTTTTGGTAAGCCATTTTGCAACGATACAAGTTGTTGTGTTGTTTGTTGAGGAATCTGAAGGGCACTAAATAGACGACCCATAATATTATCTCCTTATAATGAAAGATGCTATTCCAAACACAATATAGATAATAAGGGCGAGGCATGTACCATAGAAAATAAGGCAATAGTATTGAAAAAGAATGTCTAAAAAATGCTTACTATAATTATGAGCGTACAAAGCTTATTCGTTTTAAAAAATGGTTATGATATCGATAAGAATTGCGTTTTCATGAGCTGTATCACAATGATGTGCAATGGAAGATTCCTTGTGTATTATAAAGACTACAAATTTAGCAGAAAATAAGAAAAGTTGATAGATTTTTGATGTGCTAAATTATTTTGACATCTATCTTTAGCTTAAAATAAAGCATATTCTAATACAAGGTGAAGAGTTCTCTTTTTCTGTAAAGATTTAATTATACGATTAAGTCGGGTAATAGCCGTAATACGCAAAACTATTCAAATTGATCAAATAATGTTAGGAAAGGAAGGAAAAACTCCAGTATAATAAAATTACTATAAGCTTTTACATTTATGATAATTATGCCAATCCATAATGGATATGAATATTGGTATAAAAGTGGGAAGAGAAATTAAAATTCAAAATAATGATGGAAAGTTCCTATTTTCTAAGAATCATCATCCTTATTTATGGTGAGAAAGCGCTAGTTTTCTTCTCCAAAGTTGTTATTGATAAGCTTTTCAAGAGCATTAAGAGCATCTGTTGCTTCTGGTCCTGAAACACGAATGGTGAGGTTGCAACCGGATGAAGCCGCTAGCATCATAAGTCCCATAATTGATGATCCACCAACGATTTTTCCATCCTTTTCAACTTCAACAGTAACATTAAAATTGTCAACAGTTTGTACAAATTTTGCAGAAGCACGTGCATGCAAGCCACGTTTATTACAGATATTGAAATGACGACTTATACATGGGAGGGTATCTTTGGAAAACATTGGTATTTTATTATCCGCTATAAAATCATACTTGGTACATTAATATATTTACGCCCTGCTTCTTGTGCTATTCTTAACGCGTCTGATAATGAAATATCAGGACATTTGCGAATAGAAATCAGTTTAATAAGCATGGGCAAATTAACACCCGCAATCATTTCAACGCGTCCTTTTTCAATAGCAGGAACAGCTATATTCGATGGTGTTCCACCGAACACATCTGTTAATATGATTACGCCATGATCCGTATCTGTATCGGTTACTGCGGCTATAACATCACCTCGGCGCTGATCTATATCGTCATCGGGATAAACGCATATTGTTGCGAACTTTTCTTGTACTCCAACAACATGTTCCACGGCATGTAAAAATTCGACAGCCAGCTCACCGTGCGTTACAAGCACGAGTCCAATCATTTACGCAAACTCCTGTTAACTAATAAGATCCGACCATATTGGTGGGAAACACATTTTACAAGGCTTTGTCTTGCTGCCAAGAAAAATTTGCAAAAAAAAGGCAAAAATAGTGATTTTTTTATCTTTAGAAAAAAATTAGACAGATTTTTGCCATATTTTTCTAAACAAAAATGCTTCAATAGCTTGACAAATGGCTGTACAATCGGCTTCACGAAGAGAGGGAAGTTTTAAAAGAGGAATGTGCAAATTTTCAAATTGAAAAGTTTTATTTGTGGAAAAACGTTCATATTCCGGACCGAGAAAAATAACACAATCGATAGTTGTGTGCTTTTCAAATTCTATCATATAAAGACCAACGCCACGAATCTCGATACCGCCCTCTAAATTATCAGGAGTGTATCCGTGAAGCTTTCCATTTTCCGCACGCAACATTGTATAATCATCACTAATAAGCTTCGCTTCACGTTTTGACCACTCAGCACGGTCGAGCAAAGAAAGGGTAAGGGTTGATTTTCCTGATCCCGATGGACCTATAATTAACAGCCCCTTGCCGCCTAATTGAAGGCAATTTGCGTGGAGTATTTCACATTTTGTTTTCATGTCTTTTACTTTGGATAAAAGATTTATTTAGCGAGGGGAAGCATAATAATAAAACGTGCACCAGTTTTACACTTTCCAAGTGTAGGATCAATAATATTTTCGGCTGTAATTGTCCCATTATGAGCCTCGATGATTTGCCGACTAATAGAAAGGCCAAGTCCAGAGTTTTGTCCAAAAGCATCTTCGTTTGGTCGATCTGTATAAAAACGCTCAAAAATGCGTTCAATATTTTCTGAACGAATACCTGGGCCATTATCTTCAATGGTTAAAATAAGGGTTGAAGCATGACTTTTCATAGTAATGCAAATTTTGCCACGATTCCGAGGAATAAAAGAACGTGCATTTTCAAGAAGGTTTGAAATCACTTGCCCTAAACGGAGTTCATGTCCCAATACAAGATAGGCTTTTCCATGAGGACGTGGGACAATATTAAGGCTTATGTCAATGGTTTGCGTATTACGATACACTTCCTGAACAGCATGAACAAGACTTTCCAAAAGCGGTGTCATATCAACAATCTCTGCGGTTTCTCGTGCAAGCTCTGCATCGAGCCGCGATGCATCAGAAATATCTGTAATCAACCGATCAAGACGGTGCACATCATGTTGAATAATTTCAAGCAATTTCTCTTGTGCTTCTTCATTTTTAGCCAAGGGGAGCGTTTCAACAGCACTGCGTAGGGAGGTGAGAGGGTTTTTTAATTCGTGGCTTACATCAGCAGCAAAGCGTTCAATGGCTTCAATACGCATATAAAGGGCATTAGTCATATCACGAATAGAGGTTGAAAGGTGACCAATTTCATCTTCACGCATTGAAAAATCAGGAATTTCTACACGCTGATTATTGCCATTACGCACTCGATTAGCCGAGGCAGATAATTTACTTAATGGATGGGCAATCGTATGGGCCAAAAAGAGAGAAAGAACCAAAAGTACGCTGCCTACAACGGCAAAAACTTTAAAGATAACCAGTCTTTCACCTTTTACAATGTTATCAATATCAGAACCAGTGGTTGAAAGAAGAAGAGCTCCAACCACTGCGCGATAGCGTTGCACAGGAACGGCAACAGAAACAATTAATTGACCTTGTCTGTTGCGTCTTTTAGCCGTAGCAAGAGATCCGTTTAATGCGCGGTACACTTCTGGATAAGCAATACCACTGGTTTTTGTTTGTTCTCTGTCAAGAGCAATACCTTTGCCATAAAATGTGCTTGAATACCATGAAGTAAGGCGATCCCACATGCTTTGTTCTGTTTTAAGTGGGGGTAAATCATAACTAAAAACTTCTCCACTAGAATAAAGAACGCGCGAATCAAGAAGGAGAGTAGCATCACGATCATAGATACGTGCTCTTGTCGTTTTAGGTGTGATGAGACGCCGTAAAAGAGGGGCAACTTGCTCAGGGTTAATAGGGAAATCCCAAGAATCGGTTGATTGAGGGGCGGGTGTAACGCTTTCACCAGTCTGTAACTCTAAGAGTTTTTGGGGATCAATGAGGATAGAATTTGTATCTACTGTTGCAGAAGCAGCAATAGCCCCAGCAATAATTTTTCCTTGGGTACATAAACTTTTAATTTTTGCTTCAATTAAACCATCGCGAAATTGGTTAAGGTATAAAATGCCTGTAACTAAAATGGCAAGGGCAGCAATGTTTAATATAACAATGCGACGTGTGAGGCTGGAAAAAAGCAATTGTCTAAAGAGACGTTGTGTTCGGAGATGCAAACGGGCAAACATAAGAAATGGCGTTGAGGATGTACCATTAACGGTTGTTTTTTGTAAAGTTTCCAGTTGAGAATTGTCTGTCATCGATTTGATTGCCGTTCAAATTTTTGCGACAAAGTAGTTTTATACCTCGTGGAAACGATAACCTACACCATAAAGTGTTTCAATCATTGCAAAATCATCATCCACTTGTTTAAACTTTTTACGCAGACGTTTAATGTGACTATCAATGGTGCGATCATCTACGTAGACTTGATCACTATAGGCAGCATCCATTAAAGCATCACGACTTTTTACAACTCCTGGTCTTTGTGCTAAGGTTTGCAGAATCAAAAACTCCGTAACGGTTAAAATAACAGGTTTATCTTTCCATGTACAGGTGTGGCGTTCTTGATCCATCACAAGATCTCCACGTTTGAGAGAAGAGGTGGAAGAAGTTCCTGTAGAAAGTGGTTGGTTACGTGCATTAGAACGGCGCAAAATAGCTTTCACGCGTTCAATGAGAAGACGTTGGGAGAAAGGTTTAGTAATAAAATCATCAGCTCCCATTTTGAGACCAAATAATTCATCAATTTCATCATCTTTAGAGGTAAGAAAAATAACTGGAAGATCAGATTTTTGACGTAAACGACGCAAGAGTTCCATCCCATCCATTCGGGGCATTTTAATATCAAAAATAGCTAAGTGTGGAGGGTGAAGTGTAAGACCCTTGAGTGCGGATGCTCCATCTGTATAGCTTTCAACTCGATAGCCTTCTGTCTCAAGCGCAAAAGATAAAGACGTCAAAATATTGCGATCATCATCAACAAGTACAATCGTTTGTGTGATTGTTGGTGTATCTTTCATGGTTTCTTAGACCTTTCTATTGCTGTGGTAGCAAATTACCCACACTTATTTATATGGGAGTTCATATTTTTTTTGCAAAACAAATATGATACAAATTGTAGCAAAGTAAAAAACCTTTTGTCATTACTGTAAAATCTTGTTTTGCTTTCATAATTTATAATGTTTCTACGTCTATTAAGATCCCTTCGTTTGAGAGAAAATTTTCATAAAGGCTTTTTTTATCAAGGTTTATTACCAAGTTGATTATTGTATTTGTCCCATAATTGAACAGGTATAGTTTTGATTGTTGAAGTTTAGAAAATATGCCTATGTGTTTTAAGAGCAAAGAAAAGAATGTGGCAATATATGCACAAAAATTTGTTTCTGCTACACGAAAGGAGGTTGTAATGGGATTTTTTAATTTTATTAAAACTGTAGGGGAAAAGTTAGGTATTGGGGACCATGAACCAAAAGAAAAAGATTTTAAGACAGCATTTGATCATTTTCAACTCGGTACAGAAAAAGTAAATATTCAAGTTGAAGACGGTAAAGCTATTTTAAGTGGTGAAGTTCCAGACAGGGAAACACTTGAAAAAGCATTGCTGGTTGTTGGCAATTCACAAGGTATCTCTTCTGTAGATGTTGATCAATTAAAGGTTATAGATACAACGCCCAGAAAACCTTCTCGCTTTTATGAGGTTAAATCTGGTGATAATCTTTGGAAAATTGCTGAAGAGGTTTATGGAAAAGGGCAAGGTAATAAAAACACGTTTATTTTTGAAGCCAATAAGCCAATGCTAAAATCTCCCGATAAAATTTATCCTGGACAAGTTTTACGTATTCCTGAAATTGACCATAGTTAATTCATCAAAGGGGAGAATTTTTTACTGATGGCATTAAACAAAAAATAAAGAAGCGTACAAAAATTTCACGCTTCTTCATTTTAAGAGTGTGTATTATAAAAAAGGAGCTTAGTGGCTAGGAGAGGATTTAGAAGGTGATGGTGCTTTCATAGCGTTTACAGAGAAATCAACATCAATCGTTCCTGCTTTCTCAAATGTCAATTTTGCGCTAATTTTATCACCTAACTTGAATGGTTGTGAAAGCCCCATAAACATAATATGATCACCGCCAGGCTTAAGCGTGATTTCGCCATTTCCCGGAATTTCAATGCCATTGTGCATTTTTTCCATTTTCATAATATCATTAACGACAGCCATGGAGTGTATCTCTGTTTTTTTTACTCCGTTTGTGGAAATAGAAACCAAACGGTCTGGGGTATTACTGTGATTAATAATGTAGAGATAACCGCTACCAACTCTTATACCTCTAAGTGTTTCGCGTGTCCAAGGATTGAGAATTTCTATGTCGCCAAGTTGATATTGCTGAGCACCTGCAGGCAGGGTTATACCAGCAAAGAGAAGAGCACACACGATATTTATGATAACCTTTTTGTATGGATATTGTGTATTTATTATATTCTTAAAGATAAGATTTGTTATTTTCTTAATAATAGATGTCATCATTGATTTACCCTCCTTCATAAGATTCACACTTTGAATAACTTTTCATTTTAGCAGAGCTTTTATTTAAAATAAAAGAAAGAAATGCTAAAATGAAATTGATTTGAATATGAGAATAAAAATCATAGAATTCTTTGATTTTAAAGGAAGACAATAAGGTTTACAATGACAACACACCTCTTAACGCTTCCGTGTTCATCTCATAATAGTGTTTGTAAATGGTATAAAATCTATGATGCACTACTATTTTACTTAATAAATATATAACACAGAGCAATCATCAACTACTTTACCAATTTTTAATATTACGAAAGCTCTTGGTATTTTAAAGCATTTATACAGAGGCATTTTTATATATTTTCAAGTTCAAAATTATACCGTTAAGAAAAAACGCTTTAGGTGAGTTTAAAACACATCTTTCAAATAGCAGTAAACAATGAGACCGTTAAAAGGAGAATTTTTGAAAGGAGATCGATAGATAATACCTCTACTGATATGAGCATTAGATATGATGACTATTTTAGTCCAAGGAAAATTTATAATATTCGTGATATAAATTATTCGCCTTTTAAAAAGCTTTTACGTGAGTATCATTTTATTAATGATGAGAAGATCAAGAGCGAGAGTGCAATCACTCTTTTGTTTTTTTAATTTTTATAGAAAGATATATTTATTGAGAATTGCAAGAAAAATATATTATGATCTCAAGTTTCTCATAAATATGGTATTTATGGGTCATTAAAGCGCCTATTTTAAAATAAATTTTTTATTTTGGAGATGTTTCTCTCATTATTCTCTTGTAGCAATAAAAGCCTGTTCTTATATACGAGGCAGCAAGGCTTATTGCGACTTGCAATTTTTTATTATTTTATGTTGCTTGAAGCAATGTATGGGCTTTGAGTGTTATGAGGAGCTGTCTTAAAAAGATGCTTTATGAAGGTTGAGGTAGCTTGCTGAATGGAGATTATAATATGGCAAAAGTAATTGGTATTGATTTGGGGACAACGAACTCTTGTGTGGCTGTTATGGATGGCAAAAACGCAAAGGTTATCGAGAACTCAGAAGGAGCACGAACAACACCTTCCGTTGTTGCCTTTACTGATGGGGGAGAGCGGCTTGTTGGACAGCCTGCTAAACGGCAGGCGGTAACAAATCCCGAAGGGACAGTTTTTGCAGTTAAACGTTTGATAGGGCGTCGTTTTGATGATCCTATGGTTGAAAAAGATAAAGCACTTGTGCCTTATAAAATTGTTAAAGGTGACAATGGTGATGCATGGGTTGAAGAAGCGGGTAAGAAATATTCTCCATCGCAAATTTCAGCTATGATTTTGCAAAAGATGAAGGAAACAGCAGAATCTTATCTGGGTGAAAAAGTTGAACAAGCGGTTATTACTGTTCCTGCTTATTTTAATGATGCGCAACGTCAAGCGACTAAAGATGCGGGTAAAATTGCTGGACTTGAAGTTTTACGGATTATTAATGAGCCCACTGCTGCTGCTTTAGCTTATGGTTTGGACAAAAAAGACGGAAAGACAATTGCTGTTTACGACCTTGGTGGTGGTACATTTGATATTTCAGTACTTGAAATTGGAGATGGCGTTTTTGAAGTTAAATCAACCAATGGAGATACGTTTTTAGGGGGTGAAGACTTTGATATGCGCTTGGTCGGTTATTTTGCCGATGAGTTTAAGAAAGAGCAAGGAATAGATCTGAAAAATGATAAATTAGCTTTACAGCGCTTAAAAGAAGCGGCAGAAAAAGCAAAAATTGAGCTTTCTTCGTCACAGCAAACAGAAATCAATTTACCATTTATCACGGCAGATCAATCAGGTCCCAAGCACTTAACAATGAAATTGACTCGGGCAAAATTTGAATCTCTGGTTGACGATTTAGTGCAGCGCACCATCGAGCCTTGTAAAGCTGCGTTAAAAGATGCTGGATTAAAGGCCGGTGAGATTGACGAAGTTGTTTTAGTGGGTGGTATGACACGTATGCCCAAGATTCAGCAAGTCGTGCAAAGCTTCTTTGGTAAGGATCCACACAAAGGCGTTAATCCTGATGAAGTTGTTGCAATGGGTGCTGCCATTCAAGGGGGTGTATTGCAAGGCGATGTCAAAGACGTTTTGCTTCTAGATGTAACACCTTTATCCTTGGGGATCGAAACCTTGGGTGGTGTTTTCACACGTCTCATTGAGCGTAATACCACTATCCCAACAAAAAAATCTCAAGTTTTTTCAACAGCTGATGATAACCAGAGTGCTGTGACCATTCGTGTTTTCCAAGGTGAACGGGAAATGGCGAGCGATAATAAGTTATTGGCTCAATTTGATCTTGTTGGTATTCCTCCAGCACCACGTGGTATACCTCAAATTGAAGTTACTTTTGATATTGATGCGAATGGTATTGTTAATGTTTCGGCCAAAGATAAGGGAACTGGTAAAGAGCATCAAATTCGTATTCAGGCATCAGGTGGTTTAAGTGATGCTGATATTGAAAAAATGGTACAGGATGCGGAAGAGCATGCAGCTGAGGATAAAAAACGCCGTGAAGGTGTTGAAGCCAGAAATCAAGCGGAAGCTCTTATTCATTCAACTGAAAAGTCACTCAGTGAATATGGCGATAAAGTATCAGCTGAAGAAAAAGGACAGATTGAAACAGCAATATCTGATTTGAAATCTGCGCTTGAAGGCAGTGATACTGAAGAAGTAACAACAAAGATGCAAAAATTAGCTGAAGTCAGTATGAAGCTTGGACAGGCTATGTATGAAGCCTCACAAGCAGCGGGCGCTGACACTGAAACAGATGCAAAGAATGATGATGTTGTTGATGCTGATTTTGAAGAAGTTAATGATAAGAAGAAATAGTGTCAGCATGTGTGTTGATTAATTTATAAACCCGGCCTTTGAAATATAAGGCTGGGCTTTATTATTTGAGTGAGTTGCAACTTTGTTGCTAAAAATATAAATTAAAAGCAATCTTATCCATAAGATGGATGACAGAGAAATTATCAGGAATACATGATGAAGGTTGACTATTATGAAATTCTTGGCGTGACTCGTGAATGTGATGATAAAAAGTTGAAATCTGCTTTTCGTAAGTTGGCAATGCAATATCATCCTGATCGCAACGCCGGGGATAAAGAGGCAGAGCGAAAATTCAAAGAAATTGGCGAAGCCTACGAAGTCCTCAAAGATCCCCAAAAGCGTGCTGCTTATGATCGATTTGGTCATGCGGCTTTTGAAAATAGCGGTAGTCAAGGAGGAGCAAATCCCTTTGGAGGTTTTGCTGCTGGTGGTGGATTTGCTGATATTTTTGAAGATTTTTTTGGCGAAATTATGGGAGGTGCGCACCGTAAGCGTGGTGATGGTCGCGAACGTGGTGCAGATCTGAGTTATAATATGGAAATAACCTTAGAAGAGGTATTTTCAGGAAAAACTGCAGAAATTACTATTCCCAGTTCCGTTACGTGCGATGTTTGTGAAGGATCAGGAGCGAGAAAGGGTTCTAAGCCGCAAGTTTGTGGAACATGTCATGGATCTGGTCGTGTGCGTGCTGCACAAGGTTTCTTTTCTATTGAGCGAACATGTCCTTCATGTCATGGACGTGGTGAAACTATTACGGATCCATGCCCAAAATGTCAGGGGACACGACGCATAGAGAAAAAACGTTCATTGAGCGTGAATGTTCCAGCTGGTATTGAAGATGGAACGCGTATTCGCCTTTCTGGTGAGGGTGATGCTGGTATTCGTGGTGGCCCCAATGGTGATCTTTATATTTTCCTTTCCGTTAAACCGCATGAGTTTTTTCAGCGAGAAGGAGCAGATCTTCACTGTCGCGTTCCTATTTCAATGGTAACAGCTGCTTTAGGAGGAGAGTTTGAAGTTTCCGATCTTGATGGTGTTAAAGCACGTGTTAAGATCCCAGAAGGGACACAAAATGGACGTCAATTCCGCCTTAAGGGTAAGGGTATGCCCATGTTGCGTCGGCAGCAAGCAAGGGGTGACCTTTACATCCATATCACGATTGAGACACCACAAAAATTAACGCAAGAACAACGTGAACTATTGCAAAAATTTGAAAAACTTTCAAATCATGAGAATTCACCGCAATCACATGGCTTTTTTTCACGTATGAAGGAATTTTTTGAAAATATTTCTGGTTAAATATGTGAATGTTCTCAGAATAGATTAGAAAAAACTTTTGGAAGGTTATTTTAATTAAGCTTTCTATAGTCTTATTCATCTGTGAAAAGCATTTTTTTCTTGAAAAGAAAAGAGAGAAACGATTAATTTAGGGTAAGTAAGTGCCTGCCGCTGATAGTTTTTTACATTTCACGAGTTTTATGGATAAGTCTTATTTTTGAGTATCTATGATATTTTAAAAAGGGCTTATCCATACAAGAAGAACGCAATTGAGTGACTAATTTCCAGTGTCATGATAACTGCCTTTATGCATTTAGCATTTTTTGTATTTATTGTTTTACTCAAAATATCTTTTTAAAAGCCCTATACTAAAACTGTCAAATAGGTAGTAGCCTATCAAGAAGTAGCTAAATAAGCTGTTAGACAATCCATCTTTTTCAAATAAAATATCAATTCCTCATAACCAATTTTATTTTTGGCATTTTTGATAGTCTTAAAAATTGCTTGGATAAGGTTACAGAGCTAAGTCAATCTACTTCTTATCTTGGTGATCTGTTAATTTTATTATTATTTTATTATTATAAGAAAATTTTGTTTTTATCTTACAAAATCAATGGTTGTATATATTCTTATTCATTGTTAAGTATCCATAAGCATAAACTAACGAGTCGAATGTACGGCATAGCTTTAAAATTTTTTCAGAACTTTGCTTTTCAATTTTATACATAAAATCATAAAATAATAACGTTTTGTACGCCTGTTTTGTTTAATTTTTCGCTGTCAGTTTTTTGAGGAAGTTGTTTTCTTGTTTCATTTCGTTATTACTTTTCCTAAATTCCACTAAGAGATGGTAAAAAGTGATGAGGAGGCTCTATTAATGGATGATGCTAAAAACGGTGCTGTAGATGTTTTAGAAAAACAAGCAGCATTTCTATCGTCTGCTTTACCATATATGCAAAAATACGAAAATGAAACGGTTGTGGTAAAATATGGCGGTCATGCTATGGGTGATCCTGCCTTGGGGCGAGCATTTGCGCGTGATATTGCTCTATTAAAGCAATCGGGGATTAACCCTGTTGTTGTTCATGGTGGAGGACCTCAAATTGCTGAAATTTTGATGAAAATGGGGATTGAATCACGATTTGAAAACGGTTTACGCGTAACCGACGAGCGGATCGTTGAAGTCGTTGAAATGGTTTTGGCCGGTTCCATAAACAAAGAAATTGTCGCTCTCATCAATGCAGAGGGTGAATGGGCAATAGGATTATGTGGTAAGGACGGCAATATGGTTTTTGCCGAAAAGGCTTATAAAACTGTCATTGATCCTGATTCGAATATTGAACGTGTTTTAGATTTGGGATTTGTTGGTGAGCCTATTGAAGTTGATCGCACATTGCTGGATCTTTTAGCATGTTCTGAAATGATACCAGTTCTTGCTCCTGTGGCTCCAGGACGCGATGGAAAAACCTATAATATTAATGCTGATATTTTTGCTGGGGCTATTGCTGGTGCATTAGAGGCTAAACGCCTTTTATTTCTCACTGATGTTCCTGGTGTTTTGGATAAACAGGGCCAACTTTTAAAAGAATTGACAGTTTCTGAAGCAGAGAAACTTATCAAAAATGGGACAATTTCAGGAGGCATGATTCCAAAAGTAGAGACTTGTATAAAAGCCCTTCAAAATGGTGTGGAAGGTGTTGTCATTTTAAATGGTAAAACTCCTCATTCTGTTTTACTAGAACTGTTTACCGAACAGGGAGTTGGAACGCTTATTGTTTCATAAATTGTGCGGAAAATTGGAGGAGAAAGCCTTTCATGACAAATATAAAACAGCTTAAATATCCTTTATTAAGTAAGCCAGAATTGGCAATATTTGCTGCAACAATATTGTGGGGTATTACATTTTTAGTCATTCATATTGCGGTACGCTATAGTGGTCCCCTGTTTTTTGTTGGATTTCGTTTTATTATTGCATCTCTTATATGTGGAGCAATTTTTTGGCGCTCTATAAAAGGTATAACGGTTTATGAAGTTTTCGCTGGGATGGCGATTGGTTTAGCCATGTTTTTAGGTTATGCTTTTCAAGCAGCTGGACTTCAAACGATTATTAGTAGTCAGTCGGCTTTTATTACAGCGCTTTATGTACCGATGGTTCCAATCTTGCAATGGATTGTTTTTAAAAAACCTCCCCGTTTTGCTTGTTGGGTTGGTATTGTTTTCGCTTTTATTGGGCTTGTTCTTGTTTCAGGACAAAAGCCGGGGAATTTTGATTTTTCAAAAGGCGAAATTTTGACTTTGTTAGGCGCTTTAGCGATTGCTGGAGAAGTCATACTCATCGGAATTTTTGCCAATAAGGTTGATAGTCGGCGTGTGACCATTATTCAGTTATTTTTTAGTGGTTTTTTTTCATTTTCTTGTATGCCTTTGATGGGTGAAAGCATTCCTGAATTTTCGTGGGTATGGTTTAGTATTGGCATCGGATTGGCATTAATGAGTGCCATCATTCAATTGGCTATGAATTGGGCACAAAAGTCTATTTCTCCTACACGTGCAACACTCATTTACGCAGGTGAACCGGTATGGGCTGGTATTGTTGGGCGTTTGGCTGGAGAGCATTTATCCCCGTTAGCATTATTAGGTGGCTTGCTTATTCTGATTGGGATCATTGTGGCTGAATTACAACCTTCACAATGGCGTAAAAAAAATAAAGCAATTGAAAAAATTGATTAGCTATGCACCTTTGCTATTATGATTTTATTACATGAGATTTTTGCTTGCAAAGTTTTCATTTTTGAGGCTTTTTTAAAATATGAAGATAAGGAGGCTTTATAAGCTATTCCAGCTTTTGTATAGCAAATTGGAGTAATAATATTTATCTGTTTGCTTAACCTCTGAAACGGGAAGCCAACCTTCATTGAGTCAAAGCATGAAGTGGTAAAGACAAAAAACAACACTCATCTTTACTGTTATTGTTAAATTTAGCTTTACAATTTTCAAAAACATCCATGGTAATTTTTTTGAATAATAAAAATTACGCACCGTTGCACGTTATTCCTTTTGTTATTTCATGGGATCACGCTTTTCACGTAAAATAGAACGCCTAAAGCAGCTTCCCATAATGTTGTATATTAACGCGTTTTTTAAAAAGACAATTTTCTTAATATACATCATATTCATTGACGGTCCGCGTGAAGTATAGAAAAACCACAGAGCATCATCGTTTTACTTAAATAAAAGGCACTAGCATTTTCTTTGTCAGTTCTCAATATTACGACAGCCTTTGGCATTTAAAAGAGAGAGGCATGTTTACTCATTTCTTAAACGTTTTTATCCATATACTAGCCCTGTTTTATAATGGGGAAGCAAAAAATTTGATTGATTCATTATGAAAAGATTTAAAATGAGAAAGGCTCGCGATATTCAGAGTTTTAATTTAAATTGAAAAACAATAAACGATCATTATAAATTAATGCATTATCCAATGAATCGAAGAGGATTGGTGTTTTTTATCTTTAATGGACGGAGGAAGGAGTTGTATAAAAAGTACATAAAAAGATCACTCAATAGAGCATATTTCTAAAGTTTTAAAAATTGAGAAGAAACTCCCTCGATATTCATGTTATTTTATATAAGATTGCTAAAAAAGCAGGTTATTGCGTATAAATAAAAAAGCACTTCCTGCGAATTTTATTGCAAGCTTAAGTGATATACACGCCCATCATATAAATATTATAACATATTGATTTATAATTAATATAGAATTATTCACATTGAATTAGAATCCTGAATACCGTAAAACTTTCTCACTTCAAATCGTTTTCATATTAAATCAATCCAAATCTACTTGCTTACACGTTACAAGAAGGTGGTCCATGTGGGTAAAAACTGTACAAGAAAGGCATATCTCTTATAAACTCTTTCAAGTGTAAAGGATTGTTGCAACATTGGAGGTTGGCAAAATGTGTGATGGTGCCGGTTTATCCAGCATATGAGTCATAAAATAAGATGTGAAAATATCATTTTAGTACCGTTGGATTTAATTTAGCAAATAAAAGCCTCATTTTTTAGGTTATGAAAAGTTGTGTTTTGAGAAGCTTTTTAGGTTTATATTCTTTTGATAGAAGCCGGAGCATAATTGGTCTTTGCGTTTTGTATTATTCTTTGCTAAATCGCCTTATATGACAATAGATCGTAATTATATTCGTAATTTTTCCATCGTGGCGCATATTGATCACGGCAAATCCACTTTAGCTGATCGTTTGATTCAAATAACAGGTGGACTTGATACACGTGAGATGAAAGAACAAGTACTCGATTCCATGGATATTGAGCGTGAACGTGGAATTACTATTAAAGCACAAACGGTACGTTTACACTATAAGGCAAAGAATGGTGAAACCTATATTTTAAATCTTATGGATACACCTGGTCATGTGGATTTTGCTTATGAGGTTTCGCGTTCATTGGCAGCTTGTGAAGGTTCTCTGTTGGTGGTGGATGCAAGCCAAGGTGTAGAGGCGCAGACGTTAGCAAATGTTTATCAAGCCATTGATAATTCCCATGAGTTGGTTGTTGTACTCAATAAAGTTGATCTTCCAGCAGCAGAACCTGAGCGTGTTAAAGAACAAATTGAAGATGTGATAGGCATTGATACATCTCAAGCAGTAGAAATATCAGCAAAAACAGGTTTGGGTGTTCCTGATGTTTTGGAGGCAATTGTTACACAATTACCACCTCCACATACAGGCGATGTTGCAAATCCCTTGAAAGCAATGTTGGTTGATAGCTGGTATGATGCATATCTTGGTGTCATTGTTTTGGTACGAGTGATAGATGGTATTTTAAAAAAAGGCCAAACCATTCGTATGATGGGTACGGGAGCAAAATATCCAGTTGAGCGCGTTGGGGTGTTTACACCTAAAATGGTACAAGTTGATGAGTTAGGACCAGGCGAGATTGGTTTTATCACTGCCTCTATCAAAGAAGTAGCAGATACACGGGTTGGGGATACGATTACTGAAGAGCGCCGTCCTTGTGAAAATGCTTTGCCTGGTTTTAAGCCGGCGCAACCAGTTGTATTTTGTGGTCTTTTTCCAATTGATGCTGCCGATTTTGATGATTTACGTGCAGCCATGGGCAAATTACGCTTAAATGATGCGAGTTTTTCTTTTGAAATGGAAACATCCGCGGCTTTGGGATTTGGTTTTCGCTGTGGCTTTTTGGGACTTCTTCATCTTGAAATTATTCAAGAGCGATTAGAGCGTGAGTTTAATTTGGATTTAATCGCGACTGCACCTTCGGTTGTTTATCGCATGAATATGAATGATGGTTCTGTTAAAGAGTTGCACAATCCAGCGGATATGCCTGATGTGGTTAAAATTTCTTCAATCGAAGAACCATGGATTCGGGCGACAATCATGACTCCTGATAATTATCTTGGGTCAATTTTAGAGCTATGCCAAGAGCGGCGGGGGATACAAGCTGGTTTGTCCTATGTTGGAACCCGTGCTATGGTAACGTACGATTTACCACTGAATGAAGTTGTTTTTGATTTTTATGATCGGCTAAAATCAATCTCAAAGGGTTATGCTTCTTTTGATTATCAGATGGCAGATTATGCAGAAGGGGATTTAGTTAAAATGTCTATTTTGGTAAATGGAGAGTCTATAGATGCATTGTCTATGCTTGTGCACCGCACGATTGCAGAAAAGCGCGGGCGTTCCATGTGTGAAAAGCTGAAAGATCTTATTCCCCAGCATATGTTTCAGATTCCAGTTCAAGCGGCTATTGGTGGTAAAGTTATAGCGCGCGAAACAATTCGTGCTTTGCGTAAAGATGTAACAGCGAAATGTTACGGGGGTGATGTCACGCGTAAGCGCAAACTTTTGGAAAAGCAAAAAGAAGGCAAAAAGCGGATGCGTCAATTTGGAAAAGTAGAAATTCCACAATCGGCATTTATTCAAGCACTCAAAATGAACAAATAATGAAAAAAGGAGTATTTCTCTTATTGATTGCGCTTTTGCTTTTATTAATTGATTCAGGTGCTTAAAGAACACTTTTAAATAGAATTGCGCTGTGCTTCATGTTTTTGTGTATTGCGTAATGATGTCATGCTTCTCACGTAAAACAGAATGCTTTAAACGAAATACATTTATGTTGCATATTGGTGTGCTTGTTTTAGTGAATCATCACTCAATGCATCAAATTCCATTTCACAATGGAGGCTGTGAAAAATATAAAGTAACATACACTGTGAATGATATAAAATCCATTTGGCATCACCGTCTTTACGCGTCATAAAGGTGCAAAGCGCATCTATCATACTCTTTTTTAGCTCAAAATATTATGACAGTCCTTATCATTTGAGAGAATTTTCATTAAAAATATTTTTACTCTTTTCTTAAAGTGTCTCTTGCCCACACACCAACTGCGTTTGTAACACGCAAGGAAATGATAGTGATTAGATTCACTATGAAAGGATTTGAAATGAGAGAATTTTTGTATTCGAGGTTATTATTCAAGTAAAAAAACGATGAAATATTATTGTGAATTAATCTTGTGTCTAAGAACGTAAAAGATCATTAATGGATGTTTTTTCTCGTGTTTTTTGATCAACGCGTTTTACAATAACAGCACAATAAAGGCTTGGTCCTGCTTCACCATTTGGTAAAGGTTTTCCAGGGAAACAACCTGGCACAACCACTGAATAGGCTGGTACTTCACCGATAAAAATTTCACCTGTTGTACGATCAATAATCTTTGTAGATTTTCCAATAAAGACTCCCATTCCCAAAACAGCACCTTCACGGATAATACAGCCTTCAACAATTTCAGAGCGAGCACCGATAAAGCAGTGATCTTCAATGATTGTTGGGTTTGCTTGCAGTGGTTCCAAAACACCTCCAATACCAACACCGCCAGAAAGATGGACATGTTTACCAATTTGTGCACAAGAACCAACGGTGGTCCATGTATCAACCATTGTACCCTCATCGACAAAAGCACCAAGATTAACAAAGGATGGCATCAATATAACGTTGGGTGCAATGTAAGCAGAATGACGTACAATGGCTCCAGGAACGGAACGGAAAGCAGCACTTTTAAAATCGGTCTCTTGCCAACCAGAGAATTTTGAAGGAACTTTATCCCACCAATGTGTTCCATTGATTCCACCAGTAATAATTTGCATAGGATTAAGCCGAAAAGAGAGCAAAACCGCTTTTTTCAACCATTGATGAACATGCCATTGTCCATTTTTTTGTCGTTCTGCAACACGGATTTCACCGTTATCAAGAAGGTTCAATGTATGTTCGACACTCTCACGGATTTCGCCTTTTGTGGTAGTATCGATAGAATCGCGATCGTCAAAAGCTTGTTGAATAATCATTTCAAGTTGTGTGAGATGGGGCATGACGAGAGTTCCGTTAAACAAGTTGAAAGCTTCAAGGTTTATTCTCTATGAACTACGCGAAGAAATGTGTTCAGTCAATAAAACGATGAGGAAGTAGGACAGGTGCATGAAAAAAGGCTGTAAAGAAAAAAGAAAAGGAGAACAAGAAAATTGGACACCACTTCTCCATACGAAGGATGCTCTACAACAAATACATAAAATCTCTAATTCAGCACAAATGCGTTCGTCTACTTATCGTTTAGCCTATATCGATCAAGATTTTATGATGCGTCCAGAGTTGCGCTCACAACGTATTGGTCTTGAATTTTTAAAGCCGGAAATAACCCTTAAAGAATATGATATTCAATCAACAGTTGTTTTGTTTGGTGGTGCGCGTATTCCTGAATCTGGGCAAGCGGCGTGGGCTGCAAAAAATGAAATACAAAAGAAAAATTTGCGTGCTATGTCACATTATTACGATGAAGCGAGAGAATTTGCGCGTTTGTGCTCATTTTATTCTGCTACGACAGAATATCGTGAATTTGTGGTTGTTACGGGGGGCGGACCAGGAATTATGGAGGCGGGAAATCGTGGTGCTTGTGATGTTGGTGCCCCAACGATTGGTTTGAATATTATTTTACCACATGAGCAGGAACCTAATTCGTATGTGTCGCCGCATTTGTGTTTCAATTTTCATTATTTGGGGATGCGCAAAATGCATTTTTTAGTACGAGCGAAAGCATTAGCTATCTTCCCTGGAGGATTTGGGACTCTGGATGAATTGTTTGAGACGTTAACTTTAGTACAGACGGGGCGTATGAAACAGGTACCAATTTTATTGTTTGGCAAAGAATTTTGGAGCAATACTATCAATTTTGAGTATCTATCTGAACAAGGTACAATTTCTCCTACTGATGTTAATTTTGTGAAATTTGTCAATACAGCAGCAGAAGCTTTTGAAGAAATTCGTTCTTTTTATAAACTGCCTTAATGACTTTTAAGACGTTCACTCTTGAAGGATAATTAATACTCTACTTTGGTTAAATAAAGTCCTGAAGGAGGAGCAACAACACCACAATGTTTACGATCTTTAGCATGAAGAGCTGCTTCGAGATCTTGAGCTGTCCAACGTCCAATACCCACTTCCATGAGGCTTCCTGCGAATGAACGGATTTGATGATGAAGAAAAGAACGGGCTTGCGCATAAAGGAAAATTTCTTCACCTTCTCTTTGAATATCGAGGCGGTCAAGGGTGCGAATAGGGCTTTTTGCTTGGCAATGTGCGGAACGGAAAGTGGTAAAATCATGTTTTCCTACAAGCTTTTGAGCAGCTTCATGCATGGCTTCAGCATTAAGAGGCTTTGGCAACCACCACACGCGTTTGGCATTTAAGGCTGGTGGAGAGCGACGATTAAGAATTTTAAAAAGATAATGGCGTTTTACAGCGGAAAATCGTGCATCAAAGTCATCAGGGACATTTTGTACGTTTAAGATTGAAATCGCTTCTCCCTGTTTACGTAAAAGAGCATTGAGCGCATCACGTACAGTATGGGGATGCCAGTTTTTTATGAAATCAACATGCGCAACTTGTCCCGTAGCGTGTACGCCCGCATCGGTTCTTCCTGCTGTTGTTATGGTCAATTGTTGTCCACTAAAGGAAAAGAGTACCTTTTCAAGAGCTCCTTGTACAGTGTGAAGTTTTACTTGACGCTGCCAACCAGCATAATTTGAACCATCATATTCAAGAGTGAGTTTAAAACGTGGCATCTTAAAAAACAGCAGAAATATAAGCACCTCGTAAAAAGGTTGCGCTATCAAGGACTTTACCACCCGATCTTTGGAGAGAGGTTATTTCTATCCGCCCTTGTCCACAATGGACAATCAAAGAATCTGGTTCGATCCGTCCAATTTCAAGAGAAGGACCTGTTGTTAAGCGACTATCAAGAATTTTTACACGTTCTTCTCGTCCCCCAATATTCATATTGCACCAGCAACCAGGAGAAGGAGAGAGCGCGCGAATATGCCTCTGAATAAATTCTGCAGGTTTTGTCCAATCAATGCGGGTCTCTTCCTTTTTGATTTTGGCAGCATAGGTGATGCCTTCCTCTGATTGTGGGGTTAGTTTAAGTTGGTCTTTTTCAAGAGTTGATAGGGTTTCTATCATAAGTTCTGCGCCAATATGTGAAAGTTTGTTTGAAAGCTCAGCAGTGGTGGTGTTATCAGTAATGGGGATGGAGCGAGAAAGAGCGATAGGTCCCGTATCAAGTCCTTCATCCATTTTCATGATCATGATACCTGTTTCTTTATCGCCAGCCATAATTGCACGCTGAATAGGTGCAGCACCACGCCAGCGTGGTAAGAGTGAAGCGTGGGCATTAAAACAACCAAAACGGGGTGTTTCAAGAATAGCTTTGGGTAAAAGGAGTCCATAGGCAACAACAACAGCAACATCAACAGAAAGTGCTGCAAATTGCTCCTGTTGTTCGATTGTTTTGAGTGTTTGTGGCGTAAAGATGGGAATAGATTTCTCTTTTGCTACATTGTGAACAGGTGAGGGGATTAATTTAAGTCCTCGACGTCCTGCTGGGCGAGGGGGTTGACTATAAACAGCAACAACATCATGACCTGCATCCAATAAAGCACGTAAAATAGGAACAGAAAAATCTGGTGTCCCCATAAAACTTAATCGTAAAGCCATTACAAAACTGCTTCCTGCATGTTTTTTTCTTTTGCGCGTTTTTTAAATTTTCGTATCACCATATCGCGTTTGATCTTTGAAATGTAATCAATAAAAAGGCGCCCATTTAAATGATCAATTTCATGCTGCAAGCAAGTTGCCAAGAGATCGTCTGCTTCAATTTCTGTTTGTTTTCCTTCACGGTTCTGGTAGCGAACACAAAGGCGTTTAGGACGTTCAACCTCTGCAAAATAGTCAGGAATAGAAAGACAACCTTCTTTATAAATATTACGCTCATCTGAAAGCCATAAAATTTCAGGGTTGATAATAACAAATGGTTTTTTCTGCTCATCTTCAGAATTTCCAGAGACATCTATAACCAACATACGTAGCGGTATACCAATTTGAATAGCAGCAAGACCAACGCCCTTAGCACTATACATGGTTTCCAACATATCATCCGCAAGTTTTTGAAGAGCTGAATCGACCTGATCAACGGGCTTGGACACTTCCCGTAAAATCGGATCAGGTAAAGTAACTAAAGATCTCATTGGCATAAGTAGAGATTAATCAATGGTTTGTTATTGGTCAATATTGAATAACGGATTCTTGCGTTTTTTTACAATAAGAGCGTTATATTACAATTTATGTTTGATTCGTTTTTTTCCATACTCGCTGGAGAGTTTTTTTCTAAACTAATGCTTTTGCTTTTATTTATACTTGTTTGTTGGGCATTTTTTATGTTGATACATTCTCATCGAAAAAAAGCATTTTTGGAAAATGAAATTGCTGAACGCGCACGTGAGGCACAAATGCAGATGGCTACCTTGCTGAAAACACAAGCTGAAATGCAAGGGAGAATGCAAACGATGGCGGAAATTTTTGGTCAACGGCAGGCTGAATTGAATAAATCACTCAGTGAGCAACTCAATGGGATGACAACAAGCTTAGGCCAAACACTTCAGGTACAGACCAAATCCACTTATGAAAATTTGAATCGTTTGCAAGAGCGTTTAGCAGTGATTGACGCGGCACAAAATAATATTCAATCGCTTACGGGACAAGTTGTTCAGTTGCAGTCCATTTTAAGCAATAAGCAGACACGTGGTACTTTCGGTCAGGGGCGGATGGAAGCAATTATTGCCGATGCCTTACCAACAAATGCTTATGTTTTTCAGGCTGTTCTTTCCAATGGAAAACGCCCAGATTGTCTCATTCATATGCCCAATAAAGCCCCTTCTCTTGTTGTTGATGCTAAATTCCCTCTGGAGGCTTGGAATGCTATGCGTAAGGCAGAATCAGCGCAAGAGCGTCAAGAGGCAGAACGCCAATTTCGTACCGATATGGAAGTCCATATTCGTGATATTGCACAAAAATATTTGATTCCTGGAGAAACCCATGACACTGCTTTCCTTTTTGTGCCATCTGAATCGATTTTTGCAACAATTTATGAGGACTTTGAGGCATTGGTACAAAAATCCAATAGAGCTCATGTGATTATTGTTTCACCATCTTTGTTGATGCTCTCTGTCCAAGTGGTACAAACCATTATGAAAGATGCACGGATGCGTGAACAAGCGCACTTAATTCAATCAGAAGTAGCAAAATTGATGGAAGATTTTGGACGAATGGATATACGTGTTCGTGCGTTACAGAAGCACTTTCACAAAGCAGGTGAAGATATAGAGGGAATTTTGATATCGTCTTCCAAAATTATGAAACGGGCAAATCGCATTGAAACTGTCGAATTAAAAGAGAATCATTCTGAACCAACAAAAATGACAACATTGGCTCAGTCGCAAACATTGCGTTTTGCTGACGAGGAATAAAGCAAAGCAAGCTTCTTAAATATCACAAGTCAGATCATGTTCTTTATTGATTGGTAATATTTTTTTAGTATCTCTATCTTGTTTTATTTCTTAAACGAGAGGAATAGGAATATGCGACACCTTTTGTTTTTAGGGGCACTGGTGTTTCTGCTAGATGGGTGTGCAACAACCACTCCCATACACACGAACAATGCGTGTGCTATTTTAGCACAAAAAAATGGTTTTTTTGACAATTGGGGTAAGGCTTCTAAACGTGCAGAAATGCGCTATGGGATTCCTATGTCTATTATTCTTGCAACCATTAATATGGAATCGAGTTTTCGTCACAATGCACGTCCTCCACGTAAAAAACTACTTGGTTTTATTCCATGGAAGCGTCAATCGACAGCCTATGGTTATTCTCAAGCGCTTGACAGTACATGGGCAATGTATCTTCGCTCTACGGGCAGATCTTTTGCATGGCGTACGAATTTTGCAGATTCTGCTGATTTTATTGCTTGGTACCATCGCCAAAGTGTTCAACGCAATGGGGTGAGATTTGATGATGCATATAGCCTTTATTTAAATTATCATATGGGACATGGTGCTTATGCGCGTAGTGGCGGGCATGTCTCTGCGGCACTTTCACAGGCAGCACAGCGCATGGCAAGGATATCGAGGCTCTATGAACAGCAATTAAAGAGATGTGGATGGCGTTAGGGAAGATTTTTGAAAATCTCAATTAGAGAATTGTTTTGGTAAAATTATTTGAGAGCCAAATTTCTTATGGCGTGATAAGGCTGTATCGTTTTTCTGATTGTTAAATGAAATAAATTGTTATTTTTTAGAATAAACCAAAGAGACAGAAAGCTTTTGCAATGCACAATATTTTGAGAGCACTCTCAATATTTTTACCTCTGTTGTTTAAAAAATTTACAATGAAAACTATCTTCTATTTGGTTCTGACATTTCTCACAGGGCTAAGTACCAGAGATTATTGAATAAAAATTTTAAAATTTAATATTATTTTTTATTTTCATTATGCGTATTGCTGACTGATTATTACATGAATATTTTCTTTGTTAGCGTATAAAAGAGCAATCAAAAGAAATGCAATTCGAGCATCATATTAAAGTAAGAATCTCGAATGGCGTAGGGTTTTATCATTTCAGATCTCTTGAGGTTGAATCAATAAAAACCATTGGCTTGCACATAACAAGCGCAATTGGCATGTGGATAAAAACTGTGAAAGAAAAGACTAAAAATGTTTCTTATGAACATTCTCAAATGTAAGAATTATTGGCAACATTGGGAATTAGCACATATAATGATGGCGCACGTCGCTTTCACACCTCAACCTTTTTTGTGACGTGCAAGAAAACAAAATTAATTGATTCAATATGTTATTTGAGCGTTAATACACCTTAGTATTGAGTAGGTAGATGCTACTCAAAGTAGGCAATTTTTTAATTGGCAGGACATTTGATCAAGCTAAAAATACTCGAAAAAAGTTCTGATTCGCAATAATTGAGAAGAATATTTTAATATTTTATTCCCTCATCTTTGTTTAGGTACTTCGTACCTTTTAAAAAGATATCGATAACCAACATATTATGATTTTGTGGAAATATTGTGATAAAGGTAATTCAAATTTTGTCCTTTAAAACAAGGCGTAAGTTAAACAGCTCTTTTTCTGTTTCTGTGCAAAGCATAAAAAATTATCTACTTTCACGGTTACGACAGTAAAATTTTATAATCCAACAAATGATTAAAAACGTGTTATAATACCGCTAAAATGCAAGCAACAGGCGCTATTGGAATGATGATTAAATAGCGCATAAACCTTTTAAATTGATGCACACATTCTCTATTATAATTGATTCCCTTGATAGAATAGCTGGTCCTTTTGGTGGAGCTAAGCGGGATCGAACCGCTGACCTCTTGCATGCCATGCAAGCGCTCTCCCAGCTGAGCTATAGCCCCTATAAAAACAATTTTTCCCAAAAGGAAAGTATACAGTTTCAGCTTTTCTAGAACGATCAAAATTGAAGATCAAGAAGAATTTACATTCAATGGAAAAGATGTCCTCTTTTACTTCTCTTAAGCATCGTCATCATTAGAAACACCGCCTCCGAGAATATCAGTAACGTCATCATCTTCATCGTCATCATCATGAGATAAAAATGTATCATCGTCATCACCAAGATCTACATCACTATCTTCTAAATCAGGAAGATCGTCATCTTTAGAATCCTCATCATCCTCTTCAAGAAGCATAAAAGCAGATTTTTCAAGTGCTGTATCAAGCTCTTCAGTATCAACGTCTTCTTCATTGTTTGCCTCAGCTGCTGCAACTTCAAAGTAAGAACGCGGATAAGAAATTCCTGTATAGGGCGACACAATAGGATCGCGATTTAGATCGTAAAATTTTTTTCCCGTTTCTGGATCAACACGTTTAGTTCCAAGTTCTTTTTTTGCCATAAACCGTGCCTCTTTGATTAACTATTATTCCATTAAAAGATAAATCCTATGGTGCTTAATCGAAAAATAATGCCTTTGTCAAAGATAAATACACCGTTTCACAGTGATTTTTTCATGACGTCTTTTAAAGCATGTGCTAAAGGATGCACAATTTCATAAAAGTTAGATAGAATTAAATAGAATTTCCATGCAAAAAGCAATCCCTATAACCACCTATAAATCGAGTAGTCTCTCTGGAAAAATTAAAATACCAGGAGATAAATCAATCTCTCATCGCTCTCTTATATTGGGAGGATTAGCAAGTGGTGAGACACATATTCATGGATTACTTGAAAGCGCTGATGTACTCAATACAGCTGCTGCTATGCAAGCTATGGGTGCCTGTATTATTAAAAAAGATGGCTTATGGACCATACGAGGAACAGGGAATGGTTGCCTTTTAGCTGCACAAAAACCTTTAGACTTTGGAAACGCTGGAACAGGTGCTCGTTTGGTTATGGGAATGGTTGGTCCATATCATATGAAAACAACCTTTATTGGTGATGCTTCTCTCTCTAAACGTCCAATGGGACGTATCCTTGATCCACTGCGTCTCATGGGGGTTGAAATTGAAGCAACGCACGACGATCACCTTCCTTTAACGCTTTATGGTCCGAAAATGGCTAATCCGATTCGTTACCGTGTTCCAATAGCTTCCTCCCAAATTAAATCAGCAGTCCTGCTTGCTGGACTCAATACCGCCGGCATTACAACTGTTATTGAACCAGTTCTGACACGAGACCATACGGAAAAAATGTTAAAAGCATTCGGTGCACAACTTGAAATAGAAAAAGATAATGAAGGTGCGCGTTTGATTCATCTTAACGGTCAACCCCATCTTACTGGACAAACGATTCATATTCCGGGTGATCCTTCTTCTGCTGCTTTTCTAATTATCGCAGCCCTTCTTGTAGAAGACTCTGATATCACCATTGAAAATGTTTTGATAAATAACTCTCGAATAGGACTTATCGAAACATTGAGGGAAATGGGTGCTCAAATTGAATTTTTGAACCGACGTCAAACAGGTGGAGAGGATGTTGCTGATCTACGGATAAAATCATCGGTTCTTAGAGGTGTTACGGTGCCCAAAGAACGTGCTCCATCAATGATTGATGAATATCCTGCTTTGGCAGTAGCAGCAGCCTTTGCAGAAGGCAAAACAGTGATGTTAGGAATTGAAGAATTGCGTGTAAAAGAATCAGATCGACTGTCTGCTGTTGCTCAAGGACTCGAAATTAATTGCGTAGACTGTGAAGAAGGTCAAGATTTTCTTATTGTTTATGGGAAAGGTTCTGCCAAAGGTTTGGGTGGTGGACATGTCTCCACACATCTTGATCATCGAATTGCTATGTGTTTTCTCATTTTTGGGCTTATATCAGAAAAACCTGTTACCATTGATGATAAACGAATGATCGCTACGAGCTTTCCAGAATTTATTCCTTTTATAAAACAACTTGGGGGGAAAATTGCTTGAAGCCTTTTGTTATTGCCATTGATGGACCTGCAGCCTCAGGCAAAGGAACCTTAGCACGCAAAATTGCTGCACATTATCGTCTTCGCCATCTCGATACGGGTCTTACTTATCGTAGTGTTGCTCATACGCTTTTACAACAAAATTTAGCTCTTAATGATGAAAAAAATGCTATTATTTATGCTAAAGAACTTGATTTTAATACCTTAAATCCTGCCCTTCTTTCTTCTCATGAACTTGGTGAAGCGGCTTCAAAAATAGCGATTAACCCTGCTGTACGCAAAATTCTTGTCGAAAAACAACGCAACTTTGCTAAAGTTTTGCCTGGCTGTGTGCTTGATGGACGTGATATCGGAACTATTGTTTGTCCTGATGCCGATATCAAGTTTTATGTTTTAGCCAATGTTCAAACGCGCGCCAAACGTCGCTACCAGGAGATTTTAAAAAAGGGGGTTCAAGCAAATTATCATGAAATCCTAGCTCAACTTGAACAGCGCGACAGTCGCGATATAACCCGTAAACAAAGTCCACTAAAACCAGCAAAAAACGCCCACTTGCTTGATACGTCAGAATTGAGTATAGAAGCAACATTTGAAATTGCATGTAGTTTTATTGATCCAATCATAAAAATGCATATAATTGGATAAATTCGTTAAGGTGACTTCCAGCCTCGCGCTAACTTTTTTCCTTTATTCAAGGAAAAAGGCAGGGAGTTGCTTATGTTAACACTAACCTAGCGCTCATACCTTATAACACAAGGTATATATTAGGAGTTCTTATGTCACAATACAATCCCACAACAGCGGATTTTGAAGCCCTTTTAACAGAATCTTTTCAAACCAATGATCTTAATGAAGGATCTGTTGTTAAAGGTCGTGTTATTGCAATCGAAAAAGACATGGCCATTATTGATGCTGGTCTTAAAGTTGAAGGACGTATTCCTCTCAAAGAATTTGGAGCTAAAGCAAAAGACGGTTCTTTGCAAGTTGGCGATGAAGTTGAGGTTTACATTGAACGCATTGAAAATGCGATGGGCGAAGCTGTTTTATCCCGTGAAAAAGCACGGCGCGAAGAAAGTTGGGTCCGTTTGGAGGAAAAATTCAATGCTGGTGCACGCGTTGATGGAGTGATCTTTAGCCAAGTAAAAGGTGGTTTTACAGTCGATCTTGATGGTGCTGTTGCTTTCTTGCCGCGCAGCCAAGTTGATATTCGTCCCATTCGTGATGTTTCACCTCTCATGCATAATTCTCAGTCCTTTGAAATCTTGAAGATGGACCGTCGTCGTGGCAATATTGTGGTCTCACGTCGTACTGTTTTAGAAGAAAGTCGCGCCGAGCAACGTTCAGAAATTGTACAAAATCTTGAAGAAAACCAAATCGTTGAAGGTGTGGTGAAAAATATCACAGATTATGGTGCCTTTGTTGATCTTGGTGGGATTGATGGTCTCTTGCACGTTACAGATATGGCATGGCGGCGTGTTAACCACCCATCTGAAGTCCTCACAATTGGTCAAACGATTAAAGTCCAGATTATTCGTATCAATCAGGATACACACCGTATTTCTCTTGGAATGAAACAGCTTGAAAGTGATCCTTGGGAAAGCATTAGTGTTCGGTATCCGATTGGTAAAAAAATTACGGGTGCTGTCACCAACATTACTGATTACGGTGGTTTTGTTGAAATTGAGCCAGGAATCGAAGGGCTGATCCATGTTTCTGAAATGAGCTGGACGAAGAAAAATGTTCATCCTGGGAAAATTCTGTCTACATCACAAGAAGTAGAAGTGGTTGTTCTTGAGATTGATCCTTCTAAACGGCGTATTTCTCTTGGCTTAAAGCAAACATTTGAAAATCCATGGGAAGCTTTTGCCAATAAATTTCCTGTCAATTCGCAAATTGAAGGAGAGGTTAAAAATAAAACAGAATTTGGTCTGTTTATTGGGCTTGAAGGCGATGTTGACGGTATGGTTCATTTGTCTGATCTTGATTGGAACCGTCCTGGTGAACAAGTCATTGATACTTACAATAAAGGCGATATCGTTAAAGCTGTGGTCCTTGATGTTGACATTGAAAAAGAGCGCATTTCTCTTGGAATTAAGCAGCTTTCCAGCGATAAAGTTGGAGAAGCAGCTGCTTCTGGCGAATTGCGAAAAGGTGCTGTTGTAACATGCGAAGTGATTGCTGTTAACGACAATGACATTGGTGTGAAATTGATTGACCACAACCTTGAGACAACCATTCGGCGTGCTGATCTCGCGCGTGATCGTGATGAGCAACGTCCTGAGCGTTTCGCAATTGGGCAAAAGGTTGATGCTCGCATCACAGCATTTGATAAAAAAACACGTAAAATTTCAGTATCGATTAAAGCTTTAGAAATTGCAGAGGAAAAAGAAGCTGTTGCACAATATGGTTCTACAGACTCAGGTGCTTCTCTT
The DNA here is from genome assembly GCF_042194555.1 of Bartonella sp. CR127HXZ. Taxonomy (NCBI): domain Bacteria; kingdom Pseudomonadati; phylum Pseudomonadota; class Alphaproteobacteria; order Hyphomicrobiales; family Bartonellaceae; genus Bartonella; species Bartonella sp. CR127HXZ. The sequence continues at coordinate 100,305 of NZ_JBHIMZ010000002.1, read as the reverse complement.
GGTGATATTCTTGGTGCTGCTTTGAAAAAACAAGAACAAGATTAATCATCAATCATTAAAGTTGACGGTGTTATTAAGGTCACTCATTTTAGGAGTGACCTTTTTATTTTCTAAAAAAATTGTCTGCTTATTTTCTAATTATTGCGTAAAAAATTATAAATGCTTGTAACTAAAAACAAAAAGTTTGTTTTTTTGTCTATCAACGGTTCACTATTCAGATAAAATGCTTACAATTTAAATAAAAAACGATGTAATTGAATAACAATGGGACACTATGACGTGCATAATACCTTTCATAAAGTGCTTTTTTTCTCAAAAAGAGAAAAAAACCATTTTATTAATACGGATTTTCCTCTTCGTGCAATTTATAAGGTACGGGAAGATCTTTATAACTTAGGGCATGATATAGCTTCTGGTAAAGAAATTTTACTCCCTGAATATGAAGGAGTAGAAGATTTTCGCAAGAGATTGAATGAAAATGCGAAACTTATTCTTAATGCCTTTCATACCAGTGATTTTGCAGCCCGAAATGATGAGACTATCGCACCGTCTGCTCAATGGCTCATTGATAATCATTACACCATTGATAAAACTATACAAAAGCTACGTCGTAATCTACCTAAGTCCTTCATAAAGCAACTTCCTCTTTCTACACACAAAGCGGGAATACCACGAATTTTTGCTTTAACTTGGCTTTATATTGCGCATACTGATAGCAGCTTTTCACAAGAAACACTCACTGCTATGACCAATGGATTTCAAGAAGTTTGTGCGCTCACAATTGGTGAATTGTGGGCTCTTCCTTCTGTTATGCAAATGCTGCTCATTGAAAATGTCCGTCGTCTTTCAGTACGTATCGAAAAAGCGCGACATATGCGCCATCTTGCTAGTCAAGTGGCTGATAAAATTTCTCTTGTAAAAAATAAAACAAATCTACACTCTCTCTTTACGCAGTATAAACCATTTACTGTTGATCCAACGTTTTCAGCACATTTATTCTATCGCCTACGCAGTGCATCTGTCGATTCAACCGTAGCATTAAATTGGCTTGAAAAGCAATTGAAAAGCCAAGGCAGTAGCTTAGAAATTGCAACAGCTGATGAACATACCCGACAAGCAGCAGATGGTGTGACCATGGGAAATATTATCCGTGCTCTTAAAGCTATAGATGATGTTGATTGGACAGCATGGTTTGAAACAGTGAGTTGTGTCGATTCTATTTTGCGTAAAAATAGTGATTTTTCTGAAATTGATTCTCACTCACGCAATATTTATCGACAAGTCATTGAAAAAGTTGCACGCTTTTCGCCTCTTAGTGAGCTGGAAATTGCACATAAAGTTGTAGAAATGGCAAATTCCACTTCTAAAGATATGCCTCATCATTCTTGTGTGGGGTGGTACCTTGTTGATGATGGTCGTGGCATATTTGAAAAGGCTTGTGGATATATCCCGCCCTTTCTCATAAAATGGACACGAGCTTCCTGTTGCTCAAAATTGAGAGTCGTCGCTATTCCTGTCTATTTTCTGACGCTCGCTCTTTTGCTTGTAATTTACGCCCTTTTACAAATATCTGGCATGACATCATGGATGTCTTTTTGCTTTACTGTATTAGCGCTTTTTCCTGCTATCGATGCTGCTTTTGCTTTATTTAACACTGTTGTTTCATGGTTTGTCCCATCAAGACAACTCATTGGCTATGAATATAAAGAAGGTATTCCAAAACATGCACGGACAATGGTTGTTGTACCTACTTTGATGACATCACGCGATGATATTGATGAACAAGTGCGCAATCTTGAAGTGCACTATCTTTCCAATCCTAAAGGTGCCATTCATTTTGCGCTCATTACAGATTGGGTGGATGCTCCATTGAGAGAAACGCAAGATGATCTTGATTTATTGCACTATGCGCAAAAGAGTATTGATAAACTCAATAGTCGTTATCATCGTGATGAACTTCCTCTTTTTTTCCTTTTACATCGCCGACGCCTTTATAATACAAGCGAAAAATGTTGGATGGGATGGGAACGAAAGCGAGGAAAACTTCATGAACTCAATCGGCTCTTAAGAGGCGATAAAAACACAAGCTTTTATCCTCCCAAGCCACACCTTCCTATGGATTGCCGTTTTGTTATGACGCTGGATTGTGATACACGTCTTACTCCAGAGAGCGTCGCGAAACTTGTTGGAAAGCTTAACCATCCACTCAATCATCCCATTTTTGATCCGCAAAGTGGAAAGGTTGTAAAAGGCTATAGCGTTTTACAACCACGCATTATTCCTTCTCTTACAACAGGAAAAAAAACATCAATTCTCCAACGGGTTTTTTCTATCAACCGTGGCATTGATCCTTATGTTTTTGCCGTTTCTGATACTTATCAAGATCTTTTAGGAGAAGGTACCTTTATCGGTAAAGGTCTTTATAATATTGATGCATTTGAACAAGCGCTTGATGGCAAAATTAAAGAAAATACTATTCTTAGTCATGATCTCTTAGAAGGAGGTTATGCTCGTACTGCTCTGGTAAGTAGCATAGAAGTCATTGAAGACTATCCAACCGCTTATAATATTGATGTTATGCGTTATCATCGCTGGATTCGCGGTGATTGGCAGCTTTTGCCTTATCTTTTTTTCCACCGTCAAATAAGTTCCGTGACGCGTTGGAAAATGCAGGATAATTTACGTCGTTCTCTTACTCCACTTATGTGGTTAATCGCAGCATTTGCAGGATGGACTTTTTTGTCTTTCAAGAGTGCAATCGTCTGGCAAATATTCTTGTTGTTTAGCTCCTTCATTTCTCCCATTCTATGTGTATTAAAAACGCTTGTCTCGTCCAATATAGATCATTCTTTGCGTGGACATTTTCAATTAATTTGGAACAAAACTGCTCTTACAAGCGCTGATATATTTCTTAAAACAACGTTTCTTGCTCATTCGGCGTATTTTATGACCGATGCGATTATTCGTACACTCTATCGTATGACGATTTCAAAACAGCATCTTCTTGAATGGAAAACTTCTGCCGCAACAAAATCAATGCCCAATAGTTTGCGCTTCTATGTTTTTATAATGGCACCAGCATCGCTTATTGGTGTCCTTACTGTAGCACTTTCTCTTTTTTCTGATAGTTTTGCAAGCTTGATTGCTTTTCCTTTTGGGATAGCATGGTTTTTTTCACCCTTCATTGCTTGGATTGTGAGTCAACCTTCAACCTTTCAAGATAGTCTTGATCTTTCTTCAAAAGATGAAAAAAAACTTCGCTCTATTGCACGGCGTACATGGCTTTATTATACAACCTTTGTCAATGCACAAAACAACTATTTGCCTCCCGATAATTTTCAAGAAGATCCTGAACCTCTTGTTGCTCAACGTACATCTCCTACGAATATTGGCGTTTATCTCCTTTCTATTATTGCTGCACGTGATTTTGGCTGGATTGGTTTTGAAGAGACCATTACCCGTATTGAATGTACATTACGCTCTCTTACAAAAATGGAAAAGTTCCGTGGTCATCTCTATAATTGGTATGAAACGGATACACTCAGGCCTCTTTTACCTACTTATGTATCAACCGTTGATTCAGGAAATCTTGCCGGTCATTTGATAACACTCTCTTCTGCCTTAAGTGAATGGGCTGAAAAACTGCCTCTTTTTTTTCAAAGTGATCGAGAAGGCTTATCGGATGTTCTTGCTATTCTTGAAGAAACTGTCAAAGAAATTCCAGATCATCAACCCAATTTACGCTCGTTACGTCAAAAAATCGAAGAAAACATCATTCGTTTTCATGACTCTGTCTTCACTTTTGTAAAACAAGAAAATACGATTCCTTCTCACATCATAGACCTTTCACATGCAGCCCACGATATTGTGCACTTAGTCAGTGAACTTGACCACAAAATTCAAACGATAGAATCTGCTCGTGCGCTTTCTTGGGCTAAATGCCTTATCGATACCTGTAACGCTTATCATCATGATGCGACTGCTCATTGTGATACTGAAAAATTACGTAAAAAACTAAACAGGTTGGCTATAGTAGCACGGCAAATAGCCTTTGATATGAAATTTGACTTTTTAGAACAGCCTAAACGGCATCTCTTATCCATTGGATATCGTGTTCAAGAAAACAAACTCGATGAAAATTGTTATGATCTACTTGCTTCAGAAGCACGTCTTGCAAGTTTTTTTGCTATCGCAAAAGGAGACATAAAACTTAAACATTGGTTTCGTCTTGGTCGACTCCTCGTACCCATAGGTTGGAAAGGTGCGCTCCTATCATGGTCTGGATCGATGTTCGAATATCTTATGCCATCTCTCGTAATGCATGAACCTTTAGGATCTCTCCTAGATCAAACAAATCGATTGATTATTCATTGTCAAATACAATATGCTCATAAACGGGAATTGCCATGGGGTATTTCAGAGGCCGCATTTAACGCTCGCGATCATTTAATGAATTACCAATACGCTCATTTTGGTGTTCCAAACCTCGGACTCCAACGTGGTCTTTCACGCAATGCTGTCATTGCTCCCTATGCCAGCCTTCTAGCGGCACAATATGCTCCTGCTTGCGCTGTCGCTAATTTAAAACGACTCCGTGATCTTGGAGCTTTAGGAACATATGGTTATTATGACTCTGTCGATTTTACCCCTTCACGCGTGAAAACAGGGGAAAAATACGCTGTTGTACGCAATTATTATGCGCACCATCATGGCATGTCTATCCTTGCTCTTAACAATGTTATTTTTCAAGGGCGAATGCGTGACCGTTTTCACCGTGATCCCATTATTGAAGCAACGCAATTGCTGTTACAGGAAAGAGCGCCTCATCTCATTCCTATTATTCATACCAAAGCTGTTAATCGTATGCGCAATAAGTCTCAAGCACTTGACGCCGCTCCTTTGCGCATTATTACAAACCCGTTGCTCAAACCACGAGAAACGTTACTTTTGTCTAATGGCTTTTATTTTACCATGCTAACAGCGAATGGTTCTGGTTACAGTCGGTGGCACGATTATGCGATTACGCGTTTTATTCCTGATGCAACAGAAGATCAACAAGGTACTTTATTCTTCTTACGCGATACGCATAGTGGACGGTGGTGGTCTGTTACTAGTGAGCCAACACGTGTTATTGAAGAAGAAGCTGTCAGCATTTTTACAGATGAAAAGGCTGAATATACAAAAATGGTTGATGGTATAAAATCAACACTTGAATGTCTTATTACATCTGAAGGATGTGGCGAAGGTAGACGTATTCAACTGATGAATACGACAAATAAAGAGCGCCTCATTGAAGTGACTTCTTATGGTGAATTAGCGCTTGCCACAATGGATACAGACGAAGCTCATCCTGTTTTTTCCCGTATGTTTATAGAGACAGAAATTGCTGAGGAAGGTAAAACAATTTTTGCCAAAAGGCGCAAACGCTCACCTAGCGATCCTGAAATCTATGTTGCCCATTTTGTCTCTAGTACAACAGATATTCTCCAAGAGACAGAAGCTGAAACGGATCGCTCTCTGTTTATTGGGCGGGGTCGATCTATTCATCGGCCCGCTGCATTTGACCAAAATGCTCGTTTCAGTAACAGTCAAGGTTGTGTTCTTGATCCTATTATGTCATTGCGATGCCGTATCAAAATTTCAGCATATGGAAAAGCAGAACTTATTTTTTGGACTTTTGCTGCTCATACAAAAGAAGCGCTGCATAATCATATTAAACATTATCGACAACCCGATATGTTTCAAAAAGAACTTTCAAGGGCATGGACGCGCTCACAAGTCGCACTGTATCAGAGCGGAACCCAGCCTAAAGAAGCTATTGTCTATCAAAAATATGCCACATCGCTTATCTACCTTGATCGAACATGGCGTCTTTCTCCTGAAATATTAGCAAAAACGCTTGGAAAACAGTCCGATCTTTGGCCTATGTCCATTTCAGGAGACAATCCACTCTGTCTTCTTAGGTTAAATAACGAGGGAAATATCTCTGTACTGCGCGAGCTCCTTAAAGCACACGAATATTGGCATATACGCGGACTCATTGTTGATTTGGTCATTCTTAATGAACAAACATTTTCCTACATACAAAATACACAACGCGCTCTTGAGTGGGTCTGTGAATCTTATTATCACCACACGCAAAAAGCAGATGAACGCCAACATATTTTCATGCTTCGACGCGATCAAATGAGTGAACAGAGTTTTAAAACGCTTCTTGCATCAGCGCGCATCGTTCTTGATGCCCAAAATGGCTCTTTATCTGAACAGCTTAAACGACTTGATGAGAGTGATTTTGATCTTACAGTTCATAAAAATTATCATGAATTGCATGATCAATTAGATTCCCCAAAGTATAGCGAAGGAAGGCAAGTTACAATACAAACTGAACAAAATTTTTTTGCTTCCATTGGTCTTATTAGCCAACAAAAACCCTCCTCCTTTCCCATAAATGGAGAAGATCTAAAATATTGGAATGGTTACGGTGGTTTTAACCAGTATAACCATTATGTAATACGTCTTCATGGACGTACAACTACACCGCACCCGTGGATTAACGTCATCGCTAACCACAAATTTGGTTTTCATGTCTCTGCTGAAGGTGCAATTTTTACTTGGGTTAATAATAGCCGCGATTATAAATTAACTCCTTGGGCAAATGATCCAACATCTAACCGGCCAGGAGAAGCACTTTATCTGGTTGATCGCCAGTCTTTAAAACGTTTTTCACCCGTTTCTGCTGTAGAATGTGATGAAAATATTGTCTATGAGGCTTGTCATGGTTTTGGATTTTCAACTTTTAAATCGACACATTCAGAAATTGCATTAGAACTGACTCATACACTCGATCCGGAAAAATCAGTTCGCTTTTCACGTCTTACCCTCACGAATGAAGGGAAAAAACTACGCAGTTTACGCCTTTATAATTATGTTGAATGGGTTTTGGGAAATACCTGTACAAAATATGCCCCCTTCATTATTTCCTCTTATGAGGACAAAAGGGGTGTACATTTTATTCAAAATCCTTATCACATTGAAAAATCTCAACAAGTCACATTCTTATCGGCATCTGAAATGCCAACCAGCACCACAACCAATCGTGCTGAATTTATTGGTGCAACGGGAACCGTAACGCATCCAACTGCGATCCGTAAAGCTGGTGCTCTTTCGAATATCATTGAAGCAGGATGTGATCCTTGTTCAGCATTCGCCTATGATATTGATCTTCAACCAGGGCAAACAAAAGAAATCATCTTCTATCTTGGCAGTGCTGAAAATAGGCAAGAAGCTGAAAAATTACTCAATCAAGTACATGCAAGTGATTTTGAAATTCTGCTCACAAAACAAAAACAGCAATGGAGTGATTTTGTTTCTCCTTTCCAAGTCAAAACACCTGACGCTTCTTTTAATCTTATGGTCAACCATTGGCTTCCTTATCAAATCTACGCATGCCGCATCATGGCACGTGCAGGCTTTTACCAAGCGAGTGGTGCATTTGGTTTTCGTGACCAGTTACAAGATAGCCTGTCTTTGTTATTGCTGGAACCACAATTAGCACGTGAACAATTATTAAATGCAGCAGCGCACCAATTTCTTGAAGGGGATGTGCAACATTGGTGGTTGCCTGACACAAATGCTGGTGTTCGTACATACATTTCTGATGATATCGTTTGGCTTGCATATGCAACAGCTCTTTATGTCACTACCACTGGTGATGACGCTTTTCTTGATACGCTCATTCCTTTTATTGAAGGTGATGTTCTCAAAAGTGGGCAACAGGATGCTTATTTTCAACCTATCCAATCCTCAAAGGTTGCAACAGTTTATGAACATTGTGCTTTAGCTTTAGACCTTGCCATTAAACGCTGCGGGCCCCATGGTCTCCCTCTTATTTTAGGTGGGGATTGGAATGATGGCATGAATTTGGTAGGTGTGGAAGGAAAAGGCGAAAGCATTTGGTTAGGATGGTTTCTTGGGTACACATTACAAGCATTTATTCCTTTGGCCAAAAAACGTGGTGATAACAGCCATATGCAAATATGGAGTACATACCTTGAACGCTTAACAAAATCCCTAGAGGAAAACGGTTGGGATGGTGCTTGGTATCGACGTGGTTATTTTGATGATGGAACACCTCTTGGTTCTAAAATTAATGATGAATGCCAAATTGATACCATTGCTCAATCTTGGGCTGTCATTTCTCAAATGGCGTCGCCTGAACATCAAAAGCAAGCAATGACATCAATGTTGGAACATCTCTATGATAAAAAAGGCGGACTCATTCGCCTTTTTTGGCCACCTTTTGATAAAAGCACACTTGAGCCCGGTTATATAAAAGGTTATCCTCCGGGAATCCGAGAAAATGGTGGTCAATACACGCATGGTGCCATTTGGAGTATTTTAGCATTGGCTGAAATGGAACAAAACGATAAAGCTTACGCTTTATTTTCTATGATTAACCCGATTACCCATGGACAAGATCCTGAAACTTATCGTGTTGAACCTTATGTGATGGCCGCAGATATTTATTCTGTTGAACCACGATGTGGTCAAGGCGGTTGGACATGGTATACAGGCTCAGCCGGTTGGTTTTATCGTGCTGCAACACAAGCTATTCTTGGAATACAGCGTCAGGGAGATCTGTTGTTTTTACAGCCACATTTACCCTCTATTTGGCCAAAATATGAAGCAACAATGAAGTTTTATGATGCCGTTTATACCATTAAAGTAAAATGGGGACCTAAAAATATGCTCCATGTTAATGGCAAAAAATATACCGAAGTTCATGCGGGGATAAAGTTACACAAAACAGGTCAGCATGAAATTATACGTATTGTTAAATCTTAGAGATGAAAGATGAAAAAGAGAGCAGACTTTTTTATTCTTGCCCAAAACTGTAGAGTTGTTATATTGCACCGCCTATATTGTCCGTGTTGGTGCATAATATTTTAGATTTTATGAAACTGAAAGAAAAAGGTTATGAATCATCCGGATATTGCTAGACGTGTTTACAATCATACTTGGAAACTTGATCCCATTATTCGTTCACTTCTCGATACGGATTTTTATAAGCTTCTTATGGTACAGATGATTTGGGGGTTGTATCCTAATGTTAATGTTACTTTTTCCCTCATAAATCGCTCTAAAACAATACGTCTTGCCGATGATATTGATGAGAGTGAATTACGTGCTCAACTTGATCATGCTCTTAGTTTGCGCTTTACAAAAAAAGAAATGATCTGGCTTGCTGGTAATACATTTTATGGACGCAAACAAATTTTTGAACCGGATTTTCTTCAGTGGCTTGAGAATTTTCAACTCCCAGAATATGAACTAACCCGCAAAGATGGCCAATATATGCTTCATTTTTATGGTTCGTGGGCTCATAGCTCTATGTGGGAAATTCCAGCCCTTGCTATTATCAGTGAATTACGTTCACGTGCAGCTCTCAAAAAACTAGATCGTTTTGCTCTTGATGTACTTTATGCGCGTGCTAAAGCAAAAATGTGGAGTAAAGTTGAACGTCTCAAAAAATTGCCTGATATTAAAATATCTGACTTTGGGACAAGGCGTCGCCATTCTTTTTTATGGCAGCGCTGGTGTGTGGAAGCATTAAAAGAAGGCATTGGTAATTCTTTTACTGGAACTTCTAATGTTCTTCTTGCCATGGATACGGATTTAGAAGCTCTTGGAACCAATGCACACGAATTGCCCATGGTTATTGCGGCTCTCAGCAACAACGATGATGAATTACGCAGAGCTCCATATCAAGTCTTGCAAGATTGGAACCGTTATTATGGTGGAAATCTTCTCATTGTTTTACCTGATACCTTTGGTACAGAAGCATTTTTACGCAATGCACCAGATTGGGTCGCTGATTGGACAGGTTTCAGACCCGATAGTGCGCCCCCTATTGAAGGTGGCGAACGTATTATTCAATGGTGGAAAGAAAAAGGAAAAGATCCACGCGAAAAACTTTTAATTTTTTCTGATGCTCTTGATGTCAATACAATTGAAAAAACCTATCATCATTTCCATGGCAGAGTGCGCATGAGTTTTGGATGGGGCACGGATCTTACCAATGACTTTACAGGCTGTGCACCTCAGGAAATCGAAACTCTTGATGCTCTTTCCCTTGTTTGTAAGGTGACCTATGCCAATGGTCGACCAGCCGTAAAGCTTTCAGATAATCCTGAAAAAACGATCGGTGATTCAAAAGAAGTACAACGTTATCTCAATTTTTTTGGTAATAAAAAGCGAATTGCTAGACCTATAAAGACGTAGTTTCCGGTTCTTTAAACGAGTATATTGACTCATCATATTGTTTATAAGATTGATTTTTGTCCTGCCCTAAGGATGAGGGTTCTTAACCTTTGCTGGTCTGTAAATAGTTCGGTTGTTTTTTGAGCAGATTCTACTTGGCCTACCACGCATACGCTTCACTTACATAAGGATTCGACAGATCAGACTTAAAAATATTCACTACGCATTAAAAAAATACTTAACTTGCTAGGGAAGTTTAGCCAAGGAGGCTTCCTTATATCATTGTCATAAATAACGGTGTTATACGGCACGACAAGATACTGTTGTTTTGCATGTTGAAAGAGCGTGCGTGAATATCATAAATTTTTTTCATTTCAACCCTTTTAAATCAAGCACACTCATCTCCTTACATGTATGAAGGTTTTCAAGTTTTAAGGGTTATTGTTGTAGCTCGACAGTAGGTTTGTACTAAGTGGGAAGAGATAGGATTAAGTAGGAATACGTGGTAATTTGTTGTTTTTATGTACAATTTTGACCATTAAATGCGCGTTTTATCAAAATAGATTTTGACGCCTAAAATTGCAAAAATTACCGAAAATCAGAAAAAAATGCGTTTCCATAGTAAAAATGAGAAAAGGCTTTTCCCCCCTTTGAGAACATCTTTAAAACTCTTTGAAAAAAAAATAAATTGGTACAAAATCTAGTGTAAAAATATACAAAACCCAATGAAAAGCTACAGTTGTAACATTAGGAATTGCTAAGGCAACATTGGAGGATGACAAATAGCACGGTGACTATCGGTGTGCATTTTGTAAGGCAAGGATGATGGTGCTCAAATGAATTTTATACACTTTACAGGAGATTTTACTTTATCCATGTATGGTCTGCCATCATGAAATGCGTAAAGCGTTGAGAAATGTTCATTAAAATAAATGTGTAAATAACATGATTGGGGAGCCCTTTTGTTTTACATGAGGGGCATGACCTCATTAAAAAACAGAGAATGCAATAATATTTTTATTTCGAATAAGCTTTATACAAAGACAGAGAATTTATTTATTCACATATTATAATAAGAATGCGTGTATGCATAAAACCATTTGAAAAACTCTGTTGTTTCTTATGAATTATTCTTAAGCTAAGAACAGATGTAACATTAAAGATTGATATAATAGACCGGCTTCTTAACTGTATAAGTATAAAATGATGATGTTTAATAAGCTTTGTATTATATCCTCATTAAGAGATATGAAAACAAACGAAACGTCTTTTTAGAAAGAAATGGCTATCATATCAATGACTTTTCAATGACGTATATATAGAGATTCATACAAACATGTCTTATAAAAATAATGACTCTCTTCCATGAATGTGGTTTATCCAAGTGAGAACATTTTGAGTGTGCGTAAACAGTCTTCTTTGTTCATAAAAATTATTTCACAAACATATTATTAATTAATTTCTTTCAAAAAGCTTGCTATTTCATATGCATTTTGGATATGGAGAGCTTATATTCAAAACTTAAAAGTCCTCATAGTTTTTACAAATAAGTCGAAGCTAAAAAGAGTATCTCATAAAGCCTTTTCTATCATTATGAAGATGGACGTGTTAAAATATAAAGGGCAATCAGCAATAATATAACCGCAACAAGTAAGGAAATCCATGAAGGAGGGTGTACCATTACGAAAAAGGATAAAAATCCTCCTGTCATACTCATTATTGCAAAAATTTTAATGAATGGAGAGATTGCTTTTTTTTCTTCCCATCGCTTAATAGGGGGACCAAAAATGCGATGATTATTCAACCATTGATGAAAACGTGGAGAAGAACGCGTAAAACACCATGAGGCAACTAACAAAAAAGGCACAGTTGGCATAATAGGTAATACTACACCGATAATACCTAATATAACCATTGTCCACCCTGCTATATAATAGCAGATACGCAAAGGGTGAGATATCTTCAAATCTTTTTTCATTTTCTTGTATTTTTTTCCTCTACGCAAAACCCTCTACAAAAACATTATATCTGTTTTTTCTGTTTACATGTCTGAGTGCACAATTACGTTCTACCCCTTCATGCGTAAGCGTCTTTGCTGTTATAAGTTCCTTGAAAATACCGAATAGCTTACGCAATATGATAATCATTTTAAATGATTTCAAGAAAAGAGAAGAGATTTTAGAAAATCAAAAAAATAAAAAGGCTGCAGAATAAATCAATGCAGCCTCTTAATTAAGAATGCAGCGTTGGGGGGAGAAAATGTACCGCATTCACTTGCTAGACATTAGGAGGAAAAATAACCTAGCGCCTCGAACTCTAATTAAAATAGAAATGAGAAACAATATATAAAAATGCATGGCTGATATGCATGAATTTTAACACTTTTAAGTTTCTTGAACTGTGTTTTGACGAAAAAAAATCATCATGAAAATAGCCATAAAAATCAACGTCAAGATCAACACAATTGTGGAAGCAGAATCAGAGCCGATAAATAAGCTGAGATAAATCCCTAAAAAACCAGAAAAAGCTGCAACAAGTATCGCGATCATTAACATAAAAGAAAACCGCTTTGTAACAAGATAGGCAATTGCTCCTGGTGCTATCAGTAAAGAAATAACGAGCACGATACCTACAGCTTTCAAAGCCGCAACAATTGTAAGAGAAATCATCGTTAGAAGGGTATAGTGAAGTAGAGATATTGGTAACCCCATTGCATGTCCTTGAACTGTATCAAAAATATACAACATAAAGTCGCGCCATTTTGCTGCTAAAATGAAAGTGACAACAGCAGAAATGATCGCCGTTTGTGTTATATCAAGCCAGTTAACACCTAAAAGATTACCAAATAGAATATGATTCAAATCTAAGCTACTATAAATAGACGTGGCTAAAACAAGCCCCAAACCAAACATCGAAGAAAAGACCACACCCATCACCGTGTCCTGTTTGATACGGCTATTGCTCCCTAAAAAACCCGTTAATAGTGCACACACCATTCCTGCAACAAAAGCACCGCAAGTAATCAGAGTCATTGTAATATTCTCTGGACGCATATGCTGAAACCAAGCAAATGGCAAAGAAGTCAAAAATGCGATTACCCATGGTGTTGTCATATAACCAACAACAACACCTGGAAAAACTGCATGAGAAATGGCATCGCCTAACAGCGCCCATCCTTTCAAAATAAGAAAACAGGAAAGCATCGCCATGGGAATAGAAAGAATCATGACAATAAGCATACCCTTAAGCATAAAAGAAAACTGAAACGGAAGTAGTAATTGATCAATCATGATAATATTACACCCTTTTTGGCCGCATTTATGCGTAAGCGTGCAGCAATATACCCATGTTTAGGAGCAAAAATAAAAGCCAAAACAAATAAAGATGCTTGAAAAAGCACAACAACCCCCCCCGTTTGTGCATTTAAAAAATAACTCACATAAACACCCAAGACACTTGTGAATGTTCCAATTACAACTGCAATAACCAAGATATTCACGAAACGATCACTTAAAAGATAGGCTGTTGCCCCAGGTGTCACAACAAGACAAATGACTAAGAACGCTCCAACGGTTTGCATAGCAGCAACAGTACAAGCGGCAAGTAATGTGAAAAAGAGAATCTTTAAAAACTTTACATTTAATCCAATGGCATGCGCATGTGTTTCATCAAATAACGAAACAAGAAGATCCTTCCATTTCAAAAGCAATATAAGCAACGAAAAAAAGCCGATAAAAGCCAATTGTAGAATATCTGATGAACTAACGGCTAAAATATTTCCCAAAACAATCGTATCAATATTAACAGCCATTGGTTTTAACGATTTGAGAAACAACCCAAAGGCAAAAAAGGAGGAAAAAATGAGCCCAATAATGGTATCTTCTTTAAGCTTTGTCCGGTGGTTAAAAAAGAGCATTGCTGCTGCTGCAAGACCACCAGAAAAAAAAGCGCCGAGTGAAAAAGGTAACCCTAAAAGGTAAGCTCCTGCTACACCAGGAACAATCGAATGGGAAAGAGCATCACCAATCAATGACCAACCTTTTAACATCAAAAAAGCCGAAAGAAAGGCACAAACACACCCAACTAACCCAGAAACCCACATTGCATTCACCATATATTGATAGCTCAGTGGCTCAAGCAACCAAGAAATCATGCAACGTGCTCCACTCTTTCAATATCTTCACAAACTGCAGACTGCTTTCTTCCCATGAAACCATCATTTTTTTTTGTGCTAGGAAGATCAAAAATATGGTGGTGCAAAGATCCTCCAAAAGTTTTTTCTAGATTTTCTTTTGTAAAGATTTTTTCTGTTAACCCAGAAGCTAAAACGGTTCCTTTTATTAAAACTGTATGATCACAAAATTCGCGAACAGAACCCAAATTGTGAGTTGAAACCAAGATCACTGCTCCTTCTTTACGAAGATCTTGTAACAAAGCAATGATTTTATCTTCTGTTGTAACGTCAACCCCTGTAAACGGCTCATCTAATAAAATAGCTTTTGCTTTCTGTGCAAGAGCGCGCGCTAGGAAAACACGCTTTTTCTGTCCACCAGAAAGTTCTCCAATCTGGCGCTTGGCAAAAGCCAACATATCAACGCGCTCTAAGGCAATACGAACGGCTTCATAATCTTGTGTACGGGCATAGCGAAAGAAATTCATATGACCGTACCGCCCCATCAATACAACATCTTCGACCAAGACAGGAAAATTCCAATCAACATCTTCACTTTGAGGAACATAAGCAATAAGGTTTTTTTTCAAAGCTATATCAACGGGCAAATCAAACATGCGAATTTTTCCCTTTGAGGGGCGTACAAACCCCATAATCGCTTTAAATAACGTTGACTTACCGGATCCATTAACACCAACTAATGCCGTAATAGAACCCTTTGGACTTTCAAAATTCACTTCGCGTAAAGCCGTATGTCCATTACGATAAGTTACCGTTACTCCTTGGGCAAATATTCCAGATTCCGTCATTGGCTTTTTACTCCCTCTAATAAAGCATTGCTAATACGCCCACTCGTGACACGTAATAAATCAATATAAGTGGGTACCTCACCATTTTTCTCACTTAAAGAATCAACATAAAGAACGCCACCGTATTTAGCCCCTGTTTCTTTAGCAACCTGCTTAGCAGGCGCAGGGGAAATAGTGCTTTCAGAAAAAACTGCATGAATATTGTATTTGCGAACCATATCAATAACATGCTTGACCTGCTGTGGTGTTCCTTGCTGGTCAGCATTGATGGGCCATAAATAAAGCTCTTTTAGATTAAAATCACGCGCCAAATAGCTAAATGCCCCCTCACTGGTCACAAGCCAACGCTTATCTTGCGGTACGGCTTCTAATTCAGCCTTAATTGGATCAATCGTTGCACGAATTTTCTGTTTATAAATTTCAGCATTCTCTTTATAAATAGCAGCATGTTCAGGATCATATTTTACAAAAGCATCGCGAATATTATCAACGTAAATCAAAGCAGAGGTTGGTGACATCCACGCATGAGGATTGGGTTTACCGCTAAAGGGGCCCTCACCAATTTTAATGGGTACAATACCTTTTGAAACAACAACACTTGGAACATCCTTGATATTTTGAAAAAACTTTTCAAACCAAAGCTCTAACTCTAATCCATTCCACAATACAAGGTTAGCTCCCTGAGCACGCATAAGATCGCGAGGGGTGGGTTGATATTCATGAATTTCCGCACCTGGTTTTGTAATGGATTCAACATCAGCAGCATCACCTGCTACATTGCGTGCCATATCAGCAATGATAGTGAATGTCGTAACAGCTTTAAATTTACCAGCACACAAAGCAAAATTGGGTGTAAAAAAAATAACACTTCCTAAAACTATGCTGAAAAACGTTCTTACGTTCATTGAT
Source organism: Bartonella sp. CR127HXZ (assembly GCF_042194555.1). Lineage (NCBI taxonomy): Bacteria > Pseudomonadati > Pseudomonadota > Alphaproteobacteria > Hyphomicrobiales > Bartonellaceae > Bartonella > Bartonella sp. CR127HXZ. The sequence continues at coordinate 84,156 of NZ_JBHIMZ010000002.1, read as the reverse complement.
TCTCTCTTTCCTTTATATGCCTTCTTTTTATTGCAAATAATTTGCATTATCATTTAGCAATAGCAGTTATCTTTTACATTTGCAATGAAGGATTAAGAGAAAAAATAACTTTTCAAGATGTTTAAAAACAGCTTTTTTCATATTGAAAAAATTGATGATTTAAGCAGCTTGTTTTGGTAAGGAGATCCGCTTTCAAGAAGCTCTATAGCTCTTGAATGCCAAACAAAAAGGGAGCACTTAAAAATGCTCCCACTTCATGTAAAATATCTCATAAAAAATGAGAATACTCAGTAGCGCAAATATGCACCTGTCATTTTGGTAACATTATCCACGATCTTTAAGGCAAGCTTTTCTAAATCTTCATCTGTTAGAGTCCGTTCTATGGGCTGAATAGTTACTTCAATTGCAACAGATTTTTTATCTTCGCCAAAGCTTAAATCTTCAAAAATATCAAAAATCTGCACTGAATGAATAAGTTTTTTATCGGCTCCACTTGCCGCACGAATAATAAGAGAAGAGGCAACAGTTTTATCCGCTATAAAGGCAAAATCACGCCGCACCATTTGAAAAGGTGAGAGTTTCAAAGGAAGACGGCTTTTGGTCGTTTTTTTCTTTGATTCTGGAATTCTGTCTAGAAAAATTTCAAAACCGCATAAAGGGCCACTAACATCTAACTTTTCTAATGTAGCAGGATGAAAAACACCAAAAAAACCAAGAATAATCTTTGATCCAAGTTTTATGACACCTGAACGACCAGGATGATACCAATCGGGCGCTCCTACTTCAATCTGCACTTTCCCAACATCCATATCGCATGCTTCTAAAATAGCTAAAGCATCTGCTTTGGCATCAAAAACATCAACGACGGTTGCATTTCCATTCCAAAAACGACCAGCCCCTTTAAATTGCTCTGTTCCGCGACGAATCCCACTAACAACACGGTGTTGTTTATCAGGGGTATCGCCTTCATAAATATTGGAAACTTCAAACAAAGCAAGATCTGGAAAACCACGATCAGCATTTCTCTGTGCCGCCATAATCAAACCAGGTAAAAGGGAAGGACGCATCATTGACATATCAGCAGCAATAGGGTTAACTAATTTAAGCTCTTCTTGACCTCCTCCAAAAGCAAGAGCTTGATTTTCAGAAATAAAAGACCATGTTACCGCTTCTTTCATACCACGTTGCACTAAAGCCAAACGTGTAGCACGTGAACGAATTTGTGCGCATGTTAAAATTTGATCTTTTCCTTCTGCGAAGTTTTCCAAAGGAATAGGTTTAATTTTATCTAGCCCATAAATCCTCATGACTTCTTCCACCAAATCGGCTTTCCCCATAATATCAGGGCGCCATGATGGTACTTTTACTGTAACGACATCTCCTTTTCCTTCAACGAAAAATCCAAGTTTTGTTAAAATAGAGATGACTTTTTCAGGTTCTATTTCCAAATTTGTTAAACGTTTAATTTCAGAAAAAGGAAAAGCGATCTGTTTGATTTCTTGTTGCTGATAGCCAACGATCCTCTTCTTAGATACTTCACCACCACAAAGACGTAAGACCAATTCTGTTGCAATCTCAAGCCCTGTTTCTATAAAAGCCGGATCAACACCTCGTTCAAATCGATAACGTGCATCACTGATAAGACCTAATGCTCTTCCTGTTTGTGCAATGCTTTGCGCATCCCAAAGCGCTGATTCAATAATAACACGACGTGTTGTCTCATCACAACTCGTTCTTTCACCGCCCATGATACCGGCAATCGAAACAATCCCCTCTTCATCTGCAATGACACAATTCTTAGCGCCCAAATGATAGATTTTTCCGTTCAGTGCTTGAAGCTGTTCTCCCTCACGAGCACAACGTACACACAAATTACCTTTAATTTTATCTGCATCAAAAACATGGAGTGGACGACCAAGGTCAAAACTTATGTAATTGGTCATATCAACAAGCGCATTAATCGGTCTCAAACCAATTGCATTCAAACGCTGTTGCATCCACTGAGGTGATGCACCATTTTGAACATTGCGCACTTCACGCCAAGCAAAACCTAAACATAATGATGAATCTTGCGAAAAATCTAATGAAACATCGAGAGGTGTTTCAAAGGAAGGCTCAAATTTTGACAAGGATAATTCTTTTAATTTTCCCATTCCAGCGGCAGCAAGATCACGGGCAATACCACGAACACCTGTACAATCAGAGCGATTGGGGGTCAAACCAATATCAATGATCGGATCATCTAAACCAGCATAAGTTGCAAATGAATCTCCAATAGGTGCATCTTCTGGAAGTTCGATAATCCCGTCATGTTCATTTGATAATTCAAGCTCCGCTTGCGAACACATCATCCCAAAACTTTCAACACCGCGGATTTTTCCTACAGATAATGTCACATCGAGTCCTGAAATATAAGTGCCTGGTAGTGCCAGAACACCAACAAGACCTGCACGCGCATTTGGTGCTCCACAGACAACTTGAACAGGTGTAGAAGTCCCTGTATCGACGGACAGAATCTGGAGTTTATCTGCATCAGGATGCTTTATTGCTGTTAAAACTTTTGCAATCACAAAACCTTTTAAAGAAGACCGATCATCAACGTAATCAACCTCAAGACCTATAGCTGTTAGTTTCTCACAAATTTCATCCAAAGATGCACTTGTCTCTAAGTGATCTTTTAACCACGACAATGTAAATTTCATTTTAAAACCTCACATGAAAGCGATGACTAAGATCACATATTTCTATTAGGAAAAAAAGCAGGCATATCAAAGCAACGAAAGCCATAATGGTCTAACCAACGCAGATCAGCATCAAAAAAAGCTCGTAAATCAGGCATACCGTATTTCAACATGGCAATACGATCAATGCCCATTCCCCATGCAAAGCCTTGATATTCATCGGGATCTAAACCAACATTTTTCAACACATGAGGATGCACCATTCCGCATCCTAAAATTTCCAACCAATCCTGTCCTTCTCCGAACTTTACTTCTGAACCAGAACGATCACATTGAATATCCACTTCCATAGATGGTTCGGTAAAAGGGAAAAAAGAGGGACGAAAACGCATTTTTACAGAGGGAACTTCAAAAAATTCTTTACAAAAGGTTTCATGTAGCCACATCATATGGGCAATGGTGGAGGTTTTATCAATGACAAGACCTTCTACCTGATGGAACATGGGCGAATGCGTCGCATCCGAATCCATGCGGTAAGTTTTTCCAGGAATAATGATCCGTATCGGTGCTTTTTGTTTTTCTAGTGTGCGAATTTGTACGGGTGATGTATGGGTCCGCAATAATTTTCGTTCTCCCATTTTATCGACATCAAAAAAGAAGGTATCATGCATTTCGCGTGCTGGATGCCCTTCAGGAAAATTCAATGCCGTAAAATTATAATAATCTGTTTCAATATCAGGTCCCTCTGCAAGAGAAAAACCCAACTTCGTATAAATGGCAATAATTTCCTCAATCACCTGTGAAATAGGATGAATGCGTCCCCGTTCTATAGGTGAAGAGCGAACAGGCAAGGTAACATCAACCGTTTCACGAGAAAGACGGGCATCCATTGCCTGTCTTTTCAGAAGATCACGCTTTTGCGCCCATAATTCTAAAATACGATTTTTTAATCCATTAAGAACTGGTCCAACTTTATGGCGCTCGCTAGCATCCATCTTCCCTAATGCTTTTAATTTTTCAGAGATGCTACCTTTTTTACCCAATGCTGCAATACGCACTGCTTCAAGTGCCTGTTCATCACCCGCTGCCTCTAAGGCTAAACAAATTTCTTGTTCCAGACGCTCAATATCGTTCATATTTTTGCCTATTTTTTTAATAAAAAAAAACCCGCACTCGCAACAGCCAGCACGGGACCTCGAATAAATAAATGCTTTAAGAGAACACGACTGGCTTACTTGACAGCGCCTTCAAAAGCATTAGGTGTCGTATCTTTTAAATATTCCAAAGCCTTTTTTGCCGAAGCTACTAAAGCAGAAAATGCTTCTGCTTCGTGGATTGCTATATCTGAAAGAACCTTACGATCAACCTCAATACCGGCTTTTGATAAGCCATCAATAAAACGTCCATAAGTTAAACCTTCTGCGCGAACAGCCGCATTAATTCTCTGAATCCACAAAGAACGGAAAGTACGTTTCCTATTTTTGCGATCACGATAAGCGTATTGCTTTGAACGATCAACTGCTGCTTTAGCTGCACGAATGGTATTTTTACGACGACCGTAAAAACCTTCAGCCTGTTTAAGAACTTTTTTGTGCTTAGCGTGTGCTGTCACACCTCTTTTCACACGTGCCATATTATAATCTCCTCAAAATCAAAAGCGTAAGGTTTAAACACCATTCGGCAAATAATGCTGAACGACTTTTTTAGCATCTTGTTCACACAAAACCATTGTTCCACGTGCATCGCGAATAAATTTATTCGAACGCTTAATCATACCGTGGCGCTTACCGGCAGCTGCTACTTTAATTTTGCCTGACGCAGTGATTTTAAACCGCTTTTTAGCGGATGATTTGGTCTTCATCTTGGGCATTTTGCTACTCCGTACATTAATTTATTCAATCAAACATTTTATTCACTCAAGCGGACCAACGCTTGAACAAGCATTTAAACAGCCACGGCATGCCCTGCCGGGCAGTTCTAATAGTGTTTCCATAAGCCACTATACACAAAATAGCAAGACCGTATTACAAAAAAATCGGAGCTCCATTGCCTTGAAGCTCAACTAAAGGTGCCGGAATAGCATTTGTTTTGATAGCTGCTTTACATAGATCAGCAATAATGCATTGCCTACATTGTGCTTTACGTGCTTGGCAAACATAGCGTCCATGTAAAATCAGCCAATGATGCGCATGACGAAGATAATGGATTGGTATAATCTTTAATAATTTTTTCTCAACAATCTCTGGTGTTTTGCCAGGCGCTAAACCAAGACGATTGCTTAAGCGAAAAATATGTGTATCTACTGCCAATGTAGGCTGACCAAAAGCAACATTCAAAACAACATTAGCCGTTTTGCGCCCCACTCCAGGAAGGGACATAAGTGCTTCACGCGTATCAGGTACTTGACCGCCATAACAATCAATTAAACAGTTACAAAGTGCATAAACATTGCGTGCTTTTGCTCGCCAAAGACCAATTGAACGGATATGATGTGCTATTTCTTCTTCTCCTAATGCAACCATTTTTTCCGGTTGATCAGCAAGGCGAAATAATTCTTTTGTCGCTTTATTAACGCTTACATCTGTCGCTTGAGCCGAAAGCACAACGGCAACCAAAAGCGTAAAAATATTTGTATAGATAAGATCACTCTTAGGCGCTGGGCGTTGCACAGAAAAACGGCGAAATATTTCTGCAATTTCATTTTCATTATATAATATACCAGATAAATTTCGCACTTTTGACAATTTTATGGTACCTTGAGGCATTGAACTCTCTTAAATCTTCTCTCTTGAAGTTATCATTCACGCTCGCCATATGAGAGGAATGCAGCGAGCACTTTTATAGAGTTTGGTCAAGTAAAGCCGTTTTAAAGAGGATACTCATGAATGACACATGTGACGCCTTTCTCCAATCCCTTTCTTTTAGGGTTTGAAACCGTAGAAAAAATATTGCAACGTATCGGTAAAGCTGATGAGGCTTACCCAGCCTATAACATTGAACGTTTGCATAAAAATGATGATGCAAATCATATCCGGATAACTTTGGCTGTTGCTGGATTTAAGATTAACCATCTTAATATTTTGCTCGATGATAATCAATTGGTTATTCATGGTAAACAAACGGACAACCAAAATCATCAATATTTATATCGCGGTATAGCTGCGCGACAATTCCAGCGAACCTTTGTTCTCGCGGAAGGGATGCATGTTACAAATGCAGAGTTGAAAAATGGTCTTTTATCAATTAATCTGTATCAACCAAAATTAAAAAAAGAAATAAAACAGATTCCAATTAAAGTCAGTAGTGGTGAGTCATAAAAGTTAAGGCGTAAAGGAACAGTGAAATGGGAGAACATAAACAAAACTTGTCGTTTCAGAACACATCCTACTCTGATGCGGGACAGATTGCCTATTTAAAAAAAGTTTGTACAGATGATCTGGCTAAAAACTTTCCAGATCTTCCACCAATGACCCCAGGAATTACGATATGGGCTCTCTTTGGTGAAACAGGTTATCCTATCATTTTATCCGATGAGCGTTCTATCGCCCTTGCTGGAGCCAATGAGCATGAACTACAAATTGTAACTCTGCACTAGATTACCTTACGAGAAAACGCTGTACTCTTTATAAATTCTATCTGTTTTTTCGTAAAGGGTGTAATGTGAGTTATAATGAGATAAGTATAGGTTTATATTCATAATTAATTTTTACAACTGGAATGAGAGTCCCGAATATCATAAGGTTCTCTCATTTGAAATCCTCTTGTATTAAAACAATTAAAGTCACTTGCTTGTATGTCACACGCAGGGAGAGCCGTGTGGATAAAAACACTTGAAGAAAGGAATAAAAATATCTAAGAAAGGAATAAAAATATCTCTTGTGAATTGTCTTAATTAGCAAGGATGTTGGCAATATTGGGGATGAGAAAAATGTATGATGGTGTCAGTTTGCTTCTTCATAAGTGTGAAGATGTCCCCTATAGATTTATATTATTCACGGGAACTTTTATACCATTCATAGGCGCTATCGTGAAATAGGCTCGAGTGTGCATTGAAAGATGTTTCTTTAAAATGAGTACATGAAGGCTATACAAGTGTATTTTGTTTGGGGTTTTCTGTTCTTCGTGAGGAGAGTAGCTCCATTGAAGAGTATAAAAACAAAAGCATGATATAATGCGTCATCGTTATTTAAAAGATATTGCTATGAATGCTTTTGAAAGATGTAAAGCTGAATTGTAAGGAGATGATAGATTTTTACCATGATGCCTTTATATTCTTTCCAAATTAGGCTGTCTTCTTGTTCCAGAAATTACGCAAACAGATAGATGCAATATACTTACCAAATCTGGCATACAAAAATCTGGTACAGTTCGTGCCACACTGAAGCGTTTTGATATTTGTCTCAAACGTGGAATTGCACAGGGATTAGATGTTGATTAACAGGTAATAAAAAAACAAAGGCTTTATGAAAAAGTTTATGCAGAGCTTTTAATTTTGTGCTTCAAATGCCTCAGTACAAGGTATTTTTCTCTTTTGAATATTAAAGCTCTTGTTTTTATAATGAAGTTACAGCACAACAAGCAAAATGGAATTATTTGAGGGGAAAAAAATAATGCCTTCTTACCGTTCAAGAATATCGACCCACGGGCGTAATATGGCAGGAGCCCGCGGACTTTGGCGTGCAACAGGGATGAAAGATACTGATTTTGGTAAACCCATTATTGCGATTGCGAATTCTTTTACACAATTTGTACCAGGGCATGTCCATTTAAAAGATCTTGGGCAATTAGTCGCACAACAGATAGCGGTTGCCGGTGGTGTTGCGAAAGAATTTAATACCATTGCTGTAGATGATGGAATTGCGATGGGGCACGATGGAATGCTCTATTCTTTGCCCTCACGTGAAATCATTGCTGATTCTGTAGAGTACATGGTTAATGCACATTGTGCGGATGCACTTGTCTGTATTTCTAATTGTGACAAAATTACGCCTGGTATGTTAATGGCTGCTTTACGGTTGAATATTCCGACAATCTTTGTTTCAGGCGGTCCTATGGAAGCAGGTAAGATTAAATGGAAGGATCAAGATCTAAGGGTTGATTTGGTCGATGCCATGGTTGCAGCAGCTTCAGAACAGAATTCAGAAGAAGAAGTTGCTGAAATGGAGCGTGCTGCTTGTCCTACATGTGGTTCGTGTTCAGGAATGTTTACAGCCAACTCCATGAATTGCTTAACGGAAGCATTGGGGCTTTCGCTTCCCGGAAATGGATCAATGTTAGCAACACATGCAGATCGACGGATGCTTTTTGAAGAAGCTGGAAAACAGATTGTTGCATTGGTTAAACGTTATTATGAAAAAGATGATGAAACAGTCTTGCCGCGCTCTATTGCTTCACGCAAGGCTTTTGAAAATGCAATGACCGTTGATATTGCTATGGGGGGATCAACCAATACAGTACTGCATCTTTTAGCCGCGGCGCAAGAAGGTGAGGTGGATTTTACCATGACGGATATTGATCATCTTTCACGTCGTGTTCCTGTTTTATGTAAGGTTGCTCCTGCTGTCGCGAATGTACATATGGAAGATGTTCATCGCGCTGGTGGTATTATGGGGCTTTTAGGCGAACTGGATGCGGCGGGACTCATTGATACGTCAACTTATACGGTTCATGCAAAAACAATGAAAGAAGCTCTTTACCGTTGGGATGTGAAACAAACTAATGAACCAACAGTCCGTACATTTTATCGTGCTGCTCCTGGTGGTATTCCAACACAGACAGCTTTTAGCCAATCTTGTCGCTATGAGACCCTTGATCTTGATCGTGAAAAAGGTGTGATTCGCGATAGGGAACATGCATATTCACAAGATGGAGGATTGGCAGTTCTTTATGGAAATCTTGCAAAAGATGGCTGTATTGTAAAAACAGCAGGCGTTGATCAATCAATTTTAACTTTTAAAGGTCCGGCAAGAATTTTTGAAAGCCAAGATTCAGCTGTGTCAGCTATATTAACTGATAAGATTAAAATAGGTGAAATTGTTTTAATCCGTTATGAAGGTCCACGTGGTGGACCTGGAATGCAAGAAATGCTTTATCCAACAAGTTATCTCAAATCTAAAGGATTGGGCAAGGTTTGTGCACTTGTTACGGATGGACGTTTTTCAGGGGGAAGTTCAGGGCTCTCGATAGGACATATTTCACCAGAAGCTGCTGAAGGAGGAGAAATTGCGTTGGTGGAGGAGGGGGATATCATAGAAATTGATATTCCAAATCGTAGAATTCATATGTTGGTGGATGACGTTGAGATGAAGCAGCGCCGTGCTAAGATGGAAGCAAAAGGAAAAGGTGCTTGGCAACCGATTGAGAAGCGTCAGCGTAAAGTTTCAAAGGCTCTCAAAGCCTATGCAGCGATGACCACATCTGCTGCAAAGGGTGCAGTACGTAATATTTGATGAGATGAATGACGCGTCTTATAAAAGAGAGATAGTATTCTGATTTTTTGCATCTTTTACACGATATTCTAAGCTAATTATTTTATGAGTTTATGAACTTATCAGAATATTTCGAGCCATGATAAGTATGATTAAAAAGCTATCAATACAACTAAAAGCTGCTGCGGATTGCTTATTTCAGCAGCTATGTAAGACAGATAAAGATAGATATGGTATGATTACGCTTCATATCATATTTCAATTTTATACGAAATTACGATTTCCTGTTCTTATATTTATGAAAGATATTTATTGTACTGGTGGCATTATCTTTTTGTACCGTAAAAACACTGTCATTTAGGGCTGTGATATACGGCATCTTCCTTAATATATTAAGTGTTTTTTAAGTGTGTGGTGAATATTCTTAGACTTGTTTATCAAGCTTTGGGTTTAAGTGAATCACATGAAGGAAGTCAAGGTAAATCCTTTAGAATCTAGACTGTTTGCAGACTTGATGTGAATGAAAATCTTTATCCTTTGAGGTGTGGGAAGGAGTTCAAAGGATGTTTAGGAAAATAAAATGCTGCTGTGATATATCTGATTATATGGTTCATATGAAAACAGTAAAAGAGCTTTTTATAACTTAAAATGTGAAGAAAATACGAGACCCATCATCCATGAATTTATTATGCAAAATGGGGTGGCATCCCAACACCGACAGCTTTAAACTAAAACTGTTGCTATGATAACAATAATATTGATTGTGAAAAAGCATAATTCATTAAATATTGCGTATTTGCAAGGTGGAGGAGATTTCATGACAATCTTCACAAAAAACGACTATCTTGTAAAAATAGTCGATATTGACTAATTTTTTGTCTACGGGCCAATATTGATCTAAGGAAATATGGAATATAATGCATAGGATTTTGCCTCTATATGCATTACACTTATCAAAATATATTGTGTAGAAAAGCGATGGGAATACGGTAAACAACAGTTTGTGCTGTGGCATATCAAAAAGTGATACTTTATCTCCTCTTAAGAAAGCTTTTTAATAAAAAATAACATCCGTTTTCTATAAGAGGTTATTCTTTTCAAGCTGTTTGAGGTGGTAAATTGCTTCTAAAGCTTGTTTAGGAGAGAGTTCATCGGGATGGATATTTTTTAAAGCTTCGTGAAGTACACAATGTTTGTTTCTTGCTTCATTGACGGGAGATGTTGCTTTAAGAGAAAAGAGTGGTAAATCATCAATGAGTTTATGCCCTTTTCCAGCCATTTCACCTTGTTCTAATTGATGGAGTACATCTGTTGCTCGTGTAATAACGGCTGGGGGAAGTCCAGCAAGCTTTGCGACTTGTACACCATAGGAACGGTCAGCAGCTCCTGGTGTGACCTCATGAAGAAAAACTACATCACCATCCCAATTTTTGACTTTCATGGTTACATTATGCAGTCTGTCAAGTTTTTCGGTAAGTGCAGTCATTTCATGAAAATGGGTAGCGAGAATAGCACGACAATGGTTAACTTCATGGAGATATTCAACAGCAGCCCAAGCAATAGAAAGTCCATCAAAGGTTGATGTCCCACGTCCTATTTCATCAAGAATAACAAGGGAATGGTGGCTAGCATGATTGAGAATTGTTGCTGTTTCAACCATTTCCATCATAAAGGTTGAGCGCCCCCGTGCAAGATCATCGGAAGCCCCAACACGACTAAATAGGCGGTCAACAACACCAATATGTGCTGAAGTCGCTGGAACGAAGGACCCCATTTGCGCCATAATAGCAATAAGAGCATTTTGCCGCAAAAAAGTTGATTTTCCTCCCATATTAGGCCCTGTCAACAGCCAGATTGCTGCATATTGCTGATTTTCTTGCACAGAGAGATCACAATTATTGGCAATAAAAGGTTCTGCTGCTTGTTTGCGGAGTGCTTGCTCGACGACAGGATGGCGTCCTGCTGTGATATGGAAGGTAAGTGAAAGATCAATTTTAGGTCGGCAATAGCCTTGTTCTTCAGCAAGATATGCTAAGGCGACAGAGACATCTAAAATAGCAAGTGCTTCAGAGGCTTTACGAATAAAATCAACTTGTTCGGTAATTTCCTGAACGAGAATATCAAAAATCTCTAGTTCAAGTGTCAATGCGTGATTGGCAGCATGGGCAATACGGCTTTCAAGGTCAGCAAGCTCTGTTGTCGTAAAACGCATAGCGTTTGCCATTGTTTGCCGATGAATAAAACGTGCTTTAGCTTGTGGATTATTTGTAAGAGCAGATGCTTGTATACTGGTTACTTCAATGAAATAACCTAGAATATTATTATGCTTTATTTTAAGCGTTTTAATATCTGTTTCTTGGGCATATTGCGCTTGAAGTTCAGCAATGACACGGCGCGATTCATCACGTAAAGCACGCATTTCATCGAGCTCTTTATGATAATTTGAACGAATAAAACCACCATCACGTTTAAGGAGTGGGAGATCATCAGCTAATGCTTGTTCTAAATGAAAGTATAACGCTGTGGGTAAGTTTGAGAACACCTGTTGTACATCACTTATTTCTTGAGGCAGAAGCTCATTATTAAGAAGTTGATGCAATTCACGAATGATTTCAAAGCCGCGCTGGATTGTCGCCATATCACGGGGACCTCCTCGTCCAAGAGCCAAACGTGAAACGGCGCGGGGCATATCTGGTCCCCCTTTTAAAATAAGCTTTATCGCTTCTGCAAGAGAAGGATTACGTAGAAAAAAATCGATAGAATCCAAACGTGTATCAATAGCCGAAGGAGTGGTGAGGGGAGCAATAAGGCGATCGATGAGAAGGCGTGATCCTCCTCCTGTTACAGTGCGATCAATAGCTTTTAATAAACTTCCATCCCGTTGACCTGATGTCGTACGAATAAGTTCAAGGCTTAATCTGGTTGCGGCATCAATAAAAAGAGTCGCACTTTCATTTTGGCGCTCAGGCTGCATGAGGGGAGGACGATGCGTGATTTGTGTTTTTTCGATATAACGAATAGCAGCTACAATTGCAGAGAGTTCGGAACGTGAATAATCGGCAACGCCTTCAAGAGTTGAGAGTTTAAAATAATTGCAAATATCGCGTTCAGCGGTCAGTGCATCAAAGAGACAAGCAGGTTGAGGTGAAACGATACGATCAAGAACATTAAAAAGTGATTTGTGAGATTTATCATGAAAGAATGAATCAGCAACAATGATTTCTTGTGGATCCACACGCATAATATCTGCCAAAAGTTTTTCTTGGCGGCTTTCTGTTACACGAAATATGCCTGTTGAGATATCAATCCAAGAAAGAGCAAATTCCTCTCCATCGCTTGTTTTTATACGGGAAAGTGTCATCAAATAATTTGCGCGTGTTGGATCAAGGAGTTTTTCTTCTGTTATCGTTCCAGGTGTTACAAGGCGAACAACATCACGCCGAACAACAGATTTTGAGCCACGTTTTTTTGCTTCAGCAGGATCTTCTATTTGTTCACAAACAGCAACTCGGTAACCACAAGCAATCAGTTTTTGTAAATAATCATCAGCAGCATGAACGGGAACACCGCACATAGGAATATCTTGTCCTAAATGTTTTCCGCGTGCTGTGAGTGTGATTCCTAAAGCCTGAGCAGCTTCAATCGCATCATTAAAAAATAATTCATAAAAATCCCCCATTCGGTAAAAGAGAAGAGAATCATGATGTACGGCTTTGATTTCTATGTACTGCTCCATCATAGGTGTCAGACGTTCTTGAGAGGAAGCAGATGAGGAGGCAGGCTGTGGAATTAAATTATTTTTATGGTTGTCTTTTTTATCCATTTGTACGAGGCCTGTTTCCTTTAAGTGAAGTTTTTACTCTTTTTTGTTTACTTCAATATCTATTTATCTCTAAATTGCAACGCATCATCAGATTTGCTAAGGCAAGAATAGCGAGTTCTAATACATGAATCAAATTCAATGACTATACGCATTATCAAGCAAAATTTACACTGTTTTTGGAGAAAATAAAGTGAAATGAAAGAGAGCAAGCAGGATCAGAAAATGTCTCAAACTGTTTACAGTGCGAGCGAACGAGAAGCTCTAGATTTTCATAGTCGTGGTCGACCAGGAAAGCTTGAGATTGTTGCAACAAAGTCTATGGCAACACAGCATGATTTAGCACTTGCTTATTCACCAGGTGTTGCAGTTCCAGTTAAGGCAATTGCTCAAAATCCAGCGTTAGCTTATGATTATACAGCAAAAGGAAATCTTGTTGCTGTTATTTCAAATGGAACCGCTATTTTAGGGTTAGGTAATTTAGGAGCCCTTGCCTCTAAGCCGGTTATGGAAGGCAAAGCAGTGCTGTTTAAGCGTTTTGCGGATATTGATTCCATTGATTTAGAAATTGATATAAACGATACAGAAAGTTTTATCAATTTGGTGCGTCATTTAGAACCTTCTTTTGGTGGAATTAATCTTGAAGACATTAAGGCGCCAGAGTGCTTTATGATTGAAAGCCGCCTACGCGAGGTGATGAATATACCTGTTTTTCACGACGATCAACATGGTACAGCAATTATTGTTGCTGCTGGTGTTCTCAATGCTTTGACTTTAACAGGGCGCAATATGCAAAATACGCGGTTAGTCTGTAATGGTGCTGGTTCTGCAGGAATTGCTTGTATTGAACTGATTAAAGCGATGGGCTTTCGTGCCGAAAATATCATATTATGTGATACAAAGGGTGTGGTCTATGAAGGTCGCAAAGAGGGAATGAATCAGTGGAAATCTGCGCATGCTATTCAAACAGATAAACGTACGCTTATAGAAGCAATGGAAGGTGCAGATATATTTTTTGGGGTTTCTGCTAAAGGTGCTCTTACTCCTGAAATGGTAAGATCTATGGCACCACAGCCGATCATTTTTGCTATGGCTAATCCCGATCCAGAAATTACGCCGGAAGAGGTTATGCAAGTGCGTCATGATGCCATTGTCGCAACAGGGCGTTCCGATTATCCAAATCAGATTAATAATGTTCTCTGCTTTCCTTATATATTTCGTGGTGCACTTGATGTGCGTGCAAGAGTTATTAATGAAGAAATGAAGATTGCTGCGGCAAAGGCTCTTGCCAATTTAGCGCATGAAGAAGTGCCTGACAGCGTTGCAGAAGCTTATTGTGGAAAGCGATTAAAATTTGGTCCTAATTATATCATCCCTGTTCCTTTTGATCCGCGTTTATTGACGGTTGTTTCAATAGCGGTAGCAAAAGCAGCAATGGAAAGCGGTGTTGCGCAAAAGAACATAGATGATTTAGAGGCCTATGAGCGCGATTTGAATGCGAGACGTGATCCTACTTCCTCGATGATGCGTGGGGTTTATAACCATGTTCGTCAAGCGCCAAAACAAATTGTCTTTGCAGAAGGTGAAGAAGAGCAAATTATGCGGGCAGCCGTTTCCTATGTTCATCAAAAATTAGGACAAGCGATTTTGGTTGGTCGTGAAGAGCAAGTAAGAGAAACAGCTGTTATCGCTGGAATTGATCTGGAGCGTGAAGGTATTTCTATTATGAATGCTAAGCTTTCTCGCCGTACAGATGATTATGCGAATTATCTTTATAAAAAGATGCAGCGTCAAGGTTGGCTGTTGCGTGATTGTCATCGTCGTATCAATAATGATCGCAATTATTTTGCTGCGTGTATGGTGGCACTAGGAGATGCTGATGCAATGGTTACAGGGGTGACACGCAATTATGAAACAGCGCTGATCGATATACGTCGTGCAATTGATGAAAAACCAAAAGAACGATTGATTGGTATCTCAATGGCTATTTGCCGAGGACGAACTGTGTTTATTACGGATACAGCTGTTTATGAAAATCCTAATGCTGAAGAACTTGCGGATATAGCGGAACAAACCGCTTCGTTTGTACGTGGATTTGGATATCAACCACGGGTAGCATTTTTAGCATTTTCTACGTTTGGTTATATGAAAGGGCAAATCACACAGCAAATTCAGGATGCGATTAATATTTTGCATGAACGCAAGGTTGATTTTGAGTTTGATGGAGAAATAAGTGCTGATGTAGCACTCAATTCCAAATTGATGCAGCAATATCCATTTATGGGATTAACAGAGCCCGCTAACATTTTGGTTATGCCTGGATATCACGCGTCTTCCATTGCAAGCAAAATGTTACAAGAACTTGGTGGAGCAACCATCATTGGTCCTATTTTAATTGGGTTGGAAAAATCTGTCCAAATTGTACCGTTTAGTGGAAACGATACAGATGTGGTCAATATTGCAATGCTCGCGGCTTATCATGCCGCAAAAGCCGTCTAAAGGAAAAAAGCCCCTAATATACCAATAATATATCAAGGGGCTTTATGATAGCAAAAGAATAAATTTTTTAAGAGGGCTGTATTTGATTGTCTTTTTGTTCTTCAGCGAGACGCTTTTGGAAGAGGGCTGCAAAATCAATAGGATCAATCCATAAAGGTGGAAAACCACCATTTTGAGTAGCATCAGATATAATTTGGCGAGCAAATGGAAATAAAAGACGGGGACATTCAATAAAGACCAATGGCATAACATGTTCTTGTGGAATGTTTTCAAGGTGGAAAACACCACCGTAAATCAGTTCCACATGAAATAAGATTTCAGTATTATCATTGGCTTTGACGGAGAGAGACAAAACGACATCATAATTGTCATCACCAATTGGGTTAGCATTGACGTTAATATTGATATCAATTTGTGGTGATTTTTCATGCGTACGCAATGAACGAGGAGCACCTGGGTTTTCGAATGATAAATCTTTTAAATATTGAGTTAATACAGCAAAAACCGGCTCTCCACCACTGTTATTCATTTCACCTTCGGCCATACGACGAACCTCTCTCATTATAATATGTATATTTATTTTAGATCTAAAGACCAAATTGGTTATCACGCCTTGAAAAAGGTTGCAAGAAATGCGCTCTTTATCTTGAATATTTTTTTAGTTTGTTACAGATTTTTTAGGCATTTCAATGGTTATCATCATTTTTGCGCCATGGAGATTCTGTCGTATCATGAATTGTGTAATCTTCTGCGTTAAGATCAATTATTTTTTCAGCATCATTTTTTCTTTTAGTATTGGGATTCATTTTGTTTTGTAATGATGTAAAGAAATGCCAAACAATAGAGCGAATTGGTTTAATAAGAAGTAATATTCCCAAGAGATCACTTACAAAGCCAGGAAGAATAAGTAAAATTGCACTAAACATGATGAAAACATCATTAATAATATTATTCTCTAATGTACGCCCTTGGATAAGTTCAGTTTGTATGTTTTTTAAAAGGCAAAACCCTTGAACTCGCAATAAAACGACCCCAACTATGGTTGTGAGAATAACCAAACTCAAAGTTGCCAAAATACCAATTTCTTGACCAACAAAGATAAAACCAGCGATCTCGATTAAAAGAATGCAAAGAAAGATAACAACAAAAAAACGAGGACTTATAGAATAAAGTTTTATCACATGCAAATTTCCTTCTGGATGAGGTGGGGAGAAATTCTTAAGAGCACTCCATTTAATATAAAATCTATAAAAATATTTGAATGGTAGGATTCCTTATTTTACATATTTATTGATAAATGGTATTGACTGCAATGTTTATTAGAGATTTAAGCTTTGGAGATTGACAGCGCCCATGGAATTTGACGTTATACTTGTCATAGCTCTTGTTGTTATGGTTGTTATTTTTGTGCAACTCCGTAATGTATTAGGGAAACGAATTGGGTTTGAAAAGCCCCCCTTTGATCCTTATTCGCGTCGTTCTAAAAAACAGGTTGAAGCAGAAACGGCTGATAATATTGTTTCGTTCCCTCATCAGAAAAATTCACAAAAAGACGACTTTAGTGAAATTGATAAAATTTCACCGGAGGGGAGTATTTTGAATAAAAATTTGCGGGAATTGCATAAAATTGATCCTCAATTTTCTCCTCAATTTTTTATAAAAGGTGCACAAATTGCTTATGAAATGATTGTAACAGCTTTTGCCAAAGGTGATCGCAATCAACTTAAAAGCTTGCTTTGTCAGGATGTTTTTGAGAGCTTTTGTACGGCTATTGAGCAACGAGAAAAAAATAAAGAGAGAATAGAGTTCACTTTTGTTGGAATTAATAAGATCGAATTTGTTGCGGCGGCAATACAAGAAAAGGATGAACTTTTAACGATACGTATTGTCAGTGAGATGATTTCTGTTACTTATAATGAACAGGGTGAGCGTATAGACGGTGATCCTGATGCTATTGTAGAAATCAGGGATATTTGGACTTTCGTTCGCAATAGTTTATCGTCAGATCCAAACTGGAAGCTTTTTGCTACAGAAAATGAAAATTAAAATACTTTTTGTTTTTCTTCCATAAGTATTCAATGATTTATGAGAAATTAAAATGTCCTCAAGTAAATGGAGACAAAAAAGAGATTTATTGGCTTCACAGGATCGCCTTTTATGGGAGATGGTTTGTCGTACGATAACACCGCTTCACGGTAAGATGCTCTCTTCTGCTTCAGAAACTATTGCAAATATTAATGATAAAAAACAGCCTGTAACTCAAATCTCTTCATTGTCTCAGGAAAATCAACAATCCTCGACATTTATTAAAAAAGAAAAGAGGGCAGTTACACAAGTACAAAAGATTCATTTCTTTGATCATGTTGCACATCGTAAAATTTCCCAAGGTCGTTATCCTCTTGAGGCGCGCCTTGATCTCCACGGTTATATGCAGGAAGAAGCTTATTTTTTCTTAAAAAATTTTCTACAATCCTCTCAGCAGAGAGGATTGCGTTATGTCCTTGTGATTACAGGAAAAGGACGATCTGTTGGGAGCGATGGAGCTTTGTATAGATTTGTTCCGTATTGGTTATCAACACCAGCTTTTCGATATTATGTCCATGCGTTTGAGCAAGCAGCGCGTCAGCATGGCGGAGAAGGTGCACTTTATGTTTGGTTGCGCCGTTTCGTGTCGGGAAAAGGAAAGTGATGTTATTGTGGTCGTTCTAGGTTTAATATTTATTTATACGTAATAATTTATAGTTTTCGTATATTTCGTAAGAGCCTTGAATACAATATCCCCTTATTTATAATTTTTTATAAAAAATTATAAATATATCATTTTACATTCTACGTATTGCTTCACGCTTTTATTTATCGCATTCTTTGATGGGGCACATCCCTCACGCAAAACAGAATGACATTGGATTGCATATATGCACAGGCTTGTTTTAAAGAAACATTTCTCAACGCATCCAAGCCTATTTTGCGACGGCATCCGTGAAGGGTATAACGATAAATCCATTAAGACTCTTATCTTTATGCTTAATAAAAGAGCAAGCTGGCATCATCACACACTTTGCTAGCTCCCAATGTTGCAACAACTCTTGAAGCCCTTGGCACTTGAAAGCATTTGTAGAAGGCATGCTTTTCTTTAAGTGTTTTTACTCTCCCCAGTTCTCATCTCATTCGTGACGCCCAAACGAAAGATTTTGATTGATTCAATATAAGAGGGCTTGAAATGAAAGAGATATTGATGGATCTCATTTAGGTTGCAACGCGATAAATTGTTTTTATAAACCACAGCATTACTCTATTAAATACACGAAGAATAAAAACATGAGAAATTGTCTTATTCAAAAGATATTGCTATGGATAGTGTTAAAAGTAGTACAACTAAATTAAAGAGGATCTTGGAAATAAACAGGAATATAACTTTACAACACATAATTGTGCAATAGCACAAAAGATACAATTTCGTTGAATAGTTTCATGAAGAAATTTTTTCACTCATTAAAAGCTCTATTAAATTTCTTTCTCATAATAATTCGATAATTAAAATTTCATAACGAAGCGCAGAAGGTGTAGAATATGAGATTCAATCGAGGATATTACACTCTTATCCGACGTCTTTCAGATATTGGTTGAAATGCTAACTTAGCATGAAAGGCACAATAGGGGCTATTTTCATCAGAATCTGCACCACAAAAATGAAAATCTGCTGATAATGGATCGCCAACCGGCCATCTACATGTATTTTCACTCAATTGTAAAAGATTAAGTTGACGTGATATAGGCACAACTACATTGGATTTTGTGGACATATCAACTTCTTTTATATCTTCCGCTACAAATTCTGTCTTTAAAGCTGTTTCTTCAATACTTACAGATGATGTGTTCATTGGCGATACCGTGGATGTGTTGCGACGCACACGTGGAGATGATGGGCTGCTTCCCACGGGGGGTTTTTGCGTACGCGCGCTTCCTTGTGCTGTCTTACCGCGTCCTGGTAACTTTAATCGGTGTACTTTGCCGATGACTGCGTTTCTGCTGACCCCACCTAATTGAGCAGCAATTTGACTTGCACTTAACCCTTCACTCCAAAGCTTTTTAAGAAGCTCAACGCGTTCACATGTCCAACCCATACCAGCACTCCATTCCGATTACGTCACTAAGATGCTCTCCCCTTTGCATCTTCAAATGTTTTAATAATATTTTCACTACGCTGAATGAAAGAATTTTACACTCTAAGCGAGCATAAGAAAATCATCCAACCTGTGGACTTACAAACTAAAACACATCATCTTGCTTATTATATTATAAATTACAATATGCACTCACTCTATGACAAGAGTCTTTACCTCTTGAAGAGTTTATTTAGAATGTTTTCCCCAACTTGCAAATCAATCATAGGTTAAACTTTCACTTTTGTTTAAGGCTTTTTCCCAAAATGCTTATTTATAGAACCTTCATTGACTTTTTTTCAATTGGTGTAATGATCTATTCCATAGGTGTAATCATTAATCGTAATGAAATGTTGAAAGCACCGTAACAAAATGTACCATGTTGTTTTATTTGTAGTGTTGCTTTGTATATATATTGAAAAGGTTAAAATATAAAGGAAATTATGATGGATGCCGTCTCTATACAACCACTTTATGAATGCTTCGCACGACGAGATTTGCATTTTGAACAGGGGCATGGTGTATGGCTTATTTCCGATAAGGGAGAACATTATCTTGATTTCACATCTGGCATTGCTGTTAATGCATTAGGGTATTCACATCCAAAATTGGTTGATACGCTCAAAATGCAAGCTGAAAAACTTTGGCATGTTTCTAATATTTTTCAATCCCCTGAACAAGCAGCTCTTGCCACGCGGCTTTGTGCAAATAGTTTTGCGGATAAGGTTTTTTTCTGCAATTCAGGCACTGAAGCATTGGAGTGCGCATTCAAAACGGCACGTCATTATTACTATGCTGCTGGTCATTCAGAACGCATTGAAATAATTACTTTTGAAGGGGCATTTCATGGACGTACACTTGCAGCACTTGCTGCGACTGGGCATGAAAAATATCTTGAAGGCTTTGGACCTAAAGCTGGTGGATTTATTCAAGTACCTTTTTGTGATGAAATCGCTTTGCGTAACGCTATTAATAAAAATACCGCCGCTATTCTTATTGAACCTATTCAAGGAGAAGGAGGAATACGAACGGTTTCTCATGAATATTTAAGATTTTTGCGCAAAATATGCGATGATAATGGTCTGTTATTGATTTTGGATGAAGTCCAAACGGGTATAGGACGAACAGGGAAGCTTTTTGCTTATGAATGGAGTGATGTCTCGCCTGATATTCTTACCCTCGCAAAAGGATTAGGAGGAGGATTTCCATTAGGTGCTTGCCTTGCAACGGATAAAGTTGCAAAAAGCATGACACTTGGGACCCATGGTTCAACCTTTGGAGGAAATCTTCTTGGAATGGCTGTAGGAAATAGTGTTCTTGATATTTTGTTAGAGCCAAATTTTCTCAACCATGTTCAGCGTATGGGAAATAAACTAAGAAGTGGACTTTTGCACATTCTCAATATCTATCCTGATATTATCTGCGCAGTTCAGGGGATGGGCCTAATGGTGGGTATTCAGTGTGTTGTGTCTTCTAATCTTGTCGTTAATGCTTTAGAAAATGAATATCTCTTAAGTGTTGCTGCCAACAACAATGTTGTGCGCTTATTGCCTCCTCTTATCATTAGGGAAGAAGAAATAGATGAAAGTTTGCATCGTATTGAAAAAGCAATAGCGTATCTTTCGCAAGTAAACAAAGAAAGACAAATATTACACACATGACAAATGCTCTTCGTCATTTCACGGACTTATCCATTTTAACGCCAGCAATAGCACGCGCACTGATCGATTATGCAAAAATCCTTAAAGCATCTTTTAAAGCAGGGAAAGGTTCAAAACCTTTTATAGGTAAAACACTTGCGATGATTTTTGAAAAACCATCCACACGAACCCGTATTTCATTCGATATCAGTATGCGCCAGCTTGGGGGAGATACAATCATGCTCACGGGGTCAGAGATGCAGCTTGGTCATAGTGAAACTATAGCTGACACGGCTCGTGTTTTATCCCGTTTTGTGGATATCGTGATATTACGAACAACAAAACATCAACGTATGCTCGAATTGGCACAATATGCACAAATTCCTGTCATTAATGCCCTTACAGATGATACACATCCTTGCCAAATTTTAGCAGATATATTAACCTATGAAGAGCATCGGGGGCCAATTGCTGGCAAAATATTCGCGTGGATGGGGGATGGTAATAATGTGCTCCATTCCTTAATTGAGGCCGCAGCTCTTTTTGATTTTCATTTGCGTATTGCTACTCCAAAGGGCAGTGAACCACAAGAAAAATTTATACATTGGGCACGTGAACGAGGAGCGCACCTTACACTAACTCATAGTCCCCAAAAAGCAGCTCAAGATGCTGATTGTATTATGACCGATACATGGGTCTCCATGGGACAAGAATTTCGTGCTCGCAGTCATTCTATTTTTCAGCCTTATCAAGTCAATGAAGCTCTCATGAAATTAGCAAAATCTGATGCTCTTTTTATGCATTGTCTTCCTGCTCATCGTGGTGAAGAAGTGGTTGATTCTATTATTGATGGACCGCACTCCGTTGTTTTCGATGAGGCTGAAAATCGTCTTCATGCTCAAAAGGCAATTCTTTCTTGGTGTTTACAAGATGCGTTTTTCTCTCCACAATAGCTCCTCTACAACAAATTATATAAAAAAGGCAAAGCTATGAGTAAACAAGCTAAAGATGAAGCCTCTCTCAATAACAACTTCTTGCATGAAGATGATACTGTTGTTCCCTTTCAAGTCGAAGAACTTGATATTCGTGGACGTGCCGTACAACTTGGAGAAACTTTAAATTCTATTCTTAACAGACATCAATACCCTGAACCGGTTTCCTATCTTCTAGCAGAAGCTTTACTTTTAACTGTTTTGCTTGGAACTTCTCTAAAGCTTACGGGAAAATTTATTTTACAAACTCATTCAGATGGACCGGTTAATATGTTGGTATGCGATTTTTCGCCTCCTTCCAGTTTACGTGGATATGCTCGTTTTGATAAAGAACAGCTTAAACAAGCCATGGACAATAATCAAATCTCTTCAGAAACCCTTTTAGGGAAAGGCACTTTAGCCTTCACAATTGATCAAGGTCCCCATATGCAGCCCTATCAAGGGATAGTTGCATTAGATGGATCAAATTTACAAGAAACTTCTCGTATTTATTTTGATCAATCAGAACAAATTCCTACCGATATCCGTTTGGCTGTTGCTATATTAATTAATCGTGACCAACAAGGAAAAACGCAGAAAAGCTGGCGAGCTGGAGGTATTTTGATCCAACTTTTACCCCAAGAATTGTCTCATCATAAAATAGATACCCCTCATCAAACGCGAGAAAAAACGAAAACCCATAGCCAATTGGATAACCAATGGCAGGAAGCTAAAATACTCATGGCAACGATTGAAAGTTCAGAATTAACAGATCCCCAAGTTGGTAGTAAACAGCTCTTGTTCCGTCTTTTTCATGAACAAGGTGTTAGAGTTTTTAATCCTTTTTCTCTTGTCGATCAATGTTCTTGTTCACACGAAAAAATTAAAGGAATCCTAGAAGGATTTTCGATTGATGAACGCAATAAAATGGTTAAAAATAAATATATTTCAGTCACATGTGAATTTTGCTCAAAAACGTATTGTTTTACACCACAAGAATTTTAGAAGAAAAAACATAATCAAATATTTTTCATAAAAAAATGATGATTGCAACAAAAGCCTATTTTATTTGCGTCATAAAAGTTTACCTATAAGCTCATATGAACTTCTAGAATATTTCTTGTCTTAGAGTTTTTTAATGTATACGAGTGATCTTTCTGTTGAAATCAGTAATCACGTCACCGAGTGCTTAAAAAAGAGTTCTCTGTAAAATATATTTTCTCCTCTCGAAAAAGCTTCTTGTTTATTTTTTCATCTCAAAAGCTTATTTCTTACAATGAATTCTTTTATAATATTCATTGATAGATTGATCATGTACTTATAACTTATCTTCTCTGTTAAATGAGATTTTTTGATTGTAGTCATATTTTCTTACTCGAATTTATCTTATTAAAAGTCAAAAAAGCTTATTAGTTGTAATCATAAGATAAATTATCGAAAGAATAAGAATGTATAGACTCAATATGGGCTTTATGGAGTCTATTACGAACAGATAGTGTAATGGGAATAAATATACCAATAACGCTGCGAAGGAATGGATTTGTTATTTTATAAAGATGAAAATAGTGGTGAAGTCCCCTCATAACAATGTGCATTTCAGATAAAAAAGCGGAGACAGAACACTATATGATTTTGAAAATAATAGTTGGTTGCTTTCACTAATCTAACGATGTTTCTATAGCAATATTGTTTTGTCCAAATAATCAAAAATAAAGTTCCAAAACAGATATTTAATCGCTAAAAAAATGAAAACTACTTAAATTTTTGTTATATTTGGGAGGTTTGCTCTACAGATATTTCTTTGCACATGTTTTTGAATCAACAATGGTAATGCTCTTGTCAAATTTTCCTAAGAAGAATGAGGATCCGTATAAATAAAGTAGCATACATAGCATGATAAAACGTTATGTTTTTACAAACCTGCATTATTGTATTTTTCAACTTAAAATATTGCCAATTATTTTCACGTTTAGACAATTCATAAGGGGTATTTTTAGTCTTTATCTTAAATGTTTTTTTGATTCAACATATAGAAATTTTAAAAAACACTCATAGTATACGGTATTTTCAGTTAATAGATAGAAATGGTAAATTACTATTTATAAATCAATATTTTGATATTTTATTTTTCTTCTGTCATGATCGCTTGTTTAATTTTTGGTAGAATTTTTTTTTGATAAATTTGCCATGTTAAGGGACCAACATGTTTGGCAATGATGATGCTCTCTTTATTCAAGAGAAAGGTTTCTGGGGGTCCATATATTCCCCAATCAATAGCTGTATATCCTGAAACATCAAAGCCAATAAATTTAAAAGGATTACCAAAACTGTTTAAAAAGCGCAGGGCGTTTGTTTTGTTATCTTTATAATTAATACCAATCAGATCAAAACGTCTATCTTGTGCAATTTTCATAAGAATAGGATGCTCTTCGCGACAGGGCAAACACCAAGAGCCCCAAAAATTGATCAACGTGACACGTCCCTTAAACTGTTTTGAATTGAGATAACTTTCTTTATCAAGAAGAGGAAGATGAATATTGGGAGCAGGTTTTTCAGCTAATGCGTTTGGGAGAAGAGAAGAATCTTGAAGGTTTTTTTTATCCATAAAGTTGAAAAAAAGCACCACGAGAAGAAGAAAAAGCACAAATGGTCCAAAAAAAACAAGCAGAACAGGCAAAGATATATTTTTTTTAAGTTTTGGAGGGATGTTTTTCATTATACTTTTCTTTTTGTGACAACTCTTTTTTGTTTAGCTGTTGGAGAATTTTTTTTTGGTATAGCGCTTTGCAAAGAATATATCCAATAAGACATAAGAGGGATATTGCAGAAAGCACATAGCTTAAAACAACAATTTGCTCGTGTTTAAGGGTGCTAAGGAAAAAATCAATTTTCTGAGATAGATTTCCTAAAAGTCCGCCCTGGATGCCATTTAGGTCGAGCATGATGAAGAGTCCTGTTGTTGTGCACGACGGGATTTTTTAATCTGAAGTATTCGAATATAATGATTATTGATTTCATTTCGCATAGCCATCAAATAGAGTGCAATAAACATAAAGATAAAACAAAATAGCATTGTTATAAGGGGCCATAACATAGCATTGTCGATTGTTGATCCTCCAGCACGTAACAATGATGCTGGTTGATGCAATGTATTCCACCAATTAACGGAAAATTTAATAACAGGAATATTAACAAATCCAACAAGTGTAAGAATTGCAGTAGCGCGAGCGGCTTTTACTTGGTTGTCAAAAGCACGTCCAAGCAGGATAATGGAAAGATAGATAAAAAGCAGAATTAAAACTGATGTTAACCGTGCATCCCAGACCCACCATGTTCCCCATGTAGGTCGCCCCCAAAGTGCTCCTGTCATGAGAGCCAATGCGGTAAAAATCGCTCCAATAGGCGCTCCACATTTAAGTGCCACATCAGCAAGATGATATTTCCAAATCAGATTTCCTAATGCTGCTGCACTCATCGTTACATAACAGAATGTAGACAACCACGCAAAGGGTACATGAAGGTACATAATCTTAACAGTAATGCCTTGTTGATAGTCATCAGGGGAATACATCACCAGAATAAGTCCTAAAATAAGGAAACACAATGTTATGCCGGCCAACCAAGGTAAGACGATACTGCTTATTTTCATGAAAAGGATGAAACTTGCAGGGAGTGACCTGATTTTATATGGACGAGATAGTTCATTCATGAAATTCATAATAGGCAGAGTTTTGCTATGCGGCAATCATCTTTTATTATTCTGATAAAAGTTTAAGCGTTATCGCAGCAACAAAAGAGCCAAAGAGACTCAAAAGAAGTGAAAAAGCGCTGAGAAGAGCCAAGGACGTGAGAAAAGAAATATTTGGATTTATTGGGGCTGTAGCAGCCGAGACACCAAAAATCATAATTGGAATGACCCACGGCAAGATAATGATAAAAATAAGCAGAGTACTGTGCAACAATGAGGTTGCCAGTGCCGCGCCTATGGCGCCAATAAAAATAATGGCTGGTGTTCCGCATAAAAGGGTAAGTATTGTTGTAAAAGTTATTGTTACATCTAAATGGAGCATGAGGGCTAAAATAGGTGTAGCAAAAATAAGAGGAAGCATTGTTCCTACCCAATGGGCAAGACATTTGGTAAAAACAATTAGTGTAAAACTTTGTCTTTTTCCTGAAAGGATAAATTGGTCGAGATTACCATCATCGCGATCGATTTGGAAAAGTTTGTTTAGATTGAGGAGTCCTGCAAGAAGGGCTCCAAACCACAATATACCTGGCCCTATTTGTGCAAGAATTTTGGGATCTGGTCCAATGGCAAAGGGGGTTATGACAA
This sequence comes from Bartonella sp. CR127HXZ, assembly GCF_042194555.1. Classification (NCBI taxonomy): domain Bacteria; kingdom Pseudomonadati; phylum Pseudomonadota; class Alphaproteobacteria; order Hyphomicrobiales; family Bartonellaceae; genus Bartonella; species Bartonella sp. CR127HXZ. The sequence continues at coordinate 57,621 of NZ_JBHIMZ010000002.1, read as the reverse complement.
CAACAGCGATAAAAAATAATAGTCCTGTTAGTGAAGAGGCTTGTGGCGCTAATAATAGTTTAAGGTCACGCCAGAACAGTGCTTTCATTTTATTCTCTCCTAGAGAGGTAAAAATTTTTCCAGAGCGATTTTATGGTTTTCTGGAATACCTAGGGAATTATGAGTTGCAGCGATAATCATACCACCTTGATTGAGATGACGCTGGAAAATACGAGCAAGGAGTTTTTGAGCATGGTTATCAAGTCCAGATATTGGTTCATCTAAAATCCAAAGAGGACGATAGGAGAGCAAAAGGCGAGCAATAGCTACGCGCCTTTGTTGTCCAGTTGACAGAGCTTTAAAGGGTAAATGTTCAAGGTTAGAAAGACCAATATCGGCAAGAACCTCATGCACAAAGCGTAAATGTTGACCGTAAAAATCTGCCCAAAATTGCAAATTGTCAATGACAGATAAGAGAGGTTTCATAGCATTTTGAGGACCAAGATAATGACACGCAGTTGCAACAGGGTATATTTGATTATGGTCTTTAAGTATTATATGACCTTCAGCAGCTTCAAGAAGACCGACAATGATTCGGAGTAATGTAGATTTTCCGATACCATTAGGACCGGTGATTGTCATCAGTTGCTGTGAAAATAAACAAAAAGAAAGACCTTTAAACAGAATTTCCTCGTTTCTGTAAGCGGCTAAATCTTTGCCTGATAACACCATGTGATTGCCTATTTTGTTTTTATTTTCATATTCTTTATTGCATTATAGAATAAAAAACACATTTTTTGTGCAATTGTACCTAGAATAGTTCTAGAAATAGTTCTATAAGAGATACCTTACATCAATATCTGGTGTAAAATGGTTTCTGGCGCTGATTTCCGCATTTGCCTACGAGAGGGTGGAGGGGGAAATGGATGGCGGAGGTGATTGCGTCTGCGCTCAAGCTGCGACCTTGACTCGTAGTTTGTGTTGTTCATTCCTGGAAATTGGGTGGTTATAGTATGAGGGTGGACAGTCATGACTCAAATTGATAGCTTTAATTGTCGCAGAGTATTAAATGTTGGTGGCAAAGAATATACTTATTATAGCTTGATCGAAGCGGAGAAGAATGGTCTTGAAGGTGTTTCTCGGTTACCGTTTTCGATGAAAGTTATTCTCGAAAATTTATTGCGATTTGAAGATGGTCGCACAGTTAAAAAAGAGGATATCCTCAATGTTGCTAAGTGGTTAAACGACAAAGGGAGCGCTGGGGCAGAAATTGCTTACCGTCCTGCACGTGTTCTTATGCAGGATTTTACAGGTGTTCCAGCAGTTGTTGATCTTTCTGCAATGCGTGATGCTATGGTTAAACTTGGCGGTAACGCTGAAAAAATCAATCCTCTCATTCCCGTTGATCTCATCATTGATCACTCAGTTATTGTTGATGCTTTTGGCAATTCCATGGCTTTTAAGGAAAACGTTGAGCATGAATATGAACGCAATGGTGAACGCTATCGTTTCCTTAAATGGGGGCAGCAAGCCTTTCAAAATTTTCGCGTTGTTCCTCCAGGAACAGGGATTTGTCATCAGGTTAACCTAGAATATTTAGCACAATGTGTATGGATGAAGAATGAAGAGGGCTGTGAGACGATTTATCCTGACACCTGTGTGGGAACTGATTCGCATACGACTATGGTTAATGGTTTAGGGGTTTTAGGTTGGGGTGTTGGTGGTATTGAAGCAGAAGCAGCAATGTTAGGCCAACCTGTTTCTATGTTGTTACCTGAAGTGATTGGTTTTCGTCTAACAGGTAAACTTAAAGAAGGTGTAACAGCCACCGATCTCGTATTGACTGTGACTCAAATGCTACGCCGGAAGGGTGTTGTCGGTAAATTTATTGAGTTTTTTGGTCCTGGTTTGGAGCAGATGACGCTTGCTGATCGGGCAACGATTGGAAATATGGCACCTGAATATGGAGCAACGTGTGGTTTTTTCCCAATTGATAAGGAGACAGTGCGTTATCTCAATATGACAGGGCGTGATGAAAATCGGATTGCCTTAGTAGAAGCTTACACCAAAGCACAAGGGATGTGGCATGACGAAATGGTGGCTCATCCCATTTTTAGTGATACAATTGAATTGGATATGGGAACTGTTGTTCCTTCTATGGCTGGTCCTAAACGTCCTGAAGGACGTATTGCATTGGAAAACGTTGGGCAGGGTTTTGAGAAGGCATTGGTCGAAGACTATAAGAAGACTTCTGAACAAAATAAGCGTTATCGGGTCGAGGGTGAAGAATATACGCTTGGTCACGGTGATGTGGTGATCGCTGCGATTACGTCGTGTACGAATACATCGAATCCAAGTGTTCTTATTGCAGCGGGTCTTTTGGCAAGAAATGCAGTGGCAAAAGGTCTCAAGAGCAAACCATGGGTAAAAACTTCTCTTGCACCAGGTTCACAAGTCGTTGAAGCTTACCTGCAAAACTCGGGTCTGCAAAAAGATTTAGATGCATTAGGATTTAACTTAGTAGGATTTGGGTGCACAACATGTATTGGGAATTCTGGTCCTTTGCATCCAGCTATTTCCAAAACGATTAATGACAATGGTATAATTGCATCTGCAGTTCTTTCGGGAAATCGTAATTTTGAAGGGCGTGTTTCCCCTGATGTGCAAGCGAATTATTTAGCTTCACCACCGTTAGTTGTTGCACATGCGCTCATCGGGACGGTGTGTAAAGATTTAACCAAGGAACCTCTTGGTGAAGATTCAAATGGCCAACCCATTTATTTGAGAGATATTTGGCCAACCTCTCAAGAAATACAGGAGTTCATCGAAAAAAATGTCACGCGTAAGGTTTTTGCTGAAAAGTATGCAGATGTTTTTAAGGGAGATGAAAATTGGCAAAAAGTTCAGATTCCTACGGGTTCTACCTATTCTTGGGATGAGCAATCCACTTATGTACGCAATCCACCTTATTTCGATGATATGCAGAAAATACCTGATATCTTACCAGATATTAAAGATGCACGGATTTTAGGTTTATTTGGTGATAAAATCACGACGGATCATATTTCTCCTGCTGGTTCTATTAAAGCAGCTTCTCCTGCCGGAAAATATTTAATGGATCATGGTGTTAAAGTGGCTGATTTTAATCAGTATGGAACGCGTCGTGGGAATCATGAAGTTATGGTGCGTGGGACCTTTGCCAATATTCGCATTCGTAATTTCATGTTGGGGGAAAATGGTCGAGAAGGAGGTTATACGGTTCATTATCCGTCAGCGGTAGAACAAGCCATTTACGATGCAGCAATGGCGTATAAACAAGAAGGTACTCCACTTGTTGTTTTTGCTGGTATTGAATATGGCAATGGATCATCGCGCGATTGGGCAGCCAAAGGTACCAATCTTCTTGGTATAAAAGCAGTGATTGTACAGTCTTTTGAAAGGATTCATCGCTCTAATCTTGTTGGTATGGGCATTGTTCCCTTTGTCTTTGAGGAGGGTGTAAGTTGGAAATCTTTAGGCTTAAAGGGAGATGAAAAGGTGACAATTGAAGGAATTCATAACTTGAAACCTCGTCAAAAGACAGTAGCGAAAATTACTTTTTCTGATGGTACGATAAAAACCGCTCCGTTATTATGCCGTATCGATACTGAAGATGAGCTAGATTATTTGCATCATGGGGGAATTTTGCAATATGTCTTGCGTAAGTTAGCTGTTTAAATTCTTTTGTTTGTTAAGGAATATCTATTATTAAGCTATAAAGTTGCGGATCAAAGAGTTTGGCTTCGTTTTTTTATGACTATCTTTGAAAATCTAATTGACGTTAGCTTTGGGATTGCGCTATAAGCCACACAGTTATAGGCAGCTTTATAGTTTTGCTTGGGTTGAATTTATTTATATTGGTAGAGTTGTTCTTTAGACTCATTTTACCAAGGTGTTGAAAGAGAGATTATATTTATGGCGAATACACCTTCTGCTCGAAAAGCGGTGCGCAAGGTTGCGGCACGCACACAGGTTAATAGGGCCCGTCGTTCGCGCGTTCGTACCTTTATACGTAAGTTTGATGATGCTTTAGCGGGTGGCGATAAGGCATCTGCAGAGATTGCATTTAAGAATTTTGAGCCTGAAATTATGCGTGCGGTTTCTAAAGGGGTTTTTCATAAAAATGCTGCTGCGAGGAAAGTATCGCGTTTAGCTAAACGTTTGAAGGTTCTCAGCGTTTAAGCTTTTTCTCCTTTATTGAGAATCAAGCCAGTATCCATGAGGATGCTGGCTTTTTGTTTATTATTTCAAAAAGTTTCTATCGAAAATAAGAATCGATAATGATTCTCCTCTTGAAAAAGGAGAGAAAGTTTATAGGGGGGAGTATGGTTATCCACAAGCTTTGTGGATTTTTACAGAGTCTTTTTTGTCAAGCATTTTATTTTTTTTTTTTAATCTGAAGAGATTTTTTAATTGTTGGTAAATTTAGAGAAAAAAAATGAATTGAATCAATATTTTTTTCATTCCTCATTGATACAAGCATTTTTTTCTGGTTTTTTGATTTTATTTTGACCTCTTGCATTTTACCTCTGCTGTTTTGTATGGTTCTTATGAAGACTAAAAAGCATGAAGGGGTCACACCAGCACATTGTTCTATATTTTGTTGAGTACAAGATGTTTTGACTTAGGCTTTTCGAAGCTTTTGTTCTGGAAAGGTTTTCTGACGATTTTTTAGTTTTCTGAATAGATATGTTTACCATTTTAGAAGAGTGGGTCATATCATGAGTGCAAGTAAATCTTATTGGTCATCTTTGTTAGTGGGGTTGTGATGAGGCTATCCTAGGGGAGGGTGAGTAATCTTATTTGGGGTAGGGCGTTTTGCCTTCGCTAGATTTATTTTAGCTGTTTGGCAGGACAAAATTTTATTTTTATCAGGATGGAAGATGGTGGATAAATTGAACTCTAAAGCTAGTTCCTTTAAAAGGGTTTCGGTGAATATCCTGTCAGCAGAGAACATAATAAAGAATAGGATGACGGAGAGTGATGAGGATGTTCGTAGAAATGCTTCTATAGGGCATTCTATTGTTTCAGAGGAGGAAAGTGCGGCGGCTTTTATACGTGTTATGGCGCAATTAAAGGTGCAGGTTGGTGTTGAGGCTTATACCAGTTGGTTTGGACGTGTGAAGCTTGCTGAATATAGCCATACTCTTGTAAAGCTTTCTGTTCCTACTGCTTTTTTACGTTCATGGATTAATAATCACTATGGTTCTCTTTTGACTCATTTATGGAAACAAGAGAATTCAGCAATTCTTCGTGTTGAAGTTATTGTTCGTGGTATGGAACGCGTTTCAAGAGACGTCGTTTGTAAAAGAAGTGTTCCTTCTGTTGTGCTAGAGGAGCAGGCGACTTCATCTTTTGTTGAAAGTTGTGCAGAGCATTCAGTTAAGAGTTCTCAAACGGGAGTTTTTGGATCTCCGCTTGATTCGCGCTATACTTTTGAAAGTTTTGTTGAGGGGGCTTCTAATCGTGTTGCTTTAGCAGCTGCGCGTTCAATTGCGGAGGGGCATAAAAGTGCTTTGCGTTTTAATCCTCTTTTTATTCACGCATCTGTTGGTTTAGGAAAAACACATTTGCTTCAGGCAATTGCTGCTTCTGCATTGAAGCGTTTAACGTCTGCGCGCGTTATTTATTTAACTGCTGAATATTTTATGTGGCGTTTTGCAACAGCTATTCGTGATAATGATGCTCTTTCTTTTAAAGAACAGCTTCGTGATATCGACCTTTTGATTATTGATGATATGCAGTTTTTGCAGGGTAAGTCGATACAACATGAGTTTTGCCATTTGCTTAATATGTTGCTTGATAGTGCAAAACAAGTTGTTGTCGCTGCAGATCGTCCGCCAGCAGAATTAGAATCGCTTGATCTTCGCGTTCGTTCTCGTCTTCAGGGAGGGGTAGCCCTTGAAATTGAAGCACCAGATTATGAAATGCGTTTGCAAATGTTGCGCCAGCGGTTGAAGGTGGCACAACAAGATGATGGCATGGTATCAATTTCTGATGATATCTTGGAATATATTGCGAAAACGGTTTTAGGGTCGGGGCGTGATATTGAAGGTGCATTTAATCAGCTCTTGTTTCGTCAATCTTTTGAGTCTGATTTATCTTTAGAGCGGATTGATGAGTTATTAGGTCACTTGACACGTCCTGGTGAACCTAAGCGCATTCGGATTGAAGAAATTCAGCGTACGGTAGCACGTCATTATAATGTTTCTAAACAGGACTTGTTATCTAATCGTCGAACACGTACGGTTGTGAAGCCACGGCAAGTTGCAATGTATTTAGCAAAAGTATTAACTCCTCGCTCGTTGCCAGAAATTGGGCGTCGTTTTGGTGGGCGTGATCATACAACAGTTTTACACGCTGTGCGTAAAATTGAAGATTTGGTTTGTGGTGATCAGACCTTGGCTAAGGAACTTGAATTGCTTAAGCGGTTGATTGGAGAACAGGCTGTATAGTGTTTATTGTTTCTTTCTTTGGAGAAACTTTAAAGAATTTAATGAAAAGATTTATTTTTTCTTATGCAGGAGTGGCTTGCCATTTTAAGAGAGGTTTAATAAAGTCTAGCAGGCGATTCTTTGAAGAGGATCTATTTTTAATGCTAAGGAATTCTTATAGTTTTTAGTAAATCATACGGGGCTTTTATGCGTATTACAGTTGATCGCAGTCAATTTCTCAAGTCTCTTGGTCGGGTTCACCGTGTGGTAGAGCGCCGTAATACTGTTCCTATTTTATCGAATGTGCTGATTGATGCAGAAAATGGTTCTGTGCAGTTAAAAGCAACAGACCTTGATTTAGAGGTTACGGAATCTTTTGCAGTTAATGTTAAACAAGCTGGAGCAACAACTGTTCCAGCACATTTGCTCTATGATATCATTCGAAAACTTCCTGATAGCAATGAAGTTGTATTATCCGTCGATGAGAATCAGGCAGCTACAATGTCCGTTGTTTCGGGTTGTGCACATTTTCAGCTTCAATGTCTTCCGAAGGCAGATTTTCCAGAGTCGCTTCCTGGGCAGTTTGGTTATCGTTTTTCTCTATCGGCATCAAGCTTAAAACATTTACTTGATTGTACGCAGTTTGCTATTTCTACTGAAGAAACCCGTTATTATCTTAATGGTATTTATTTACATGTTATTAATGACGGTGTTTTGAAATTGCGTTTGGTTGCAACTGATGGTCATCGTTTGGCACAAGTTGAGATGGAAGCTCCTTCAGGAGTTGAGGGAATGCCCGGTGTTATTGTCCCCCGTAAAGCTGTAGGAGAATTGCAAAAACTTCTTTCAGAAGAAAATGATAGCGATGTATGTATAGAGCTTTCAGAGACAAAGATTCGTTTTTCTGTAGGTTCTGTGATTTTTACATCAAAATTAATTGATGGAACATTTCCGGATTATCAACGTGTTATCCCTCTTGGAAATGATAAAGAATTAATTGTTAATAGGCAGGACTTTTCTTCTGCAGTTGATCGTGTTTCAACGATTTCAAGTGATCGGGGGCGTGCAGTTAAATTAACGATTGAGCACGGACAGTTAAGGCTTGTTGTTAATAGCCCAGATTCGGGCAGTGCAGAAGATCAATTATCAGTAACTTATGCATCTGAACCGCTTGAGATAGGATTTAATTCACGTTATCTTTTGGATATTGCTGGGCAGCTTTCAAGTGACGAGATGGTTTTTATGTTGGCTGAGGCTGGAGCACCAGCTCTGATTCGTGATAATGATGATGTGGATGTGCTCTATGTACTGATGCCTATTCGCGTTTAGGGGCAATTGTTTTGCAATGCATGGCCAGTCATGTGCACAAAGTGGCAGTGAGGCAGCTGAAGCTTTTACGTTATCGCAATTATCCTTTTTTCAATATTCATTTTTCTGGTCAGCATGTGGTTTTTACCGGCCATAACGGTGCTGGTAAGACGAATCTTTTGGAGGCGTTATCTTTTCTTTCTCCTGGTCGTGGTTTGCGGCGTGCTGCTTATTCTGACGTTAGCTTTGTAGATGGTGACGGTGGAGGATTTGTTGTATTTGCGCGTCTTGAATGCGCTCTTTATGGTGAAGTAAAGATTGGTACAGCTTTGGAGGTTAGCGATAACAGTCGAAAAGTCCATATTAATGGTGTAAATGAGTCGGGTGATTGCCTAACAGATTATTGTCATATTAGTGTCCTAACACCATCCATGGATGGTCTTTTTACAGGTCCTTCGCTTGAGCGCCGTAGTTTTTTGGATCGTATGGTTTTGGCGATTGATCCCTTGCATAGGCGCCGCATAGCCGATTATGATAGAGCTATGCGCGCACGTAATCGTTTGTTTTTAGATGGAAATGAAGATTATGCTTGGTTTGATGCTTTAGAAAAGCAGATGGCAGAACTGGCGACAGCTATTTCTGCGGCGCGTGTTGATGTTATTCGTCTTTTAAATGATATGTTTACACAAATGCCATCACAGATACCTTTTCCACGAGCTTTTTTGCAAATTGATGGTTTTTTGGAAACAGCTCTTAGTGAAATATCAGCAATTGAAGTTGAAGAGCAATTTTGTGATCGATTGCGGCATAATCGCGCAATGGACCGTGCTGCTGGGCGGACGTTAGAAGGACCACATCGCGCAGATTTGCAGGTTTTTTATGCTGATAAAAATATGGGAGCCGCATCGTGTTCAACAGGTGAACAAAAAGCGCTGCTGACAGGTTTAGTTTTGTGTCATGCACGTCTAACAGGTATGATGTCGGAAAAAGCTCCTATTCTTCTTCTTGATGAAATGGCTGCTCATCTTGATTCGCATCGACGTGCTGCTTTATTTGATATTCTTGATGATTTAGCTGTACAAACATTTATGACAGGAACAGATCGTCTTTTATTTGATGACTTAAAAGGACGCGCAGAATTCTTTGAGATTAAGGATGGGGCTTTATTGTCGTAAAAACATGCTAAATATTTTTTTAATAAGTGATAGGTCTAAAAGAAAAGGCATGCTATGTCTGAGGTGATAACGATTTTAAATGGTCCTAATTTAAATTTTCTAGGTCAACGTGAGCCAGAAATTTATGGAACTGAGACTCTGGAAGATATTGAAAAAAGATGCAGAGAATGGGCAAAAAAAAATGATATCGTAATAAATTTTTATCAAAGTAACTGTGAAGGGCAGTTGGTAGCATGGATACAAGAAGCAATAGAGGCAAGTTCTGGATTGATCATTAACCCAGCGGCTTACAGTCATACATCTGTTGCACTTCTTGATGCCCTAAAAATGTTTTCAGGGCCGAAAGTAGAAGTTCATTTATCTCATATTTACCAGCGTGAAGCTTTTCGTCACCACTCTTATACATCTGCAGGTGTAGACGCTATCATAACTGGGTGTGGAGGTGATGGATATTGGTTTGCACTTGAATATATTGCAAAACAATTAAGCAAAACAATTAAATTGTGATAGGTAAAGAATAAGCGTTTGATAAGAGTAATATAGGCATTGAATTCACTTGATAATTATTTTCAAATCTGTACAATATGAGGTATATATATTTTATGACAATTTTTGGTGCATATGACGGGGGTAAATAGAGATGAAAAGCTTTGTTCGACAATTAGAAATGCTTGTGATTTTAGGGGGAGCACTGCTTTTATCTGGTTGTAAAATTGATGTTATACAGCCATCAGGTTATGTTGCACGTCAACAGCTCATTTTGATAGTTGTTTGTGTGGTGGTGATGCTTTGTGTTGTCATCCCAGTTATGGTGAGTGTGGTGTTTTTAGCTATAAAATATCGCGCATCGAATATGAAAGCGGACTATTCTCCTGATTGGGCGCATTCAAATAAAATTGAAGCGTTGATGTGGGGTATTCCAATTGTAATTGTAATGGTTTTAGGTTCATTAACAGCTTATTATACTTATAAGCTGGAACCTACAAATCCTCTCCCAGTGGAAGTTGTAGGTGAAGGAAAGCCATTACAGATTGATGCCGTTTCTCTTGATTGGAAATGGCTTTTTATTTATCCTGAATATGGTGTTGCATCGATTAATGAGATTTATGCGCCTGAAGGACGTCAGGTTTTATTGCAATTGACGTCAGAGAATTCTGTCAATGCTTTTTGGGTCCCCAAACTGGGTACAGTTCTTTACGCTATGCCGCAGATGAATGCTAAGTTGCATTTGGTCGCTGAAGAGCAAGGAGTATTCAAAGGAACCTCAGCAAATTACAGTGGTGATGGTTTTTCGAGTATGCGGTTTAAGTGGCATTCTGTGTCTTTGCAGGACTTTGAGGATTGGATTGTAAAAGCTCGGGCTAATGGTCGAGTACTTGATCGTGCATCTTATCGTCAACTTTCTATTGCGCCTCGTATGGGTGATATTGCTGCGAAGAAAAAAGATGCTGAAGTTCGTTATTTTGCACCTGTTGAGAAGCGCCTTTACTATCGTGTTGTTAATCGATGTGTCGATGAAAATACGGTATGTAATGAGGATTTAATGAAACGTGCTGCTGCTCAGACTCTATGGGGTGCACTATGTTCAGTATTTGATCCTGATGTTATTTAAAGGGTCAGTAAAGAAAGAGCCCTTTTAACATAAGGTTTCTTTTAAACTTGAATTTCATTTGAAATGGGTTGAGAAATGTTTGGAAGACTTACAGATCCTACGGCAGGTGCTTTTCATGCACTTGCACATGAGCCGATCGTTTTATACACGTGTATTGCGATTGTTGTGGTTGGTTTAATTGCTGTTGTTGCTCTAACAGCACTTGGGTGGTGGGGGATTCTATGGCGAAATTGGATTACAACTGTTGACCATAAACGCATAGGCATTATGTACATAGTTCTTGGAATTATTATGCTTGTTCGCGGTTTTGCGGACGCACTCATGATGCGAACACATCAAGCTTTAGCTCTTGGGAGTGAAAGTGCAGGTTATTTGCCCCCTGACCATTTTGATCAAATTTTTTCGGCGCATGGCACTATCATGATTTTTTTCATGGCTACGCCTATTTTATTTGGCCTTTTTAATTATCTTATACCGCTTCAAATTGGTGCGCGTGATGTTGCTTTTCCCTTTGCAAATAATCTAGGTTTTTGGATTACGGCTGCAGGGGCAATATTGATTAACATATCCCTAGGTGTTGGGAATTTTGGTCGTGGTGGCTGGTTGATGTATCCACCTTTTACAGAATTGCAAACGAGTCCAGATACAGGGGTAGACTATTATTTATGGTCACTTCAACTTTCTGGTATAGCGACAACAATGGGGGCGGTCAATTTTGTTGCGACTTTGATTAAGATGCGTGCTCCTGGGATGACGATGATGAGAATGCCTGTTTTTTGTTGGAGCGCTTTTGTTAGCAATGTCCTTATTTTAGTTATTTACCCTGTCTTAACTGTAGCATTTGCACTCTTGGCATGCGATCGTTATTTGGGCATGAATTTCTTTTCCAATGTTGGTGGCGGAAATCCGATGGTATGGATTAACTATGTTTGGGTTTTTGGTCATCCTGAGGTTTATGTTTTGGTTGTTCCTGCTTTTGGAATTGTTTCTGAGGTTGTATCAACTTTTTCTTCAAAACGCCTCTTTGGTTATACTTCGATGATATGGGCCATGTTGGTTATTTTGATTCTTTCGCTTCTTGTTTGGGGACATCATTTCTTCACAATGGGTGGCGGTGAAGCTGTGAATACTTTCTTTGGTATTGCGACAATGATTATTGCCGTTCCAACAGGTGTAAAAGTCTTTAATTGGCTGCTAACTATGTATAAGGGGCGGATTCGCTTTGAGCCTCCAATGCTTTGGTGCATGGGAATGATCTTTACATTTGTTGGTGGTGGATTAACTGGTGTTTTGTTATCTATTGTGCCAGCTGATTGGCAGTTTCATAATTCGTTGTTTTTGGTAGCGCATTTCCATCATACAATTATTGGGGGTGTCGTTTTTGCGTACTTAGCGGGGATTGCATTTTGGTTTCCAAAAGTTTTTGGTTATAAACCAAATCGGGCATTGGGTATTGCATCTTTCTGGTGTTGGTTCATTGGTTTTTACCTTGCCTTTTTCCCAGTCTATGCACTTGGTTTAATGGGTGGGACACGTCGTCTCCAGCATTATATGGAACCTAGTTGGCAACCGATGTTTATGATTGCTGCATTGGGCGCTTTTATTATTTTGCTTGGTATCCTTTGTTTTGTGCTGCAAGTTGTTTTGGCGATTTGGTACGGTATCAAACATAAGGGACGTTTACCTGTAACATTAAATGATTCTTGGGGTGATGCACGGACTCTTGAATGGTCTATCTCTTCACCGCCTCCTTCTTACAATTTTGCAATAGTTCCGAAAATACAGTCTGATGACGCTTATTGGAATATGAAGAAAAGTGGTTATCAACGTCCTACCAGTGGATTTACAAAAATTCATATGCCGTCCAATACATCGGCTGGAATTATTGCGGGATTCTTCTCGTTAGTTGTTGGTTTTGCGCTTGTCTGGCATATTTGGTGGCTTGTTGCGGTCGGCTTGATTGGTTTTATTGCAACGCTTGTGTGTCATTCATTAACAGGTGACCATCATGGTTATTATATTCCGGCTGAAGAAGTACAAAAAACTGAAGATGCCTTTACAGCTGTTCTTAAAGAACAAGGAGTGACAGTATGAGTGCAGTAACAATAAATAATGTGAGTGCTGTGGATGAACATCACCACGATAATAGTTCGGTAATGACGTTTGGTTTTTGGGTCTATATTCTTTCAGATTTGATCCTGTTTTCGACACTTTTTTCAAGTTTTGCTGTTTTTTCTGCTTCTTATGGTGGTGGTAAGGCGGGCAATGAGTTTATTGATTTAAAATTTGTTTTGGTTGAGACTGCTTTCTTGTTGTTTTCATCCGTCACTTATGGTTTTACAATGGTACAAGCACATAAAAATAACATCAGTGGTGTGCGTTTATGGATGGCTATTACCTTTGTATTTGGCTGTTGCTTCATTGGTATGGAACTTTACGAATTTCATGAACTTTTGGGTGAGGTCTTTTATTACGATCCAAATGCTTATGCTGGTATTGATTCTGCAACAGGTTTACAGCTTTTTGGTCGGGAGATTCTCTCTGCTTATTGGTCAGCATTTTTTGCTTTGGTTGGCACCCATGGACTTCACGTAAGTGTTGGTCTTCTTTGGATGGTTGTGATGTTTTTTCATCTTCGTCGTAATGGCTTGGATCAGAACAATAAGACACGTTTAGCATGCCTTTCCATTTTTTGGCATTTACTTGATATTGTATGGGTTGGTGTTTTCACCATGGTTTATCTATTAGGAGCGTTGTGATGAGCATGCAAAATGAAACACATGGTCCCAGTACTGGTTCATATTTAGTCGGTTTTATTCTGGCTGTATTTTTCACTTTGGGTTCTTTTGTTCCTGTGATGTATGGAATGATGGAAAGTTGGGCAGTTAGTACAAAGGTTGCGTATCTTATTGGGATGGCGATTATTCAGATTATAGTACAAATTGTTTTCTTTTTGCACTTGAATTCTGGTCCAGATGCCAAGTGGAATTTAAGCGCGTTGTGGTTTGCTGCTATTTGCGTTTTTGTTATTATTGGGGGAACTTGGTGGGCTATTTCTCATTTGAATTATAATATGATGGGTGGCTCAGGACGTGTTATTGAACCGGAAATATCAAGTAGAGATGATTCTTCAGTATCTGAGCAGTTATCAAACAAAGATATATCCGTAAGAAAACAGCCAGAAAAGATACAGGGCTCAGAAATGCCCATGGGGCAGGGGTTAAGTACGCAAACTCCTGTAGATCAAGTTCCTAGTTCAGAAATGCCCATGGGGCAGGGGCTAAGTACGCAAACTCCTGTAGATCAAGTTCCTGGTTCAGAAATGCCCATGGAGCAGGGGCTAAGTACGCAAACTCCTGTAGATCAAGTTCCTGGTTCAGAAATGCCCATGGGGCAGGGGCTAAGTACGCAAACTCCTGTAGATCAAGTTCCTAGTTCAGAAATGCCCATGGGGCAGGGGCTAAGTACGCAAACTCCTGTAGATCAAGTTCCTAGTTCAGAAATGCCCATGGGGCAGGGGCTAAGTACGCAAACTCCTGTAGATCAAGTTCCTAGTTCAGAAATGCCTATGGAGCAGGGGTTAAGTACGCAGTCTCCTGTGGAGTAATTGTTAGAAATACCTGTGGAGCTGATGCGGCGTGTATCAGCTCTTACAAAAAATTCGTAGGATATTAAAGAGGGGTTAAGTGCAAGATATCAGTGGAATGAGTATCATGATTTTGAATGTACTTTTATTTTAAAAGAGAAAGTCCATGGAGTATTGAGTCAAGCTTTAATTTTTGAGACAAATAGCTATTTGTAGAATATACAAAAAGTGATGTCTATGCAATTTACTACAAAGAAAGAGAATGTGAGAAACAAGTTTTTATGCTGTGTGAGATAAGAGCTACGAAGCGGTAACGTTTTTATAATTTACAGAATTTATATTAAAGATAGCATTAAAGTTATTTGTGATAATAATATGCACTTGAAATCAAAAGTTTAGAGAATAATCAGAAAACTTAATGAAAACCGCTGCAATGACAATTATTGGTGCTGGTTCTTTTGGTACTGCATTAGCGATTGCTCTTGCCCGTAATGGTCATAATGTTTTACTTTGGGGATATAATCCTCAACATATCAAAGAATTACAGGAACAACGTTGTAATCAAGTATATTTACCCGATATTCAATTTCCTGAAAATTTATTACTTGAAGCTTCGCTTGAAACTGCAATAGCAGCAAGTCACAATATATTAATCGCTGTTCCAAGCCATGTATTTCATCAAGTTTTGTATAATATTCAGCCTTATTTAGATCAGCATTCACGCGTTATTTGGGCAACAAAAGGTTTAGAACATGGTACCGGACGTTTCTTACAAGAGGTTGCTCGTGAGATTTTAGGTGAAAAAATTCCTTTAGCAGTTTTTTCTGGACCAACTTTTGCTCAAGAACTAGCTATTGGTTGGCCTACTGCAATGACGATAGCAGCTTCTGATGTTGAGTTTGGTAAAGAATTACAGCAATTTTTTCATTGTGACAAAAGTTTTAGAGTTTATAAAAGTTCAGACATGATTGGTGTTCAATTAGGGGGAGCAGTCAAAAATGTTATTGCTATTGGTGCAGGAATATCAGACGGTATGGGGTTTGGGGCAAATGCACGAATAGCTCTCATCACACGAGGACTAGCTGAAATCAGTCGTTTAGGGGGGGCTATGGGTGCTGAGCTTTCCACATTTATGGGAATGACAGGCTTAGGTGATCTGGTTTTGACATGTACTGATAATCAGTCGCGTAATCGTCGTTTTGGAATACTTCTTGGTAAAGGAATAGATATAAAAGAAGCGGAAAAACAAATTGGTCAGGTTGTGGAAGGGTACTTAAATACCAAGGAAGTACATACGTTGGCGCAACGTATTGGGGTAGAAATGCCCATTGTAGAACAAATTTATCAAATTCTCTATTGTGGTAAAAACATAACTGAAGCGGCGCACACATTACTAAGCCGTACTCTCAAGGATGAAATACAATGATATCCTGTTTTTTAATAATTCCAATCGTAAAAAAATAGAAACATGCTATGAAGACATATAAAATAGATTGTATTGATGGTTGTATAAGACAGTCATATTCTAGCAAATTATAGATTCATATCATTCGATTATTTATGAAACATGGCTGAAATATAAAAGTTTTGGCTTTTGTCTAAGAGCTATCTCTTTGAAAATAAATTATCGTTTCCACTTACACATGTTTATGTAATGTAATGAACAAGATATTTTGATTTTCTCTTAAATTCATCTCACAATGATATTTGCAAACAGAATAATACAAGACTCATTAGGTGGAAGCATTTTTTTTATGTAACGTATAAGCTAAAAATATCATTGCTATTATCCAATTTTCAATATTATTTGCTGCGTGTAACAGCGTTTATATCTCGATAGAGGCAGGGATATTGTGTGTTTCTGTTTGTGTAATTCGTTAAAACAAGAAGACAATCTAATTTGGGAAGAAGATGAAATTTTAAAGATAAAAACCAGTTCCCATCTCTACCATCATTTTTAAATTCAGTTTTACGCTATCTAAAGCATATCTTTTAAATAATGGAGATTACCTCACACCTTGATGTGTCAGGTAAAATAGAACGCCCAAAACAAAACACTATTGCTGTTGTATATTCACGCGCTTGTTTTAAAGAGACCTCTCTTAAAACTCCCAAGCTCAATTCGCGACGGTGACCGTGAATAGTGTAACGATAAAGCCATTGTGCACATCCTCATCTTTACGTTTATGAAGGAGGAAGCCGAGCATCATCACACATCCTACCAGCCCCCAATGTTGAGACAGCTCTTGGCACTTGAGGCTGTTCAGTAGAGATGTTTACGCCTTTATTTTCTCACATGACAATTCTTTTTTTATATGCAAGAAATGACTTTTGGAATTATAAATTTGAAAATCTAAAATTGAAAAAATGTTATTGTACTTGTTTATGGCTGTCATTTAAACTGAAAAAATAATGTGATTATAAAGATAAAAAATTGATTTATATGAATAATTCATTTTATTTTTGTATTGAATTAATTAAAAATATGTGTTTGCTTGTCACAAGCGGGTTAGTATGTGGATAAAAATTATTAAAAATACTTCTAATGAATCATCTCAAGTATCAAGGGGTGTTTCAACATTAGAACATGGCAAGTAAAATGATAGTGTCGGTTTGTCATTTGTATAGACATTAAAATGGTGGAGAAAAAAGGATTTATGTACTTCACGGGGATTTTATCTGTTCTACAGATACCATTGTGAAATGGAATTGCGTGTATTGAGGGATATCTTTTAAAAAAATGCATGAAGGAGCAACAGCCGTAGTGTTTTTGAGCGTTCTGTTTTACCTGATATATCAGAGAAATGCTTTCATTAAAGAACGAGAAAAATAAAGGTGTGAGGTAAAGCGTAATCTCCATTATTAAAAAAATATTGATGTGGATGCTTTTAAAACTGTAAAGCCTCATTAAAGAATAATAGTAAGATTAATGATTGATTTCTTTACGCCTTCATATTCTTCCTAAATTAGATTGTCTTTGCGTTTCAAGAATAAATAAAACGGTAGGCAATATTTTTTTCAATCTGGTATACAAAAGCTGAAGCTAAGGATTTTAATAATCCTCTAATCTCTGTTTCAAACTGCGATGGCATGAGGGCTGAGGATTGATTTGTAAGCAACAGCAAAAGCGTATGCTTTAGTAAGGTAAATAACGTCATAAAATACAAAATTTTTCAACCATGGATTGAAGAAATATTCGGATTTTTATAAAATACTTTGCAAAACAAGGCATCTGGTTTTGTATTATACTTATTCTTATAAAGACCTGCACACGTGCCTTACGTCATATTTTCTAAGTGCGATAATTTTTATTCTTCTTGAGTATCGTCACTTTTTTTCAGTTCTTCAAGTATTGGCATAGACATGATGTTATAGCCTGAATCAACATAATGGATTTCACCTGTAACACCTGATGATAAGTCAGAGAGTAGATAAAGAGCAGATTTTCCAATTTCATGAATATTTACGGTACGACGTAATGGGGCATTACGGCGTTGATGTGAAAATATTGCACGTGCAGCTGCAATGCCATTACCTGCTAAAGTTCTAACAGGACCAGCGGAAATCGCATTGACACGGATATTTTGAGGACCAAAGTCTGCTGCTAAATAACGTACCATAGCTTCTAAAGCTGCTTTAGCAACACCCATGATGTTATAATTAGGCACAACTTGCTGTGAAGCACCATAGGTAAGAGTTAAAAGTGTTCCTCCATTGGGCATAAGCTTACCCGCGCGTTGGGCAATTTCAGTAAAGGAATACGCTGAAATAACCATCGTGCGTTGAAAGTTTTCACGTGTTGTAACATCAACGTAACGCCCTTTTAGCTGAGTTTTATCTGAAAAACCAATGGCATGGACAATAAAATCAATTGTTTTCCATTCTTTTTCAAGTTGCCCAAAGACGTAGTCAATATTTTCAATATTTTCAACATCACACTCTAGCACTAATTTGCAGCCAAGTTTATCTGCTAGAGGTTGAACACGTTTTCCAAAAGCATTTCCTTGATAAGTCAATGCTAATTCAGCTCCTGCTTGTGCGAGCTGACAGGCAATGCCCCAAGCAATTGAATGGTCATTTGCAATTCCCATAATAAGGCCACGTTTGCCCTCCATCAAACCTTTCATATTATTCTCCGTAGACCGTACTTTTTTCAATTACTAAGAACTTTTGTTTATTCATAGCGTTGGAAAACAAGCGTTGCATTGGTACCGCCAAAGCCAAAAGTATTTGACAATACGGTATTAAGTTGTTGATGATCGCGTCGTTTACGAACAATTGGCATATCGGCAAAAGCTGGATCAAGTTCTTCAATATGAGCACTTTCACAAATAAAATTATGCTTCATCATTAACAGTGTGTAGATTGCTTCCTGAACACCAGCTGCACCCAAGGAATGACCAGTCAGAGATTTTGTGGCGGAAATTGGTGGGCATTGATCACCTGCTCCGAAGATACGGCGGATCGCTTCTATTTCAGGGGGATCACCAACAGGTGTTGCTGTTGCATGGGGATTGATATAATCAATCTTATTTTTGACGGTCGCAAGTGCCATGCGCATGCACCGCTCTGCTCCCTCACCTGATGGAGAGACCATATCGTGTCCATCGGATGTAGCGCCATAACCAACAATTTCTCCATAGATTTTTGCACCACGTGCTTTAGCGACTTCTAGTTCTTCAAGAACCAAAACGCCAGCGCCACCAGCAATAACAAATCCATCACGATTAGTGTCATAAGCACGCGAAGCTTTTTCTGGTACATCATTATATCTGCTGGACATAGCACCCATAGCATCGAATAAAACAGATAATGTCCAATCCAGATCTTCGCAACCACCAGCAAAAATGCGATCTTGTTTTCCATATTGTATTGTTTCATAAGCATTGCCGATACAATGATTGGATGTAGCACACGCGGAAGAGATTGAATAGTTTACGCCTTTAATTTTAAAAAAAGTTGCAAGTGTTGCGGATGCCGTAGAACTCATCACTTTAGGCACAACAAAAGGACCGATGCGTTTTGGACCTTTTTGGCGTGTAATATCAGCAGCCTCAACGATTGACTGAGTTGAAGCACCTCCAGAACCCATAATAATACCCGTGTGTTCATTCGATACTTCATGCGGTTCTAGACCCGCATCAGCAATTGCCTGATCCATAGCGATGTGATTCCATGCTGTTCCACGCCCATGAAAACGTAGAGCACGTCGATCTACGAGTTCTTCTATATTAATATCGGGTTTGCCGTAAACTCTGCTACGAAAGCCTAATTCGGCATATTGAGGCGCGTAAGAAATTCCGGATTTTGCTTCACGTAAACTGGTTAAAACAGCTTCAGGTCCATTTCCAATCGCGGAGACAATTCCCATTCCGGTTACAACAACTCGACGCATTCATACCTCCTCGTTCCATACAGAATAGTGAAAAGTTCTTTCTGACGGAAATAACGTTCAATCTTCTTTGAATAAAGCAACGCGTAAATCATTCGCCTTATAAATAGTCTCTCCATCTGCTTTTAGCCACCCATCAGCTATTCCTAAGACTAAATTTCCACGTCGAATACGCTTAAAATCTATTTCATATTCAAGAATTTTGGTTTGTGGAGTTACCATCCCTGATAACTTTACTTCACCTGTTGATATCGCTCTTCCTTTTCCTGGTTCGCCTAGCCAACCAAGAAAAAAGCCTGTTAATTGCCACATACCGTCTAGTCCGAGACATCCCGGCATGACGGGATCGCCTATAAAGTGACAATTAAAGAACCACAGGTCTGGTGTAATGTCAAATTCGGCGCGAACCATTCCTTTATCGTATTTACCATCAGTTTCACTAATTTGAGTGATTCGATGAATCATCAACATTGGCGGTGCTGGCAATTGCGCATTACCTCTACCAAACATTTCGCCGCGAGCGCAGCTTAGAAGCTCTTCATAAGTGTAGCGAGACTTTTGTTCAGCCATTGTTACTCCATTTATTTGCATATATCTTTATTTCTGCGCTTTTCCCAACCTACTTTTAGAGCAAATTTCAAAGAGAGGGAAATGATTTTATATCATTTTTAATGACAAAAGCCCTTTTTTATGTATTCTACACAGGTAATTATTTAAAAATGGAATACAAGATTACACCATACTATTCCCATTTTTTTGTATTTTGATCTTATTTAGCAGGAATATATTTGGGTTTGTAATATGTCAGTAAGTGCAGACGACTTAGATATGAATGAAGAACAACAGTTCACAAAAGAGTGTGGAAAATTCACAAAAGAGTGTGGAAAAATTGTGCAATATTATTCCATTTCTATGTTAGAAAAACGTTTGCGTCAAAATGGTCTGCGTCCAACACGTCAGCGGTTGGAGCTTGCACATATGATTTTTTCTCAAGGAAATCGTCATATTACTGCTGAAGAGCTCTATGAGGAAGCGGGGAGGGCAGGTGTACCTGTATCTTTAGCAACGGTTTATAATACGCTTCATCAATTTACGGAAGCGGGATTGTTACGGATTATTGCCGTAGAAGGCTCAAAAACTTGGTTTGATACCAATACCTCTGATCACTACCATTTTTATATAGAAGGCGAAAATCGTATTCTTGATATTCCTTACAATTTGGAAGAAGCTCCCATTATTAGAAATTTGCCTAAGCCACCAGAAGGTATGGAAGTTTCACATGTTGATTTGATCGTACGATTGAAACCCAAAAATCAATCTTGTGATAGGCAGTGAGGATATTCAATGAGGAATAAAAGTTAAACTTGATAAGTTTGAGTATTCACCAACCTTTTACTTTTTCATCAGGATAGATTCCCCATAACTGGGGTTGCTGAAGCCATCCGCGCGTATTATTAATGTTTAGTTCGCACCATTGTCCATCACATTGGCGGATATTACCAATGACATTAGGTTCTACTTCCGCCACAAGTTCTGCGTTGTCGGTGGGGTTTTTTCGTAGCATCAGCCTTTTTGTTTTATCTTTTTGCCATGGAATAGTTATAGCAGTTCGCTTTCCCGATAAAAGCGATTGATACACCCACCCCTCATCGCCTTCTGCATCACGAATTTTGCGCCATTGATCATATTCTTGAATGATTTCAATAGGCAAGCCCTTCTTTTTGTAGGTAAAAATGATAGAATAGTTGCTTCCTGGTCCGACGCGTACATTAACGCTGGTGGGTTTAATCGAAGCAAATCGCGGAAGTGGTAAACCGCTGGGCCCTAAATTTTGATTAAATGTTTGTGCGTGCAACAAATGAGGTGAACCCAATACAATGACTGTTGCTATTAAGATACATGATGCGAGTATTGAAACGCGAAACCAACGAGAATTTTGCACACTGAACTCCTTTATTTCGTCATATATTGGAAATTTAAAATCTGAAAGATAAGACTAGAAACTGATAAAAATTATGACATATCGCTCGTTAAAGAGATCTAAACAATGAAAAAATTGTTACGAGAATAGCAAAATAAGGAAAACAAAAGTTTGTATTTTTTAGTGCTTATCTTGTTTATGAGGGGATAAATATAAATAAACACTGGACTTTTATGTAGCTGTACGCGTGATAAAACAGTAAAGTATACTGGGAGCATAGCATTTTTTGTACAGGAAATTAGGGCTAAAGTATTGCATCTCTTTTCTGAGTTTGTTTCTCGAAGTAAAAGTACATGTATGCATATTATGAACAAAGAGCTGTTCAGTAAAGGGGTTATCATGTGGCTTGAAAAGAAGTTTTGAATGGACAAAATAATACGATGAATAAAACATTTAAGCTTAAAAATATGAGCAAAATTATGGAGTAGATTGATATATGAAGGGCTGATTTTAACAGGACAGTTTTTCGTGATAATCCATTTTATAAAATTTGCTATACTATAATCTTATGTCATGATAATGCTTATCCGTATGGCAGATAAGCTGGATTCATCATACCATTTACCAGCTCTCAATGTTATGCAGTTCTTATTATTTATGGCGTTCATAAGAAGCATTTTTATTTTTTTCTTAAATAGCTTTTATTCTATTTGCATACTAACCCTGCTTATGATGTACAAGAAAATAATCTTGATTTATTCAATATAAGAAGGTGTTGAGAAACTTCACGTTATTCAGAATTATTACTTAATATGAAAAACGATTACTTATAACGATAAATCAATGCGTTAAAAACTTTAACTCGTTATTTAAATTGTAAAAATATTTCCATCAAAAATGGTAATAAAAGGTACATTCATTCATCCATATTAAAATACAGTGTTTTCTCTGTTTATTGTCAATTTTCTTTTTCTCTAACTCAGTATAGAAGAAAGTTGAATGAAATAGAGGAGCTTATTCAATACACTTATGGGGGGCATTACATAAGTGATGAATAGAAGAAATTTATCAAGAAAAAAGAATCTGTAGTGCCGTGGTTGAAATTCGTCATCGTTTAGAGAGACAGAGTCAAGAGATATAAAAAGTTATGGAATTATATCGTTTTGTTACATAACTGAAGGGAAAGAGGATTATGCATTTGATATCATATTTTTACACACAATCGCATATTGCGATAGTTATTTTTGTTTTGCAATCTGACCTAGGATGTTCGAAAGATGTAGAATATTTAATGACAAAAAAAGAAAATCATCATGAAATTTGTACATAAAGAAACAGTTATTTAAGAGATATCCGGAAGGAGAAAAATTATAGCGAAAAGTGATAATAAAACACCTTACACTCAATTCACATAAGAATAAGTCGCTTAAATATCTAAAGCGTAGTTTGTTATCTGTTTTTTGAAATATAAGAGTGAAAAAAACACCCCTATGACAGAAACCTTATTATTTTCAGATAACTAACATATTAGATAACATTGTACACAAAAAACCGTACACAAGCAATTTATTGCAATCGCCTATGAAGATAAAATTTTCTGGAAGCTTATTATCTACTACTTATGCAATTACATAAAGTATATTACTTTACCGCAACAGTTCGTCCGTTACTAACAAAACCTTCTCTTTGCGCACGCTTACGAGCAAGCTTACGTGTACGACGAATAGCCTCAGCTTTTTCACGAGCACGCTTCTCAGATGGCTTTTCATAATAACTACGCATTTTCATTTCACGGAAGATACCTTCACGCTGCATCTTTTTTTTCAACGCACGGAGCGCTTGGTCAACATTATTATCACGAACGAGTACTTGCACTATCTATCCTGCTTTTTTCAGTGTCATAAATGATAGGAAAAACCTACATCCTTTTAAAGGCATATCCAAAAGGACAAGCACCTATATCATATAAATAAGACATTTGTCTATATGCTTTTTAAAATTCTATTCTTTTTGCAATAAAACGCTTTTTATAATGAATGATAGAATTTACGGTTATAAATTTATGAAAGTCCTTGTATTTGATCATTTTCGTCAAGATGAATTTTTTCAGCCGTGGGATAATGGGGTAGTCCCGGCATGGTCATAACATCTCCACAAATGACAACAATAAAGCCAGCTCCTGCGGAGAGACGAACTTCACGTACGGGAATTTCAAAATCAACAGGAGCACCATATTGCTTGGGATCAGAAGAAAAAGAATAAGGTGTTTTTGCCATACAAATAGGGTAGGCACCAAAACCTTCTTTTTCCCAAGATTCAAGTTGTTTGAGAATAGGGGCTGGGATGATGGCGCCACGCCCACCGTATAGCTTTGTTATAATACAATTAATTTTTTGAACGAGTGGAATATTATCTTGATATAAAACTTTAAAATGAGAATGTTTTTCTTCAATCAAGGTAACGAGTTCTTGTGCAAGTTCTATAGCGCCTTTTCCACCTTGTTCCCAATGCTTACAGATAATAGCTTTGTGTCCAGTTGTTGCAACTATTTTTTGTAATGTTTTTATTTCAGCATCGCTATCGCTGTCAAAATGATTGATAGCCACAACACAAGGAATACCGTAGTGCTCCATATTCTTTATATGTCGTAAAAGATTGGCTGTTCCTTTTTCTAAAGCGGTGATATTTTCTTCTGTCAGGTTATTTTTATCTACACCACCATTCATTTTTAATGCACGAATAGTTGCGACGATTACTGTAGCATTTGGTACAATACCTGCTTGCCTACATTTGATATTGAAGAACTTTTCTGCTCCAAGATCTGCTCCAAACCCTGCTTCTGTGACAACATAATCAGCAAGTTTTAAAGCAGTTTTTGTTGCTATAACTGAATTGCAACCATGAGCAATGTTGGCAAAAGGTCCTCCATGAACGAGAACAGGGTTATTTTCAATTGTCTGTACGAGGTTGGGTTGTATAGCATCTTTGAGAAGAACTGCCATTGCACCTTCTGCATTGAGATCAGAAACGGTGATGGGCGTTTTATCATAACGATAAGCAACAATAATTTTTTTGAGTCTTTGTGTAAGGTTTTCTAAATTTTCAGAGAGACAAAGAAGTGCCATAATTTCTGACGCAACAGTAATATCAAAACCTGTTTGGCGTGGAAAACCATTTGTTATGCCCCCTAATGAAATAACAATATCGCGCAATGCACGGTCATTCATATCAAGAACGCGTTTCCAAACAATGCGACGTGGATCAATGTTTAGAGTATTTCCCCAATAAAGATGATTATCTATCATTGCGGCAAGAAGATTATGAGCAGCTGTAATAGCATGAAAATCACCGGTAAAATGTAAATTAAGGTCATCCATTGGAACGACTTGTGCATAACCACCACCAGCAGCACCACCTTTTACACCAAAACAGGGACCCAAAGACGGCTCTCTCAAGGTAGCTATTGTTTTTTTACCAATAAGATTAAGAGCATCACTTAGTCCAACTGTTGTTGTTGTTTTGCCTTCTCCGGCAGGTGTGGGATTGATAGCTGTGACGAGGATAAGTTTACCATCTGGATTTTTATCAAGCGATTTTATGTATTCAGAAGAAATTTTAGCTTTATCATGGCCATAGGGAATGAGATTTTCATGTGAGATACCAATTTTTTTTGCAATTTCAATAATATGCTGCTTTTTAGCAGTGCGAGCAATTTCAATATCTGTTTTAGGCATGGAAAAATTCTTTAAACTTAGCTTTTATTAATGTTCGAGATCTGTACCCCATGGATTAATTAGAAGAATTCATAGAGAACAGAAAGTGTTAGGATATCATAGAAGTCGATGATATGCTATGCAAGAGATAATGCTAAAGAAGCACGAGAAGAGTTTCATTGTTTTTTAGGAAAAAGAGTTTCTTTGCTTTTAAGCAGTAAAAATATGTTTAATTCAATTAAAAATATCTCGAAAAGAAGCTTTGGTTTGCAACAAAATGCTAATGATATTAATGGATACCATAAGTGTTTTATGGCGGCACATCTGAAGTCCCTATTAAGATGGGATTGCTAGGAATAAAATATCCAGAAACATCTAGTTATGGAAAAATTAGAAATAAGCACGCAAAAAATTATCTAACTGATTAAAGAGTATAATCCGGAAGAGACTAAAAACAAGCGCATAGATCGAAAAAAGAAAACAACACACGCTGCTTATGCAATCGTTATGATTATTAGCTAATAAAAGCACCTTGGAGCTGAATTGAAGGACTCATAACATCTTATTCTAGCAAAATGGCTAAAGAAACGACTCACAACAGAATGAAGTAACAAAATACAAAAAACAAAGATAGGCAAAAATAAATCACAAAATAAAGAATTTAAAGAGCCTGAATTTATAAGAAGATATTATTGATAGATGGCGCACCCGAAGAGATTCGAACTCCTGACCCCCAGATTCGTAGTCTGGTGCTCTATCCAGCTGAGCTACGGGTGCATACATTTCAGTTTTTTACATTATCTATGACAAAGGGTTCCTAATCGTTTCATTAAAGAAATGCAAGTGAAACTTGGATAGTAATAAAAAAAACTCTCTTTTTTATGAGATATTTTAAAAAAGGATATAATATATTATGGTTTCAGTTGGTTTTGATATAATCATTTTTTGTTGTGACTGTACAAAGCAATATGAACGATAGTTAACTTGACGTTTTAATCTATGAAAGATAGTCAAGCAAAGATGAGATGTGTTTTTTGCGGTGGGGGGTAAGATATATATACACCCGCTGTTTGGTTTTTGTGTAAAACACCGATATTACTGTTGAAAACTATTTCAGATGAACATGACACAGCAAGGGTGGATGTATGGCGTTATTAAAAAAGAGCTTTCCGTTGGTGTTTTTAATCGTCGTTTTAACGGTTACTTATTGGGCTGGAAAAAAGAGTGCAGAACAACCCATTTCTATGGTGGATAAAACAAGAGTATCGTATAAAGCTTCAAAGGAAAAAATGGGAAGACCACCGGCGAATGTTGTCGTTGATCTTGTAAAAGTTCAAGATTTTTATGAACAACTTAACGTTCTTGGGAGTGGAAAAGCTCTTGCAGAAGTCGATCTTACCCCTTTATCCTCAGGTGTTATTGATAAGCTTTTTGTATCAGCTGGTACAAAAGTACAAGTCGATGATGTGATTGCAAAGCTTGATTCTAAAAAAGAGGAAATAGCGGCTGCAAAAGCAAAAGTACAACGTGATAATAATGCATTAACGCTTTCGCGCATTCTTAAATTACGCGCCAGCAATACAGCAACGGAAGTTCAAGAAATTACAGCACGTTTAGAGTTGGATAACGCAAATTTAGTGTTGCGTAATGCTGAATTAGATCTCGATCGGCGAACAATTCGTGCACCGATTCCTGGAGTTGTTGGTATTTTGCCCGTTGATGTGGGGAATAACGTGACCCTTAATACCGTAATAGGGCGTATTGAGAATAGAGAACGTATTTTGGTCGATATATGGGCCCCTGAACGATATGTGTCGCGCATTCATAAAGGAGATGAGGTAACGGCAACATTAACTGCGCAGCCAGATAAATCTTTTGTTGGTCATATTTATGCGATTGATAATATTGTTGATCCAGAAAGTCGCACGCTTCATGCTCAGGTTGAAATCAATAATGAAAAAGATACGCTCATGTCTGGTATGTCCTTTTCTGTTGTATTGCAATTTCATGGTGGTTCTTTTCCTGTCGTTAATCCTCTTGCGGTTCAATGGAATAGTAAAGGGTCATTCGTTTGGCGTGTGAGAGAAGGAAAAGTAGAGTCTATTCCCGTATCAATTATTCAGCATAAAGCGGATCAGGTTTTCGTGAAAGCTTCCCTAGAAAAGGGTGATCAAGTTGTCATTCAAGGGGTGCAAATGCTTTATCCAGGAAGTAAAGTAACTATTGATGATCCAAAGTCCCACCAACAGCAATTATCAGCGGTTTATGGAACGGATATACAATGAGCCAAGAATTGAGCACAAAACAGCCTATGTCAAAGGTGGAGCAAGGTGGTCTCATTGCCTTATTTATTCGCAGACCGGTTTTTACTTTTGTTTTAAATGCTATGATCATCATTGCAGGATTTGCAGCATGGTTGAATGTTGATGTAAGAGAATTACCCGATGTTGATACTCCAGTAACAACGATTGTGACGATGTTTTCTGGTGCGTCAGCAGAAACCATTGATCGTGAAGTAACAAAAGTTATAGAAGATGCTGTTTCTCGTGTTTCAGGTGTTAAGACAATTTCTTCAACATCTTCTTTTGGACGCTCTCGTGTGCAGATTAATTTTAATGTCGGTGTTGATTTGAATGTAGCGGCATCTGATATTCGTGATGCTCTGTCTCGTATTGCTTATTCTTTACCAAAAAATGCAGATACCCCTCTGATCATTAAAGCAGATTCGAATGCTGCTGCCATGATGTATTTGGTTGTGACGTCACCAACAATGAGTATTGATGATTTAACAACGATTGTAAATGATCAGATTGTTGATGCAATTTCTGCTGTTGATGGTGTTGGTGATGTACAGGTTGATAGTGCTCGCACAAAGATTTTTCAGATTGATATAGATCAAGCAAAACTTGCAAGTTATGGATTAACTGTAGCAGATATTTCACGTGTTCTTGCTGATATGACAACGGATGTGCCAGTAGGATCATTACGCAATTCTAAGCAAACTTTAGTTGTCCGTGCCACTGCACGTCTAACAACACCAGAATCTTTTGAACAAGTTGTTTTAAAGCCTCATGTGCATCTTGGCGATGTTGCGCATGTTACTTTATCGCCGGATATAGAAACGGTTATTCTTCGTATCAATGGAAAGACAGGTATTGGATTAGGTATCGTGCGGAAAGCACAATCCAACACGCTTAATATTTCTCAAGGTGTAAGAGCCGTTGTTGATAATCTCAAAAGTATTGTTCCTTCTTCTGTACATATAGACGTTATTAATGACGATGCAATTTTTATTAAAAGTGCCCTTCATGAGGTTGAGGTTGCGTTGGTCATTGCTATTTTGAGCGTTATTTTAGTCATTTTTCTTTTTCTCAGAGACATTCGTGTAACACTGATACCTGCTTTATCTCTTCCTGTTGCCTTAATTGGTACCATTGCAGCTATTTATCTTGTGGGATTTTCATTAAATATTCTCACATTTTTAGGACTTGTTTTAGCAACAGGGCTTGTTGTGGATGATGCCATTGTTGTTCTGGAAAATATTGTTCGATGGCGCAATATGGGGTTAGGTTCCAGAGCTGCAGCGGTGTTAGGAACACGTGAAGTTTTTTTTGCTGTTGTCGCAACAACATTGACTTTAGTGGCTGTATTTGTTCCTATTTCCTTTCTTCCTGGGCAAGTTGGAGCGCTTTTTAGAGAATTTGGTTTTGTTTTGGCAATTTCTATTTTGCTTTCTTCAATTGTTGCCTTAACGCTTTGTCCCATGTTGGCTTCACGTTTTCTCAAAGAACATATTGAGGAGAAAGAAGAAAAGTCCCATCATTTTACTTTTTTATATAAATTAGGTACTTTTCTTCATAAGGCATATACTTACAGTTTGCATCAGTGTTTAGAAAAGCCTTGGTCTGTTATTTTTGCTTCACTTATTTTTGCGGGTCTTTGTGTCGGAGGCTATATGAAGCTGAAACAGGAATTAACTCCAGCAGAAGACAGAGCTCTTATCTTTTTGGTTATTAATGGACCACAAGGTATTTCAACACAATATTTGAACGAACAGGTAGAGCAAATTGAAGCAAGTCTACAGCCATTACGTGATGCAGGGGAGATTGCTAACAGTTACTCTATTGCGGGTATTGGTGGTTCACCCAATACTGCTTTTTTGGTTTTATTGCTTTCATCTTGGGATGAACGTTCACGTAGTCAGCAAGAAATTGTGAAGGATGTTAATGCAAAGGTTAGACAGTTTCCCGCAGTTTTTGTGTTTGCTGCGGAGGGAAATTCTCTAGGTGTGAGAGGAACTGGGCAAGGATTACAATTTGCAATTCTTGGCAACGATTATGCAACACTACAACCCATTGCTGATAAGCTGGTGAGTGCTTTACAAGATGATCCGCGTTTTATTCGACCACGTCTTACTGTTGATGCAACACAACCACAATTTTTTATTGAAATCAATCGAAAAAAAGCCTCCGATTTAGGGATTGATATCACCAATTTGGGCGATACATTACAAGCAATGTTGGATGGTAAAAAGATTGGTTCCATTAACGTGGATGATCATTCTTACGATGTTAAATTGATATCGCGTAAAAATTCTATGAAGAGTCCCAGTGATTTAGAAAATATTTTCTTAAAGACTAAAGACAATCGATATGTTCCTTTATCGGTTATTGCGCATTTACATGAAAAAGCTATCGCTCCCCAATTAAAACGGGAAAAACGCATGAGCGCTGTTATTTTAAGCGCAAATCTTGCTCCAGGTATCGCTTTAGGGGAAGCTTATCAAACTGTACAGAAAATTGCTTCTCCTTTGTTATCAAAAGGAATCTACGTGGTTCCCTTAGGAGAAGCTGAAACGCTTAATGAAACATCTTCCAATTTTATGATTGTTTTTGGCATTGCTTTTTTGATTATTTTATTGATTTTGGCTGCCCAGTTTGAAAGCTTTATTTCAGGATTCATTATCAT
Source organism: Bartonella sp. CR127HXZ (assembly GCF_042194555.1). Classification (NCBI taxonomy): domain Bacteria; kingdom Pseudomonadati; phylum Pseudomonadota; class Alphaproteobacteria; order Hyphomicrobiales; family Bartonellaceae; genus Bartonella; species Bartonella sp. CR127HXZ. Next base: position 27,494 of record NZ_JBHIMZ010000002.1, on the reverse strand, counting down.
GGCTACGGTCCCATTAGGGATTGGTTGTGCTGTAATTGCTATGCTATTAAGTGGTGTGAGTCTTAATATTTACAGCCAAATTGGACTAATTTTGTTAATTGGCGTTATGGCAAAAAATGGTATTCTCATTGTTGAATTTGCAGATCAATTACGAGATCAGGGAAGAAGCGTGCGTGAAGCCGTAGAAGAAGCAGCAAATATTCGACTTCGTCCAGTTTGTATGACAATGATTTGTGCCATTTTAGGAGGTATTCCTTTGGTTTTAGCCAAAGGTGCTGGCGCAGAAGCTCGTATAGCTTTAGGTTGGGTTATCGTTGGTGGCTTAGGTTTAGCAACTATTTTTACGCTTTATGTCACACCGGTTGTTTATCTTTTTTTGGGGCGTTTTATAAGACCAAAAGCAGAAGAAGATTTACGCTTAACAAAAGAACTCAATCAAGTTAAATGATGTATCTGATAGAAAAGGTTTGAAAGTTTATTCCTGTAAAAATATCATTTTCGGATCTTATCCTTTTATTTTGTATATTCCTTCATTTTTATGTGAGCAGTGAAAATAGCGAGCAATAAAGGAGACGCTTTCTGCTTTGTTATGGTTTGGGCATAGATTTCATTATCAATAACCGTATAGGATAAGCTTATGGGAGATAGCTTTTCGATTCGAAATGAAAAGGCTTTTGAAGCCACATTAAAAGCTTTAAGAAACCATGCCGCAAAGGATGGGGTCTATGATATTCGTCGACATTTTGTAGAAGATGAACAGCGTTTTTCCCATTTTTCCCTCAGACTTGATGATCTTCTTTTTGATTTTTCAAAATGTGGTGTGACATTTAAAACATTGCAACTTCTAGATGATTTAGCTGTCGCAGCAGATGTGTTAGGCCGGCGTGATGCAATGTTTTCTGGTAAGGCGATTAATACAACTGAAAAACGCTCAGTTCTTCATATTGCGTTACGTTTACCTGCTGATGAAATTTTCATGTTGGATGGTCATAATCTTATTCGCGATATTCAAGACGTCCTTGAAGATATGGAAAGATTTTCTGAAAAGGTACGTGATGGCAGTTATAAGGGAAACAGCGGCGAGAGAATAAGTGATATTGTCAATATTGGTATTGGTGGTTCTGATCTTGGTCCTGAAATGGTCACATATGCTTTAAAACCTTATCATGATGGTCCACAGTGTCATTTTGTTTCTAATGCTGACAGTGCCCATATTTCTGATACTCTCTCTATTTTGAATCCAGCAACAACGCTGTTTGTCATTGCTTCTAAAACTTTTACAACGGCTGAAACAATGGTAAATGCTCAAGTTGCACGTCAGTGGATCTGTTCACATTTAGGAGAAGAAGCCGTTGGTACGCATTTTGTTGCTGTTTCAAGTGCGCTTGATAAAGTGGCAGAATTTGGCATAGATTCCACAAGAGTTTTTAAATTTTGGAATTGGGTTGGAGGGCGTTATTCAATTTGGTCAGCCATTGGACTTGTTGTTATGTTTGCAATAGGTGGTGAAAATTTTCGCCAATTTCTCAACGGTGCATTGCAAATGGACCAACATTTTAAAACTATGCCTTTGCATAAAAATATACCTATTCGTTTTGCTCTTTTAGGATTCTGGCATCGTGTTATTTGTGGTTATTCATCACGTTCTATCATTCCTTATGCACAGCGTTTAATACATTTTCCAGCTTATTTACAACAGCTTGATATGGAATCAAATGGTAAGCAAGTCTCGCTGGATGGAAAACCATTAAGTTTTTCAAGTGGTCCGATTGTTTGGGGGGATTCAGGAACAAATAGTCAACATGCTTTTTTTCAGCTTCTGCATCAAGGAACAGATATTATTCCTGTAGAATTTATTTTATTTATAAAAGGGCATGAGCAAAATTTACATTCTATGTATGAGATGTTGCTAGCAAACGGTTTAGCACAATCAAAAGCATTGATGAAGGGGCGTAGTATTGAAGATGCTCGGCATATCTTGATAAAAAATGGAGTTGATGAGGGTGAAGCAGATCATTTAGCACTTCATAGAAGTTTTAAAGGAAACCGTCCCAGCATTACGTTGGTTCAAGATTTATTAACACCTTTTTCACTCGGTCGTCTTATTGCGCTTTATGAACATCGCATTTTTGTTGAAGGGATTTTAATGAATATTAATTCATTTGATCAATGGGGGGTTGAACTTGGTAAAGAATTAGCAAATGAGTTACTACCAATTCTTCGTGGAGAAAGTCAAGCGGATAATCGCGATAGTTCAACATTAGGGTTGCTAGCACATATTCAAGAAAGACGTGCAAAATAAATATAATTTGACAGCAGATTTTGTACTAACTAAGCAAAAGTAGAATGAGAGAGAAATATGAGATAATTCTTTGATTTTACTATGCATTCTCTTATTATCTGAACTATATTTATGTAACAGAAAACCAAAAAGTGAAAAAATTGTAATAATGAGAATTTATTCGCACAAACGATAAAGAGCTTTGAAAAGTCTTGAAGATCTTTTGAAAAATGGATTGATACAAAACCTGCTGACAAACTACACTAGGTAAAAATATACAGAATCCACCGGCAAGCTACGATTAAAGACATTTTAATAATATCGCTTTATAAACTTTGGCGGAGAGAGAGGGATTTGAACCCCCGATAGAGTTGCCCCTATGCCGCATTTCGAGTGCGGTGCTTTCAACCACTCAGCCATCTCTCCATAATAAAGTGAAACAAAAATCGGCACTATTTGAGTGTATAAGGGGTAGATAACCTTCAATTGTTTTTGGTACAACCTTTTTTTCTTTTTTATGGGACTTTATTGACAGAGAATAGAAATTCCTTCATATATACGGAACATGAGCGTGGGGAAATCTGCGCATATTTGTGTTGAAGAAGGTTTTATCCTTCTTTAAAATCTATTACGACTGATAAAAAGCAGCCTATTTTCCCTTATTTCAAGGCAGAAATTAAATAAGAGCTGGAGTGAACGGAAGGATAAAAAATGTTCGCAGTCATTAAAACTGGTGGTAAGCAATACCGCATTGTTGCTAATCAAGTGGTGAAAGTTGAAAAAGTTAGTGGAAATGCGGGTGATGTTGTTGAATTCAATGATATATTGATGGTTGGGCAAGAAGGTAATGCGGTTATTGGTACCCCTGTCGTTGCTGATGCATTGGTGACAGCTGAGATTGTAGAACAGGCACGTGGGCGCAAGGTTATCGCATTTAAGAAGCGCCGTCGTCAAAATTCTAAACGCACGCGGGGTCATCGTCAAGAATTTACGAAGCTTCGTGTTTTAGAAATTTTAATGGGTGGTTCAAAAACTAAAAAAGCAGCTGCAAAGCCGATAAAAGAAGAGGCAACTGCACCAAAAGAAACAAAAGATGCTGCTTCTGTTGAGAAGACGGCTAAAAAAACAGCTGAAAAAAAGACTGCGTCACAGAAGAAAGCGTCTGTAGCATCAAAGAGTAAGAAAGATTAAAGGAGAGCGTCTATGGCACATAAAAAAGCTGGTGGTTCCTCGCGTAATGGTCGCGATTCAGAATCGAAACGTCTAGGCGTTAAAAAATTTGGTGGTGAGACCGTTATTGCTGGAAATATTATTATTCGCCAGCGTGGTACACGTTGGCATCCTGGCAACAATGTCGGCATTGGAAAAGACCATACGCTTTTTGCATTATCAAATGGAAAGGTTTCTTTTCAACGCAAAGCGGGTGATCGTTCCTATGTTTCAGTCATTCCTATGGTGGAGGTAGCAGAGTAATCTGTAACACTCTCTAGCAATCAACGGGATTCCATTGAATTGTAGTTGTGGTTTTATAAGTATTAAAAGGGAAAGATAGAATTTCATCTTTCCCTTTTTGTTTTGGTACTATAATAAATGTAGAAGATGTACGAAAAAGGTGGAATTGGGGAAATGACTTTTCTCAATGAGGGGAGGAACTTGTGCGGTGTTATGTTAGTATTTAGTACTGAACGTATTGATATTATGATAGAATTTGTTGATAAATTTCTGTATAATAATAGTAAGGAGAGACTTTCTTTTTATGCATGAAGAAGTGTTTAGTAATTTCTTTATAAGAGAAGCAGTTTGTTTTCAGGAAATTATGAGAAATTTAATGAAAGCATTATTTATGTAATCATTTTGATAAAGATGGATCTTTTTATTGGCATTGTAGTATTGATGAGTTGTCATACTGTTTTTAGGTGGTGGTGTGGATAGGTGGGGCTATTCATTTAAAAGGATATAGGGATAAAAAATCCATAAGATGGCAGTCAAAACTACTTTGAAAGTGATGTGCATTAAGGAGTTTTCGGTAAATCGAGAGTGAAATTATATTTTTAAGGAGGACGCTGTTTAAAGATATAAAAACAACCAATGTGCAATCAGCGCTCTTCAAGAATATTTTTTCTGATTTCACTATTATTGTATTGTACATTTTTGAAAATAAACAAGCATAAAAGCTGGGGTTAAGGCAATAACTGCTTTTCATTTTTTACTTTATTTATCTTATTTGTAGCGTTTTTCTTGATTTTAGTAGTTGATGATGGTGCTTGGGTGATGCTCGTACTTTGCAAATATGCGACAGAGAATATTGTGTGTTTGCGATATTGATTGAAGTAAAGGAGTATCTTAAAATACATAGATGTTATATATCAATAAGTTAGCATCATAGGATGAGCTGCACGGAATTTTAAAGATGATAAGTTGCATGGAGCAATTTATAATTATGTAATGAATTTATAAAGAGGGATAATAGGTTAAATAAACTTTGAGGAATCAGTTAAAATATTAACTGAAGTTACAGATGATTGGGAAGGATGCTTTCTTTTAGGGAGAATAATGAAAAGTTATGTTGAATAACTTGGGATAATGAGAGCGTTTTTAAAACATAGTTTTTTAGGTGATTGGTGCTGTAAAAATCGGGGTTTTGTCTTTGTAAAGTAAAAGAGTAAGAGGCAGACTTGCTTATGATGCTTTTAAGCACCTCGCTAGATGACGATATCCAATTGTATTATCGGTTATATTGAGGTATTTAAGCACCTCACTTAGCTACATTTCGTAAAATATAAAGAGAGCTGTGGTGGTATTTATAGCTTGTATTTTGGGAAATGCAGCTTTGAAAAGGAATTTATCAGAGATATTGGTGTTCAAATGTGAGGCAATTTGAATTCATGATAAGATGTGAGAAAGCAGAAGCAATGAATGTAGATTTTATCGAGAGTGAAATCTTGTCTATAAGATCTGTACAACTTGCAGCTGCTTTTGATCATAAAAATGATGCAATTTATGCTGCTGCTGAATTGCTTGTGCAGGTTGGTGCGGTTGATAAGTGTTATCTGGCAAGCATGCTCGCATGTGAAGAAACAACCAATACTTGGCTTGGAAACGGTATAGCCATTCCCCATGGTATGGCTGAAAATCGTGATTTAATTATCAAGGACGCTGTTGCTGTTATACAGGTTCCTGCTGGTGTTGAGTGGCAGGATGGCAAGAAAGCACATTTGGTTATTGCTATTGCAGCGTGTCCAGATCGCTATAGAGAAATTTGTAAAAAATTGACGTCTCTTTTATTTGATAAAAAACAGCTTGAAGTACTTGCAACAACTATGGACAAACAGCAAATTGTTACAACTTTGTTTGATCAAGATATGAAGATAGAAAAAACTTTTATTGGTGACCTTTCGGTGTGTCAGGAATGGACTTTAGATTATCCAAGTGGTCTTCATGCACGACCAGCTTCTCTTTGGGTTGATTTTGCGAAAAAGGCTCAAAATTCTATCAGAGTTCGTCATGGTCAATATGCCGTTGAAATGAAAAATTTGGTTGGTTTATTGCAATTAGGAGCAAAAAACGGTGATGTTCTGATTTTTTCTACAGATGCTGCAGAAGGAGCACAACTTCTCAATGATGCCATTGCTATTGCAAAAAAAGTGAGTATTAGTGAAAAATGCCTGATGAGAGCAATGGAATCTCAAACAAAGGCTTTTCATGGTTGGTATCCACGCTCTATGCAAAAAGGCATTTCTGGTGTTGGAGCAAGTTCAGGATTAGCATTTGGTAAGATTTTTGTTTTAAGGCAAAATGATATTTCCATAATAGACCAGCCAATTGATTTTGCAGCTGGTGCGGCATGTCTTGAAAATGCTCTTACAAAAACAAAACATAAAATGGCATCTGTGATTTCTGATATTACAGTGCGTATGGGAGCAGATTCTGCTGCGATTTTTTCTGCGCAAATGGTTTTGCTTGAAGATGAAAATTTAATAGCTCAAGCTTGTCGTTTTATAGCAGAAGGTCATGGTGTCGCTTGGTCTTGGGATAGAGCGGTTCGTCAATTTTCAGATATGTTTTTTAAGGTAGATAATCCTTTGTTAGCAGCACGTGCTGTTAATTTAGTTGATGTTGGTCGACGTGTTTTAGGTGAAATCAATCCATCCTATAGATCGTTCTTTTTAAATGATATTCCACATGGTGTAATTCTAGTTACAAATGACCTTTCTCCTTCTGATGTAGCACAACTTGATTGTACAAAGGTAAAAGGATTAGCAACAGCATGGGGAGGTCCATTATCTCATACAGCTATTTTGGCGCGTACTCTTGGTATTCCAATGGTTGTTGCTGCAGGTGGTGATATTTTAGCGATACAGTCTGATATTCAGGCTATTATTGATGGCGATAACGGGTTTATTTACCTTGATCCTACGCTTGAAGACGTTGAAGATGCTCAAAGGCATATTGATACTATTGTGCAAAAACGTGTCAGTGAAATAAGTGCGTGTAGATTACCAGCGCAAACAACAGATGGTCAAAGAATTCGTATCATGGCTAATGTCAACTACGCAAATCAGGTTCCTGTTGCGCTTGATTTGGGGGCTGAAGGTGTTGGACTCATGCGCACGGAATTTTTGTTTTTAGAGAATCCTCATATTCCGGATGAAGAGCTACAATTTAATATATATCGGGAGATGATTACAGCTGTAGGAGATAAGCCATTAATTATTCGTGCACTCGATATTGGTGGGGATAAACAGGTTACGCATTTACATTTATCTAAAGAGGACAATCCTTTTTTAGGTGTTCGAGGGACGCGGCTTTTGTTACGTCGACGTGATCTTTTGGTGCCTCAATTACGTGCTTTGTATCGAGCAGCAAAAGAAGGCGGAGATCTATGGATTGTGTTTCCGATGGTAATGTCTGTTTCAGAGATTGTTACTATAAAAAAGATTGCAGAAGAAATCCGCAATGATATTGATGCACCAAAATTAAAACTTGGTATTATGATCGAAATTCCAGCAGCCGCCATTATGGCAGATGTGTTGAGCGCCCATGTTGATTTTTTCTCAATTGGAACCAATGACCTAACACAGTATACAATGGCTGTTGATCGGCAAAACCCGTACCTTGTGTCTGAAGCTGATAGCCTTGATCCAGCAGTTTTGCGTATGATTTATCAGACTATTCAGGGAGCTTCACAACATAAGTGTTGGGTTAGCGTATGTGGTGGTATGGCTGGAGATCCTTTTGGTTCAATGATTTTGACTGGGTTGGGAATTAATGAGCTTTCTATGATATCTTGCGATATTTCTCCAGTAAAGGCGTGTTTGCAGACTCATAGTTTTGAAGATATGAAAATTTTAGCACAAAAAGCATTACAATGTGAAACTGCACGAGCTGTACGTGCTCTAAGCAAGGATATAAGGTGATAAAGAACATTAAGGGGAACGAGCTAACTCATTTTGCAGAGTAATCAGATCGTTAGTGCTGTAAAACATTATTCTTTTATACGTTACAGGGAGGAGTAGCGTGTGAAAAACACTTTAAGAAAGAATAAATGCCTTTTATACATTCTCTCAAATAGCAAGGGATGTTGCAACATTAGGGGATAAATAGCGTAATGGTACTTGGCTTGTACTTTTTATTTAAGGAAAGATGATGCTATTCAATAGATTTTATACCATTCATAGACACCGTATGAGATAGATGTGACAATCTTTTTATTCCCATTATTGTATTATACAAACCTATCCACGGAAAAAGTTTTTTCTTAAAAAGAAAGGATGTGCTTGTTATTCAACAGATATAAGCTCTTACTTTAATAAATGAATTTGTTTTTTGAACTTTGAATGTATAATTTAGGCTTGCACGTTATTTCTTTCTGGGTATAGTGCGAGACTTCTGGAGAGGTGGCCGAGTGGTTGAAGGCGCACGCCTGGAACGCGTGTATATGGGAAACCATATCGAGGGTTCGAATCCCTCTCTCTCCGCCATTAATTTAAAACGAATTTTCATATGCTTGATATGACATAGCTTAAAAAGCTCAGGATTTTTTACTGTTTGCAATTGACCAGTTTGCGCCGATCTGTATCTGTCATTATGTATACCTAGAAATTGCAGTTGAATTTCCATGAATTTTATAACTTCTAAGTTACTCTCCTCTCGATCTTTAGATAACCTGATCTAGCATAAACGATCTCTTCAAATATCATTAAGGGATTTTTGCCATTATCACTAACTTCTGATAGAGTTTCAGAATTAATGGTGATCATAGTGCTATTTGCAATTCCGATTAACGGGCTAAATGCGTTTTATTCACATGAGAGCTAACGAACACCTCAGCTTTTCTCACGCAATGTGCTCATTTCAAATTAATTTCATGAATATTTGTACAAAATCTTTATCTATATAATAATCAAAAAAGGCTGACGTAATATAATAATTGAAGATCATTCATGCGGCACTTTCTTTTATTTCTAAGCTTTGTATGTAAATAGATAGTCCGTGTAAAATAAATAAAGGGGCGCAAAAACCTACAAATATACACAGGACGTATAATGTAGAAAATGAAAAAAAATTTCCGGCATATAAAAGCACAATGGAGAATAAAGCTGTTATGATGCGCACACTGGCATCGCCTGCCAAAATCACCTCGGCTAAATTTTCACTAGGTGTGATAGCTTGTCCAATTGTTATTCCCGATACCCTAAAATAAAATTGCCCAATACCTAATAAAAAGCCCATAATATAAAGGGAATATTGAGTAAAATTTAAATATAAAACAAAAGAGATTGCGATCACTGCAAAAGCCGGTGTTCCCCATACAAAAAAACGAATTAAAGATGGAAATTTTCGTAAATAATAGGATGAGATAAGACCATTGACTACAAAACCCAGTGCTGACAAAGCAAAAATAGTATTTTGAATAGCTGTAAATTTTGTATTATCTGATGTTATAGATGCAAGAACAAGTGGCAATAGAACAATAGGCCCCGTATAGAGAAAATTATTCAAAATACGATTAATCGTTAAAAAACGCAACGCAGAAACCCGCCAAAGGCACCTAAAACCAACTCCATAAGCTTTTTGAGATGGCTTTTTTAATAGCTCTTTTACTCTGTTTATTTGTTGTATAGATTTTATACGAAACCATAGGCTGGCATTCAAAAGATAAATAAACACAATAAAGGCTATGGCTATTTTGTGCCCCAAATGCGCAATTATAAAATATATAAGCAATGGGGATATAATAACAAAAAACTGACAGCAACTAGTATAAAATGCAAAAATTCCAGCTTTTTGTTTGGGAGCTGGAACCAGCTGATTCAAGGCACTGTTGTTATTTGGATTATCAGCCCCCATCAAGAGAGCAAGTAAAAAAAATACAAATAAAATAAGTACCGGATTGTTCATAAATAATAAGAACGATAATAAACAAGCGCAAATAATTTGACTATAAAACCCAATTATAAAGCCTTGATAGCGCACCAACACATTTCCCAAACATAAGCCTGCAATTCCAATTGCGATTAAATTAACAACATTTAAAGTAGCAGATGCTTTTCCAGTTGTATCTTGGAATTGTAACAAAGAAAGGCCAATAGATAATACACCACTAGCACAAAAACTCGTCAAACAACCAATCAAAATCATAAGAAAAACAGAATTACGCAATAGCTTTCTCACTCTTAAACAGAGACTCGAGCCATTTTATGATTTTCTCCATTGTCAAATATGGTTCGGTACTAAATTCCAGTTTTTCATAAAATTTTAGTTCAAATGCGTTGTAGGTACTTATTTTTTGCGAGTCATCTGTCAGCATGAATTCTATACTTGATAACGTTGCGCCCATAGATTGAGACAAATAATAGGAAATTACTTTCCAATAATTTTCCAAGACATATTTCAAGTGACAACCATCTAAAATATATTTCGAACAATGGTGCAAAGGATAACAAATACAAATAGCATCTGTTTCATGTGCGGGACAAGAAGAAATATTAATATTTTTATCATTTCATAATATTATAAAACTTTCAGTGAGCAGATCTTCTAAATTTAGTCTAGTCACAACAAGATTGGGTGCTAATTTTTGGGTAACATGAGACCAAGCCAATCTTACTACTAAAGTTCCCAAAACCTTTAAGTCAGATTCTGGATAAGCTTTTTTTAAATTCCCCACCCATATGGTTCTATGACATATAATAATCGGCTCATCTCGTCTGAATGAACAGGATGTAATTCTAAACCAATATTATCACAAAGTTTTGAACTCTTGAATTGCCCGTATCCTAATCTGGTATTCTTAAATCATTATAGCAGCTAAAGAGTTTTTAAGTATTCCAGCTTTTATTAAACTTTGTAATAATGTATTGGAATCTCCCCTTCACGGACTTCGACAATTATTGTATCACCACTATAAGAACAAAAAAATTATCTTTGAATTTGCTTACTTTTAGAAAGAAAAATGAGCAACACTCTTCCTTAACTAAAAGAAACATGCTCTCTACTTTTTTCTTTATGATGATCAAAAAACTATACTGTTACAATTCGATCATCAATTATTAGGATAAATATTCTGCGTTTAGCCTAATAAACTGTTATGATCAATGTTTCTCTCTGTTCTAAAAATCAGTGCTTTTCCTCCTAGAGATACTCGTAATTGCTGTACAATCTTTCCAAAAAGGCACTCCTTCAACATTGCTATTAACACGATCATTCGGAGAAGTTTTATACATACACATGGCTTATACGGAATGCTATGTATTTTTTTAACTTATTCAACTAACCAACATCTTTTGATGGGCAAAATAAATCACGAAATTTGTGTGCTGTCACAATTCGAAAAACAATCATATATCTCCCTCTAATGATAGACGATGTCATTAGAAGAAAGCCTTAATGATATTGGTAGAATAAATTAACCAGAAAAAATTGCAGCGCTGATAGAACCAATTTTATTTCATATCTTGCAACTATATCTAAATTTTAATCATTTTTGTTAAAGATTCTTATGCAACTTTTTCTACGTTCAGCATTTTTTTTCCACTTGTTTGCAACAAAAGATTAATAGCTAAATTCACCTGTGTCATAATAGCTCTTCTTTTGGTAAAATAGGACATCTTCAATCTCGATATATAAATATTTTAATTCTTTAATATATTCTCTTCACATGCTTTAGATTAACAACACACCAAAACCCAAAATAAAAAATATTTATTTTACTTAAGTTATTGAATATTATTTAAAAAGTATGGAAATAGAGTGATGCAAGAGTTAAGAAATTATTTAAAAGTTCAAATCCACCTACATTAGAGCCATCACGTATGGTAATAGCAGTTGTCATTAGGTATACTAAGTATGCTTGATAACTTTTCTGCTTCATGCCTGTAGGGAGTTCCAGATAGAGATAATACCAGAATCCATCCGCGAATGCTCGACAATAAAGCTGTAAACAAAATTATTTCCTTGTTGTTTAATCCATTAAGCTTGATCAATTTTTAATATTTGTCTATATTTTCAATTAGTTACGCTGATGAATCTATGTTTTCTTTCCAATTATTGTATTTTATAAGAAATTGCTACGAATGATCCTCTCCAAAGCTGATAATTCATCATCACTGTGTCCCCAAATTGCTATAATAGCTGGGCAGGTATTTAAATCGATGGTTAGGGGTAGGGGCTCATTTTCTTTAAAAAGGAGCTTAAAATGAACCACATTTTCCCAAGAATGAAGCTTTTGCTGCCATAAGTTAACATCTTTTATAATATGACCGTCGATCTTGTTGATAAGAAAGATAATACGCCCCTTTTTCTTAAAGTGGCTTGGTTTTTGCGAAAACACTCTTGCAATAAGATTAACGGAGCTTTCAAGTAAATCATCTTCATAGCAATGTGCGAACAAGGTGGGTGCAATTCCCCCGTGGAGGCGGGCTCCTACTTCGATCATCACTGGACCACGAGCTGTTTGCATGATTTCCATATGCGCGGGTCCATATTCAATCCCCAGCGCGCGAATGCATTGTTTTGCATAAGAGATAAGAGGGGCATAAGAAGGATCTTGAGCATCAAGCACATCAAGCGATTCATAAACAAAAGCACTTCCATTATGAATACCTTTTTTATATCGTGATAAACTACATATTTTTATAGCCTCTCCCTTTACAACGGCGTCGACGATGTATTCCTCTCCCTTCAATCTTTCTTGGAGCAAATAAGCCTCGTTAGGTGCGCCAAAAATATTTTTTTGCGTCCAGTCGATTCGAGAGGACCATGCCGCCACTTCCTCACGGCTGGAGAAAAACAAAATGCCATCACTCCCAGCAGAATCATTTGGCTTTACCACATAGCCGCTATGACTTTCAAAATCATCGATAGCACAATCGCCTTTTGTAAGAATCTTCGACCGAATGTAAGATAAACCATTTTCACAAAGGCGCCTTTGCATTACTGCCTTTTTTCGTCGCCAATCGGTGGTTGAGGGATTATTCCTAGGGCAATTATAATAAGCCGCCAATTGATCTGCACAATAAATACCCCCTTCGGCGCCTGCCACCACGGCCTCTATCGCACCGATAGGAAAGCGTGTCTTGATCTCATCTACATTATGAAGTTTCGCTTCTGCCATACCCTCTCCCTGATAAGAAAGCATATAGTGTGAAAAAGGAGCTTGTTGAGAGACAACACCATAACAAGTATAGCCTAATTTTTGCAAAGCAGGGCCATAGAGGGCTCCCGTGGAGAAAGGGTCGACAATAAGAATGGATTTGCTCATGCTGTGGCCTGCCGCGATAAAAAGAAAAGGATATAAATAAAGATTATCATTCCTATAAGGGGTAGAAGATAAACAGCTGCTTGAGGGCCCATAAGGGCAGAGCTTGTAAGAAGACCAAGGATAACATAACCTGCCGATTGGGAGAGAGTATAAAGCATGCCGCTATAGCTTCCCACCAGCTCTGCTTGAGCTTCTGTTTTAGTCGCTTCAATCGTATGTTTTCGGGCATTAATTCGCATGGTATTCATTGAAAAGCCAATAAAAAAGCAAAAGACCACAGCCAAATAGGGCGATTGTGTGGTGCTAAAAATAAGATCAGCCACGCTCAACATAAGGGCTGGGAGAATAAATTCAAAGCGAGGGATTTTGATAAAAGAAGCCAAAAAAGCGCCCAAGCCCGCGACCGCACTGCAAAGCCCATAATATTCAGAGCCAAAATTTTTCACACTTTGAAAAAGAATGGTTGCCAGCGTATTATAAGCGCAAATATGAAAGCCAATAAGTCCTATGCAGACGCATAAAAGTTTAAGCTCTTGGGAGAGTCCATTCGCTTGCGGTGTAGGTACGGGCTTCTTATCGGTTGCAAGTGCTGTGGTATCGGTAGCTTTATATTCATCGCAAAAGATGATATATCCGGCTATAAGGCTTATAATGATGTCAAACACACAAAGTGCCACAATCAAACCATTATAGCCAATTTCAGCTGCTGCTCCTTGAGGGCTGGTCGCTTCTAAGAGATAACCACTCAGTGCTGCTCCCAAAAATGCGCCAATTTGCACAACTGTTTGCATAATGCGGGAAGCCTTTTGGGCGCTAATATAACCACCAAGTGCGAGTTTAGTATTATAAGTCTCGAGAGTGCTTAAGGTAATCAAAGAGAGATAGCCGATAGAGATAGAGACAGCGATAAAACCAAAGGGGGAATCGGCATAATGGAAAAGTGCAATCAATAAAAGAAGGCTATAGATAATGATCCGCCTTTTGTATAAATCGACTAACCGCAGTGAGGCTTTAATGCGCACAAGTCCGCTTTTTTTTAAAAGGTAAGGCGTAAGGGTGCCCAAAGCCATGGTTATGCCTAGGAAAATCGATGAGGATGTTATGCGATAAGCATTCCAAAGATTACTTAAGAATAGAACCATATCAGAAAGATATAGTAAGACAACAAGCCCATAAAACCGAAACATCAGTTGTTTGTGCACATCATCCCCCCATTTTGAAATCTCTTAAAACACGCAGTATTATAAATCAGCACACATGTTTACAAGGGATGAGCGTATATACGTATTACTGGGCATGTCAAGTTTTTTCAGTAGGGAAAATTTGAACGCTGATGTTTATGGTAGTGATAGCTTATTTTCAGGAGAATGAGTAGGATGGAGACTGGTATTTTTACTGCGTCTCTTGGCAGGTGGCTTGCCAATAAGGAACTATGTCCTAGAGGTATATTTTGCGCTTTCAAGTTGATTTTGTTTATACTCAAGGTTGAGGTTTTGTTATTGACGGTTGTTAGATGTTGTTGTGACAATAAACTTCGTTATCTATCAGAAACATTTATGGCATTAGCGCTAAGGTGTGCGGTTGTATTAAAACCTTTATATGGTAGTCTTTTTCATAGAGAAGGTATTATTGGTTCAGTTTTAGGAGGCTTTGTCACGGCCGATTTGGGCGTCGTCGTTGTTTGAAGTCTTATTATAATATTCTTAGTTTCAGTTTATGAATATACCGAAAAATATAGTGAAACATTTGATTCAAACGCTTTTGCAAGGCATATTTCAATATCTCAGCGATGTTTTCTGAGAATTGCTCTGCTGCTTTTTGACGGAATCGGATATCGAATGCTTATAGCGTGGGCAGTGGTTTGAGAAAATATAGAGTTGATTTCGTTAGATTCCTATGTAGCGCAATCTAGTATCAGCCCTTAGGGGCAATAATATACTTAGATCGAACTCATTTCTATACGCTTACACGACGTTATAGGAGTAATCCTCAGAAACTCTACTAGAATTCGTTAAAAAATGGCAGGTTATGTAGCGTGAACAAAAAATATATTTTTCAAAAATACTTAATCTCATTTTCAGTTGTCTAAAATATAATCTTATCTTAAAAATAAGTCTATATACCGCCATTTATCATAAAGTTAATAAGTTATACAAATGCGGGAGTATTGTGTTTTTCTGTTTAGAGACGAGTAAAAAAACATCTTATTAAACATTAAGAGATTTTAGACATAAAACAATTTAACTTATGGAGAGTATATAGACAAAATGTATCTTGATAAAAAAGTTTATAATTCCATGTGGTCTCCAAAGAAATTTTCCGGTTCTTTTATTGTCTTATGCGGGTTTGATGGGAGTGGAAAGACAACACAAACAAAAGAAATTGCTCACCATTATTCAACAGAAAAACATATAACACAAACTTTTCAACCCAGTTATTGGTATAGAAATAATCCAGAAATTAGAGATTACTTAGATAATGGAAAAGCAATTGATCCGTTGCTTTTAGCACTCTTATCAGCGACAGATAGACGCAAACATACGCTTGAAATTATTGAACCTTCCTTAATGTTATCGCAAAATTTATTAATTAGCGATCGATATGTTTATTCTAGTCTTGCTTATTTTTATGCTCGAGAGCTTTCTGTTGAAAGTGTAGTTAAATTAAATCAATCTATTCCAAGACCTCATATTACATTTTATCTTCATTTACCGCCCACTACTATACTGGAGCGGTTGCAGAAAAGGGATGGTTTAAACTTAAAATACGAAGAACAACTCTCTTTTATTGAAAAAGTTTATGAAGTATACGAAGTTTTATCAGAAATAGATGAGCGGTTTATAACAATTGATGGAACTGCTTCTGTTTCTTTAATTCATCATCAAATACGACGTCATATAGATGAAGTTTGTTTTTGATTATGAATAAAATCATTTATTAATCAATTTATCCACGATAAATCCTTCTTATGTATTCGTATTCTAAATCTGAAACTTTAGAGATATGATTGCAATAATTTAACTGCTCAGGAAAAATATCACGTTATATATTTTAATTGGAAAATTAACTGTAATGGGCTTGTTTTAAAAGATTTAGAGAAGGGGAGTAGAAAAGTTATCAATATTTATCGTGAGAATAATAGTATGTTTATTCTTTTAGAGACGAAGTGTGGTGATAGAATAACGACATGGAGGGATGTACTCGAGCATATTTTAGTGCATAAATGTTTTGTTTTCATAGAAGAATTAATCATACAACAGCACAAAGATTTTAAAAGCTTCAAAAAAGGAATTTTGCTTTCTTAAATTTAATGATCTAAAATGAAAACCGTAGGAATGCATGTTTTTAAACAGGATGTATCATGCATATCGACGGGTATTTATTTTAGAGGATAATTTATGTTCACTTCAAATTTGAAGGAACGCATTGCTTTATTTGAAAATAGAACTTTTCTCTATTTTACTTTGAGTGGCTTATTTGCTACATTTGGAAATGGACTAAATTATATTGCATTGTCGTGGCTTGCTTACAATCAGACGAGTTCAATCCGTGGTGTAGCGTTGATGATGCTTTTTCTTTGGACGCCTAGCATTATTTTTGCCCCTATTTTGGGCATATTGGCGGATAAATATAATCGTAAAACGCAAATTATTATTTCAAATCTTGTGAGAGGTTTGGTAATCGTTGGCTGGGTAATGCTATGGCATTTTGGTATAGAAATTGAATTGATGGTCTTATCTGCTCTTTTGGGTATTTTTATCTCTTTTTATATGCCATCAGCTATTTCTTTAATTCAAAGTATTGTGCTGAAGGAACAGCTCATCAATGCAAATGCGACTATCGATATGATTTATGAACTTGGCACTATCGCAGGTATGGGCTTAAGTGGATTGATACTGTCCTATGCAGGAACAAAAGGAACTCTTCTAATAGGTGGTATATTCTTTATTATTGCTGGTTTATTTAATTTTGCAATGAAGGTACCTAAAAACCGAAGATCTAAAAATCAAAACCAGCAAAATTGGTGGGAAAATTATACAGCAGCACTTCATTATTTTAAACAGAATCCGGCTCTTTTTGTACCTTATGTAAGCCAGATGATTATTATGACTCTTTTGATGACCATTCCTGTTATTCTCGTTCCTTATATACAAGAGGTTTTGCATGCGGATAGCAGGACCTTTGCAATATTTGAGGTGCTTTATTCTATGGGCGTATTGACAGGTGCGGTTTTTTCACCACTTCTTTGTAAAGTTTTATCCATAAGGAAAACATTAGCCATTTTATTAGCTTTTATGGCTATTGGTCTCGCTATTCTCTCTGTTAATACACACAATTTTGTTGTTTTTCCTGTTTACTTTATGATTGGATTTGGACTTTCGAGTTGGGCTCTTTCGATTTCTTTATCACAACTCTCTTGTGATCCTGAATACCAAGGAAGATTGCAGGCAAGTTTTAATGGTATCTCTGGATGCTTGATCCTCGCAGTCTATCTCATTATGGCACGCGATAACAGTAGCATATCACCTCAATCGATATATTTTTTTCAAAGCATTTTTGCACTTGTTGGAGTATTCATAGTGCTGTTTTATAAACATGAAAAACAATAAATTACATTTATAAGTGTGGTAATACACGCTATTTTATAAACATTTACGCTACAGCATATTTCATATTTTGCTTTTACAGGGAAGTGAGAAAATGTAAAAATTGGTGCTTAATGAATAAAGCATAAATTGATGTATGCTAGAGAATACTCTCTATTTTTTGATAACGACCCACAAGAATTGCTGCGTTTCTTTAATTCATCTCACTGTTGTTAAGAAGACGAAAACGCAACATTTTAAATCTTCTTGAAAGTTTTTTTGTTTAAGCGCAGTAGAAAGTAAAGCGATAAGGTAATATCTTATCATACGGGGAGAGTGTTGCATTATTTTTGTTTTTCAAAATCCATATGAAAAATTGTATCAATTTCATCTTCATTGGAATGGGTATTTCTACGACGATGTAAGGTTTGCACAATCTCTTTTTTTAAAACAGCATCTGTTTCACTTAAACGGTGAATACTGAGTTCCAATTCAAGAGATAACGCCAAATCCACGCACAATTTAAGCTCTTCTCCAATGTCGAAACCGTGTTGATAGTCGTCATAAAGACCAACCAATGTATCAGATAATTCTTTATCGCATAAAGAGGTCATGCTTAATTCCTCCGCGTTGCGGTTTCCCATACAGCTTTTTTAAGTATCACTCCACTATTATCACTTAGAATTGCCATGTATACGAACCTCATGGTTTTGTCAATTTTCTGCAAAATACGCGCTTTTAAATCAATGTCTATTAAAGACTGTATTACTTCAAGATTTTGAAGCGCCAATTGTAAATATGGATGGTAATGTGTTTACTATAGAACTTATAGCATTTAAAATACATTGCTAAAAGGCTTTTAATATGCATAGAGGAGGAGCATTCTGACGATAAACCAAACACCCTGAAATCTCTATTGCCAATTACAGCTAACTTAGCACCATTAATATATAAAATAAGCAAATATGGTTTGTAAACGTCTAACTTTTTAATAACGAGTGATGATCTCATTTTTTGTAGAATACCAATTATTTTACCTGTTTTATATTGATTTTTAGACATTGATAAACTTTTTACCTTATGTTGTAATGTAAAAACTTTGGGAAGTGTATTTATAGATTCTTGCAAAGAGGTTTAAGCAGGTTTACTAGGCTGTTGAGTGAGAGAACCTGTGTTGGGCTTTTTGCTTCTGAAAAATATGACTGTGACTTTTGAGAAAGCAGTTGGCAAGAATTTGCTTGGCGTGCAAACTGATAGAGTTGGCAGTGGCGCATTTAGCTTTTTCATTAGGCTGTGTCCAAATGTTTTTGACTCTGGAAAATAGCCTCTGATAGGCTTGAGTTTTTCCAAGGTTATATTACAGGGACGCAGTTCAGTAAAATACCACGGCGATTGCATTTTTTGTGTAATTGTCATAATTTTCGCTCCTGCTTAGACGGATGCTGTAACATCCATTTTTGTGGGGTTATGTATGTAGATCTTTGCCTAACATAAGGGGCAGTAACAAGAGGTATAAATCAATATAATTATTTAGTCAACAATTATATTGATTTTGGAGTATTTTTTTGGCTCGTCCGGAAGCAAAACCTAAAACTGAGTTGGCAAAACGTTTTCGTGAAGTGCGTCACGCTCTTGGTTTTACGGAGCGTAAGCAGTTTGCGGAACATCTTGGTATCACTGCTGGCTCTATAGGAACTTATGAAACTGGTATAAGTGAGCCTACAGCCTCTGCGCTCTCCAAATATCAAGAAATTTGTGGTGTTTCATTAGATTGGCTTGTAACGGGCAATGGCGAGATGTTTTCAGATATGGCAAAGGCGAAAGCAGCTGGTTTTAAACCACAAGCGATTCCTGCTGGGCTGATGAAAAAGCTTGGACATTTGGTTTATACGACCTATCATGATGCAAAAATAGATCTTTCTCCTGAAGATGTTGCGGAATTAGCAGCAGAGCTTTATGGAAAATTGCAAGAGCTTATTCAAAACCTCAATGATATGGAAGAAGTCGAAGCCACTTTGCCACTTTTAAAATTGCATTTAAAGCGTAAAATCGAAACTGAAAAGCACATCTAGAAACGTCATAAGATACGAATGAACAGCCTTTTTAAAAAATAAAACTTTTTTGATTTTTTACGGTATAAACAGGTTTTAAATAAGAAAATCTCACGATTTTTTTTGGTCTCTTATTCAACATGAAATAATGATAAATTACCGTTATAAATTAATGTATTGCTCTAATAAAGATAAAACTGCTTATAAAAAGAATTACAGTTAGTAATACAAAAAAATTATACAACAGTGAAAATACAATGACGATGTTTTGTTCCTATAAAAGGGTTACAGACATATAAGAGAGAAGAAGGAAAGACTATTTATAGGCGCGCTTTTGTCTTTTTATGAAGATGATGAGATGAGCACGTTGAAACTTTTTACAGAGCGTACATCATTATATTAAGAAAGATTTCTTTTAAAGATATGTATCATATATTGAAACAGCTTACCTCGCAGAAAAGAGTGAGGTCATTATGGTAATCGTCATCCATTACATTATGCTATAAGTTAAAAAAATCATAAATTTGTGCTTATAAGAACAGCTAATTTATTGAGAAGTATTTTGACAAATTTATAAAAAATTATTTTTATACTCTTGCCATTCTACTGAGGCGCTTTATCTAAAAAGTAGAATTGCTCTTTAGTAAAACTATCTTTGTTAAGAGGTAAATCGCGGTGTTTTTGAATGGAGATTACGTTATGTTTTCAAAGTCTTGTGTTTTGGTTTATTTTTTAGCTTGAATCCCTCTAGCTCAAAGGGTTGGGGACTTTTCTAGATTCAATATCTTTTCAGAGATTTTAGGGTGATGCTGTGATGGGGATCGCTATCGCGGGGGATGGTTTTTGTCTTTAATTTATTCGTTTTTTGGGGCGCAAACAGGGGTTTTGCCGTGAGGTTTTTGCGCGTTGTAATGATATTGGACTCTGTTGGAGGAGGTTCTTATGAAAAAATTATATTCAACATCAAACTTGGTTAAAGCTGTTTCGTTGGGAACAGTAATGACTTCACTGTTATCAAGTGTTTCGCCGGTTTTTGCTGCGAACCTTGCGATAACAGGAGCGTTTAATCCAAGCTCAAGTGCTCCTGGTGTGGCTTATGCACATGGCAGTCATGGCAGTATTGTTTTAGCTGGTGATGATAATTTCTGTGGTGCAGACACTGTTATTGGTCGTGGTGGTATACAACAGGCGAATGCTGCTAATCCTATAACTGCAGAAGAGCAATATAATAGATTTATCACGGATCAAAAATTTGTTGATCGTAATCCTTATGGTACAACCACTGAAAAGGTTACTTGGGGTGGTAATAGTTGGACAAATCCTCGTGGTGGTTATATGGGGGCGCTGACTGGTGGTGTCGAATCCGCTATGCCTGAGGCTTATGGTGTGTACTCTTTTGCAACTGGTTGTGGATCTGCAGCGACGGGGAATTATTCAACGGCATTTGGTGCTGGTGCAACCGCAAAAACTGGTGGAGCACAAGCTTTTGGTGTTTCTGCGCTTGCAGCTGGAAAAGTAAGTGTTGCTATGGGTGTGGGATCAGAAGCATCGGGGGAAGCTACAGTTGCTATTGGTGGACTTGCAACCGCTTCTGGTAAAAATAGTGTTGCTTTAGGGACTAAGACAAAAGCAGATAAGAATTATGCAATTGCTATAGGTTCAGAAGCTGAAGCTTTGGGGTCAGGTGCTATTGCAATAGGGAGCAGGGATTCTGACAGAACTCCAGAAGCTAACAGAAAAGTAACAGCAAAGGGAGAAAACGCGATTGCTATAGGTACGCATACCTACGCTGAAGCGGAAGATTCTGTTGCTATTGGAGCAAATGCACAAGTAAAGGTTTATGACGGTGTTGCTATAGGTGGGGGCTCTCTCTCTGATAGAGCTAAGGGGACTGTTGGTTATGACCCTTATCTGAATGGTGATTCAACAGAAACCGGTCTGGCATGGAAAAGCACTGCAGGTGCTTTCAGCGTTGGTGAAGTTGGTGGCAATGGTAACGGTAAGCTAACACGACAAATTACAGGGGTAGCAGCTGGTAGTGAAGATACCGATGCTGTGAATGTGGCGCAGCTGAAAGCTATGAGAGACGTCATAGCAGGAGGAGGAGCTTGGAAACTTTCTGCTAACGATACAAATCCTACAGATGTTAATCCAAGCAATACAGTCGATTTTTCAGTGAAAAATAACAACGAAGTGGGAAAAGACAACTTAAAGATAGAAAAAGGTAGTGCAAATAATAAGCATAACGTCAAATTTGCTTTGAGTGATACTCTTCAATTAACGAGTGTCACTACAGGACAAAGTTCTATGAGTAACAATGGTTTTATGATCACTAATGGGGCAAAAATAACTATAGATGGTATTGATGCTGGCAAGCAACAGATTACAGGAGTAGCAGACGCGACTGCAGATGATCATGCAGTGAATTATAAACAGCTGAAGGAAGTAAAAGATGGTTTCAAAACAAGTTGGCAACTTTCTGTTAATGGTCAAGATGCTACGCATATTGGTCCAAACGGTGCAGTAAATTTACAATCAGCTGGTAACACAAGTAACCCGAATATTCAAATTATCAAAAACAGTGACAACACTGTAGAATTTGGTTTGTCTGATAAGATTAATGTAAAAAATGTCACAGCAGAAACAAGCGTTATGAATGCTGATGGCTTTATGTTTACTGATGGTAATGGGCCAAGCATAACTGTTAATGGTATTAATGCAGGCGATCAAAAGATTACAAAAGTGGCAAGGGGAACTGAAGATACCGATGCAGTAAATTTTGCACAATTGAACGAAATCAAAAATGAAATGGCAGGAGATAGTCTTGTTAAATGGGACGAAGGACAGGAACTTATCACCATTGGTAAGGAAAAAGGCGGCCTGTCAATTACTGTTCAAAATAATAAAGGCGGTGATCGGGCTATTAGGGGTGTTGCATCTGGGGCGGTTAATGAGAATTCATCTTATGCAATAAATGGTTCCCAGCTTTATGCTATGGGTAGAGACATTGCTAGGTATTTTGGTGGTGGTGCTAGCTATGATGGGGCATGGACTGATCCTACTTTCATAGTTGTGCAGCCTGACGAGAAGGGTGCTCTTCTTGGGAAGGAACACCATAATGTCGCTGATGCTTTAGGTGGTGTCAACAATTCCATCGTGGATATTTACAATCAGATTAACGATGCGACAAAAAATAGTCTTGTTAAATGGGACGAAGGACAGAAACTTATCACCATTGGTAAGGAAAAAGGCGGCTTGACAATTAGTGTTCAAAATAATGAAGGCCGTAATCGGGTTATTAAGGGTGTTGCATGGGGGATGGTTAATAAGAATTCATCTGATGCAATAAATGGTTCCCAGCTTTATGCTATGGGTAGCGACATTGCTAGGTATTTTGGTGGTGGTGCTAGCTATGAGAATGGGACATGGACTAATCCTACTTTCAGTATTTTGCAGCCTGATGAGGATGATATTTTTACTAGTACGTCATACAGTAATGTCGCTGATGCTTTTCGTGGTGTCAATAGTTCCATCACGAATCTTCATAATAGAATCTTTGATATAACAGAAAATAGTCTTGTTAAATGGGACGAAGATGGGAAATTCATTACCATTGGTGCTGAAAAAGACGGTATCGAAATCAAAGTTGCGAACTCTGAAGGCGAGAATCGAATTATTTCTGGCGTTGCAGTTGGAAAGGTCAGTTCCGATTCGACAGAAGCAATAAATGGCCATCAGTTATTTAGTTATATTACTAATATAGTGGATTTTTTTGGTGGTGAGGAGACAGATGTACTTAATGGTATCAAACCAACTTTTACGGTTCAGAAAACGAAACATAATAATGTAACTGATGCTTTCGCTGCTGTCGATAGCTCTATCACAGATATTTATAGTCAGATTAACAATGTAACAGGAAATAGTCTTGTTAAATGGCATGAAGATCAGAAGCTTATTACCATTGGTAAAGAAAAAGGCGGTACAAAAATCGATATCGCAGGTACTGAGGGAGAGCGAACCATTGCAGGTGTGAAAAATGGAAAGATTTCAGAAAATTCAACAGAAGCAATAAATGGTTCCCAGCTTTATGTTATGGGTAGCAGAATTGCTAGGTATTTTGGTGGTGGTGCTAGTTATGAGAATGGGACATGGACTGATCCTACTTTCAGTATTTTGCAGCCTGATAAGGATGGTATTTTTACTAGTACGTCATACAGTAATGTCGCTGATGCTTTTCGTGGTGTCAATAGTTCCATCACGAATCTTCATAATAGAATCTTTGATATAACAGAAAATAGTCTTGTTAAATGGGACGAAGATGGGAAATTCATTACCATTGGTGCTGAAAAAGACGGTATCGAAATCAAAGTTGCGAACTCTGAAGGCGAGAATCGAATTATTTCTGGCGTTGCAGTTGGAAAGGTCAGTTCCGATTCGACAGAAGCAATAAATGGCCATCAGTTATTTAGTTATATTACTAATATAGTGGATTTTTTTGGTGGTGAGGAGACAGATGTACTTAATGGTATCAAACCAACTTTTACGGTTCAGAAAACGAAACATAATAATGTAACTGATGCTTTCGCTGCTGTCGATAGCTCTATCACAGATATTTATAGTCAGATTAACAATGTAACAGGAAATAGTCTTGTTAAATGGCATGAAGATCAGAAGCTTATTACCATTGGTAAAGAAAAAGGCGGTACAAAAATCGATATCGCAGGTACTGAGGGAGAGCGAACCATTGCAGGTGTGAAAAATGGAAAGATTTCAGAAAATTCAACAGAAGCAATAAATGGTAGCCAGATTAATCAGATATCTGGAGATATTGCGAATTTCTTTGGTGGGAATGCAAAATTTATTAACGGTGCTTTTGTTAAACCAAGATATAATTTAACTACTATTGAAGCAGATGGCTCAGTAAGACAGAAGGAATATAATGATGTTGGATCGGCTTTAGATGGGCTTGATAAAAATGTCAGGATTGTTAATGCAAATTTGATTAGTGGGTTTAGTGATGTTGCTAAATATTTTGGTGGTGGCGCTGGATATAATGAAAATGGAGAATGGCACGCTCCTACTTTCAAAGTTTATCAGATCAACGATAATGGTGCTGTCTCTAAGAAGCCTTATGACAATGTTGCTGATGCTTTTGAAGGTGTGAACAATACTTTCACAAATATTCACAATCAAATTTCTGATATAACAAAAAATAGCCTTGTGAAGCAAGAAGGAGGTGCGTCAGGTGTTATCACTATAGGTAAGGATACAGCTGGGACTGAGATCAATATTGCAGGATATGGTAAAGTAGAACGTTCTATTTCTGGTGTTAAGGCAGCAGAGAAGGGTGATGAAGCTGTTAACAAAGATCAACTTGATAAAAGTATAGAGAAGATTTCTAAAGATATTGAGACAGCAAGTGCTGCTGCAGTTCTCTATGATAAGAATGACAATGGTAATGTTAATTATGGTAGTGTAACTTTGGGCGGCGATAAGAACAACGGACCAGTTGCTCTTCGTAACGTGAAAGATGGTAGCATTTCTGAAAATTCCAACGATGCAATCAATGGTAGTCAGATTAATAAAATATCAGCAGATATTGCAAAGTTTTTTGGCGGTGGTGCAAAGTTCATTAACGGTGCTTTTGAAGGGCTGAAATATACTTTATCGGCTATTGTAGATGGTAAGGTAGGGAAGGCTAATTTTTATGACGTTGGTTCAGCTTTAAAAGGTCTTGATAGTAATGTTCAAGATGTAAATAAGCGCTTAACAAATGTATCCAATGAGTTTAATCAGAAAATTGAAGATTTCTCAAAAGATGCTTTACTGTGGGATGATGAAGAAGAAGCATTTGTTGCACGTCATGAAAAAGATGGCAAGAAAACAAACAGCAAATTGAAATATCTTTTAGATGGTGAAATTGCTAAGGGTTCAACGGATGCCATTACGGGTAACCAGCTTTATTTCATGAGCAACCAGCTTGCTAATTATTTCGGTGGTGGTGCCAAATATGAGAATGGCAAATGGACAGGTCCTACTTTTAAGATTGTTCAAGTCAATGCTGATGGTACGACTGTTGAGAAAGAGCACCATAATGTCGCTGATGCTTTTGGTGACGTCAATAAAAATATGTCAAATATTAATAACCGTATTGATGATGTCATCAACAAGGTCGATTCAGATGCTTTAAAGTGGAACAGTGATAAAAAAGCCTATGATGCAGGTCGCGATGGTAAGCCGAGTAAGATTATCAATGTAGCTGATGGTAAAATTGCAGAAGGTTCGAAAGATGCGGTTAATGGTGGTCAACTTTGGGAAACCAATGAACGTGTTACGAGTGTTGAAAAAGATGTGAAGCATCTTAACAACAGAGTCGATAATATTTCCACTACGGTTACGAATATTGGTGAAACGGTTTTCAATATTGAAAACAAAGTTGATAATATTGATAATAAAGTTAACGATATTGCTGAGGACGCTGTTCGTTATGACAGAGATGAAAACGGCAAAAAAACCAATAAAATCACATTAGCGGGTGGTGATCCTAGTGAACCTGTTATGATTGATAATGTAGCTGATGGTAAAATTGAAAAAGGGTCGAAAGAAGCTGTAAATGGTGGTCAGCTCCATGACTATACCCAAGAACAGATGAAGATAATTCTTGATCAATCCAAACACTACACAGATCAACGGATAAATAATATCACGATTGATGCGATTGATGATGCTGTTGATCGGGCTAAGCAATATACAGATATGAAGTTTGATGTTTTAAACTATAGTATTGAGAGTGTGAAAAAAGAGGCAAGACAAGCAGCTGCGATTGGTTTAGCAGTTTCTAACTTACGCTACAATGATACACCTGGAAAATTAAGCGTTGGATTTGGTACTGGTTTATGGCGTAGCCAATCTGCATTTGCCTTTGGTGCAGGTTACACCTCAGAAAATGGAAAGTACCGTTCTAACATATCCGCAACAACTTCTGGAGGTCACTGGGGTGTAGGTGCGGGATTCAATATGACATTGAACTGATAATAAACAAAATACATAAAAAACACTTTTTCACCCCTGTCTCATGAGGCAGGGGTGAATTGTTTTTACGGATGAAAAAATATATATATATAAATTGATAAGCGCTATAATGATAAATACAGGTTTAAAAAACAGAAAAACCGTACACTTTCAACAAAGTAAACTTCTTATTTCAAAATAAGATAATGAGTTTTTTCATAAATTATAAGTTCATTATTTTCTGCTGTAATTTTTAAATATAAAAAATCTGTAGCACCCTACAGATAAAAAAACTCTCACCTTCTAGAAATCTATTAAAAAATTTTCTAATAAGATAAAAGTATATATTTAAATGTATTTCAATTTTACCGGAGGAAGTTATAGAAACAATATACTAAACTAACTCCACCCCTTGCAAAAAACAGCCAACAAGTTTAAAAGTTAAAAAACAATCACCACAAAAAATTTACCTTCTTAGGAAATGTAAAAGAGCGAAGCACGTTAACCATAAAACCTAAAAACACAACCTCTCTATCTTTTCAATCAGGTACTAAATTTTTATGTTTAGAAAAAGCTGATTTTAAAGAGTTTTATAGCGCTTAAATGTGTCTTTTTTGTGTTTATAGTTATTTTTTCATTGGGGAGTTCATTATGAAAAAATTATATACAAAATTAGCAGGGAGCGATTTAAAATTTTCTCGTTTTTCTTTTGTTAAAGTTCTTTCATTGGCTGCAGCGGCTACATTTTTATCGAATGTTACACCTGTTTTTTCAGCAAATTCTGATTTTAGAAACACATTTCT